>JBEGJW010000047.1:0-23610 GCA_041184445.1 Actinomycetota bacterium | reverse complement strand
GATGGCGCCGGCGGCGGCGACGAAATAGGCGCCCGACGGCGCGTACGTCGTGCCGGGCCAGAACTTCTCCGGCCCGCCGTTCAGCGTGCGCTTGCGGCGTTCGCGGGCCCAGGCGACGAGCACGAACAGGCCGAGGGCGCAGTAGAGCAGGGCTTTGGCGGCGGTGAGGTCCATGGAATCAGCGGACGCCGAGCACCCAGGCGACTCCAGGTCCGCACCCTTGCTGGCGGCGTGTTTGAACGTCACGCGGAACTCGTCCTCGCTCTCGACCTTGCCTTCCCAGGTGTAATGGGAGCGGATCGGGCCGTCGACCTGCGCGCAGGCGGCCAGCCCGGCGGCCACCGCGTCGGCGGCGAGCCGGTCGGCTTCCTCGCGCGAAGGCAGGGTGGTCAGGGCGATGGCGACGGCCTCAGTCATTCGCTTCGCTGTCAGGCTTCAGGTAGCGTTCCGTGATGATGTCGATCAGCATGTCGCGGGCTTCCGTGACCGAGTCGACATGGATGTAAAGGTCGCGGTCTTCGGGCGAGACCATGCCCCACTCCTGGAAGGTCTCGAAGTTCACCGCGTTCTTCCAGAAGGCGGAACCGAAGAGCAGCACGGGGAACTGCTTCTTGGTCTTCTTCGTCTGGATGAGCGTGAGCATCTCGAAGAGCTCGTCGAAGGTGCCGAAGCCGCCGGGGAAGGCCACGAGCGCCTTGGCGAGGTAGAGGAACCAGTATTTGCGGACGAAGAAGTAATGGAACTCCAGGTCCAGCTCCGGGGTGATGTAAGGGTTATGCTCCTGCTCGAAAGGCAGGGCGATGCCCAGTCCCACGGAACGACCACCCGCTTCGTGCGCGCCGCGGTTGGCGGCTTCCATGATGCCGGGTCCGCCGCCGGAGCATACGAGGAAGCGCTGCCACTCGGGCAAGGTGAGCGACCACTTCGTCATCTCGAAGGCGAGTTCGCGGCACGCTTCGTAATAGGCGGAACTGCGCAGGTCGATCTCGGCGACACGCACGCGGTGCGCGCACTCGGCGTCGGAGCAGGTGCCGCACCCGCCCCGCCAACAACTGCAATCACGGTTCCAACTGCAACGGTCTCCCCTTCTGCAACTCGAATCTCTGTCAACACTCCGGCAATTGGCGAAGGCACTTCAGTGTCAACTTTGTCGGTAGAAACTTCGAACAATGGCTCGTCAGCAGCGATCGTGTCGCCAACTTTTTTAAACCAACGCGTAATCGTTCCTTCGGTGACCGTTTCTCCAAGTTGTGGAAGTGTGATCTCAGCCATGATGCTCCTGTGTTCGAACGATTAACCGTTGATGCTGCGACCCGTAAGCGACAGCACTGTTTCTCCAAATGTTTCAGACAGTGAAGGATGCGGCTGAATGAACTCAGCAATTTCATCCACTGTTGCTTCCCAGTTCACTGCCAAGTAGCCACCCGACAACTGCTCCGTTACCCACGGACCAACCATGTGTACCCCAAGCACTTGACCAGCAGTTCCATCTGCGTTCTTTTTCGCGATGATCTTTACTAGACCATCAGTTTCACCAAGAATCATTGCGCGACTATTAGAGCGGAATGCGTGCTTTGCAACCACCACATCGTGACCTGCAGCAATTGCAGCTTCTTCAGATGGGCCAGCCCACGCAACTTCAGGGTGGCAATAAATTGCCCATGGCACTCGGTCGTACATCACTGGGTACACCACTTCGCCGAGCATGTGCTTAACAGCAACGATGGCTTCCGAATATGCAACGTGTGCGAGTTGCGGAGTGTTAATGATGTCGCCAACCGCATACACGCCTGGTTCGCTGGTTTGGCAGTATCCATCTACATCAATAAATCCACGGTCACTCACATGCACGGCAGTTCCTGCAAGACCGAGCAATTCGGTAAATGGTTTGCGTCCAACCGATACCACTACAGCATCAACTTCAAGGCGTTCGCCTTCGCCGAACAACACCGTGGTGCCAGTACCAGTTGGTTCGTGACCGCTTACTTTTACGCCAGTTCGAATTTCAATGTTTCTTTTCTTGAAACTCTTTTCCACCACGAACGCCAAGTCTGGGTCTAACCCAGGAAGAATTTTTGGCAGTCCTTCAAGAATGGTTACGTTCGAACCAAGGTCAGCAAACGTCGATGCAAATTCACAGCCAATTGCTCCGCCACCGATTACAGCTATTCGCTGAGGAATTTTGCTCAGCATCAAAACTTCATCCGACGTCATGATTGGCCCACCAGGTGTAAAACCTGGGATGGTTCGCGGAGTTGAACCCGCTGCAATTACAACATTTTTTCCTTGCAGCTGCTGCGTGCTTCCATCAGCCAACTGTACGGTCACTGTTTTGTTTGGTCCGAGTGAGCCTGTGCCCAACAAGTAGGTCACCTTTTTAGACTTCGTTAGACCCGTAAGTCCCTTCACCAAACCATTAACAATGGTTTGCTTTCGAGTTTGCGCAATTCCAAAGTCGATTCCGTTTACGGTCGCGCTAATTCCAAAATCACCAGCGTGCTGTACGTGCCTGTTCGCTGCTGCAGTTTCAAGGAACGCCTTCGCCGGAATACAGCCACGGTTCAAGCATGTTCCGCCAATGGTGTCGCGCTCAATCAGCGCAACATTCAGGCCGGCAGATGCGGCGTAGAAAGCAGATGCATAGCCACCAGGACCGCCACCAATGACCACAAGATCAAATTGCTCAGCCGTACGCACCACCTCTTTCAATTCCTTGTGGATAACGATAACGGTTCAAGATTACGGCGTCGTAGCCCACTGTTCTTGTTGTCCTGCGCGAATGTAGGCAATCGTTGGCGTGCCTTCAGACACAGGAAACGCAACTGTGCAGATCGTTGGTTCGGCAAGTTTCGTTGTGGCGCAAGGGGTACCCGACCCCTCAGTTAGCGGCTGAGCTTCGCTAATCACTCCGCCAACCAACATTCGCCAGCCTGCAAGCGCATCCGCACCTTCCACCCCTTGCATTGACACTTCAACAAGAGTTTGCGTTGCATTTTTTGACAGGGCATTCACCGACACCGTCATGTCGCCTAATACTGCCGAATCGCCCAATTGCAAGAATTGAACTTGTGCTCCGTCACCAGTGGTTTGCCACAACTTGAACACTCCTGCACCAAGGATCAATACTCCGCAGAACAATGCCCACATAATTAGTTTTCGGGTACTCATATGGCTGTCAGCCTAGGATGAAACTCGTCATGGGCATCAAAGATGTTTTTAAGTCCGCAAGCAAGCCGGTTCGAGAAATTGACTCTGAACGCCTTGTCGATCGCTTTGCTGAGCTTCGTCTTCAACCACTCGGTGAACTAGAGGCGCGCGACCGCACAAAAGTGTGCGGTGAAGTAAAGCGCATGACTATTAAGCCTCGATCGGGAATCCCATCAACCGAAATTGTGATCAACGACGGAACAGGTGATGCAACGGTCATTTTCAGTGGCCGCCGCCATGTTGCCGGAATTGAACATGGTCATTGCATCGTTGTTGAAGGAGTGGCATTTGCCGATGCAAATCGCTTGGTGTTTCTGAACCCGGCTTATTCACTACTGCCTATGGGCGAAGGCTGAATTAGCCAATAAGAATTTGCTGCACCGCAGCTTCAGCGTCTTCAGTAATCAGTGCCATTACTTCATCGCCAATTCGCAACACCATGTCTGGCGTCGGCATCAACACGCGACTATCGCGAACGATTGCCACAACACTTGCGCTACGCGGCATTTGCAATTCACTTAATTGTTTATCGCGCGCTGGGGAGTTATCTGCAAGCGTCACTTCAACGAGTTCTGCCTTGCCACCCTTCAGCTGCATTAAGCGAACCAAGTTTCCAACTGCAACGGCTTCTTGCACAAGGCTGGTGATGAGATGAGGTGTCGAAACCGAAACGTCTACACCCCACATGTCATTAAACATCCAGTAGTTGTTTGGGTTGTTCACACGAGCAATTACTCGCGGTACTCCAAATTCCTGTTTTGCCAATAGCGATACCACCAAGTTGTCTTCGTCGTCGCCAGTTACCGAAGCAACAACATCTGCCATGGTCACTCCAGCAGCTGCGAGAACGGCGACATCGCATGCATCGCCACGGTGCCACTTCAACTTTCCAGATGGTTCGTTTTCTGCATACTCAGCAACGACCGAACGATCGTTCTCAATGATGGTTACTTCATGGCCAGCAGCAACTAGTTGCTCTGCGGTAAATCGTCCGACACTTCCACCACCTGCGACAACTACTTTCACGATTAGTGACCTTTCCCGCTAGTTGATGCAAGGGATGCATCAAAGGCTTCAAGTGACTTAATTTCCACCGCTACATAAGCGACGTCACCCTCCTGAATCACTGTGTCTGCAGTTGGAATGATGGCAGCGCCCAAACGGCGAACGGAAACAATTCGCGCAGTTGCGCTATCAAGCGAAAGCACTCGGTTACCTACTGAAGACTTTGGAAGCTCGCGCTCCACAAGCACAACCTTTGCACTCGGGTCGGTCCATTCAACTGCAGGCAATTCTGGAAGGATGCGGCGCAAAATTCGCTCAGAAGTCCACTTCACTGTGGCAACGGTGGCAATACCAAGACGTTCATAAATCTCGGCACGCTTCGGGTCGTAAATGCGAGCAACTACTCGCTCAATGCCAAATTCTTCACGCGCAACACGCGCAATCAAAATATTTGAGTTGTCTCCATTGGTCACTGCAGCAAGTGCCCCTGCCTTTTCAATTCCAGCTTCAATCAAAATGTCGCGGTCAAAGCCAATGCCCGTAATTTTCTGACCAGTAAACGACTCACCAAGTCGCGAGAACGCTTCAGACTTGCGATCGATTACTGCAACGGTGTGACCGGCAGCCACAAGTTCTCGACCGAGCGTTGAACCAACTCGCCCGCATCCGACAATTACGACATGCACTTTTTTCTCCCTTGCGGCATGAGCGCACACCGCCCGAAATGCCTATGTAGTACCAAGACAAATAAGCGTAGGCGGTAGACATGGCTCACGGGTAGTCAATGTGGCAGGCTTCTAGACGCATATGTCTACACAAACTGGTTCCCGCCCCATTAAACGCTTCTTTATTGGCAAGCCAATTCCGTCGTCTGAAGACCAGCATCAGCGACTGAGCAAAAAAATTGCGTTGCCGGTTTTTGCAAGCGACGCAATTTCATCTACCGCGTACGCCACCGAAGAAATTCTGATTGTCTTTTTGTCGCTCGGCGCAGTAGGCATGGCCGCTTATTCAATGCTGGTACCAATTTCGTTGATCGTTATTGCATTGCTCACCATCGTGGTCATCAGTTACCGGCAAACTATTTTTGCTTACCCGAGCGGTGGTGGTTCGTACATCGTCTCGAAAGAAAACCTTGGTGAGTACCCAGGACTTGTTGCGGGTGCGTCGCTACTTATTGACTACGTACTTACCGTGTGCGTGTCGGTCGCTGGTGGTGTGGCAGCAATTATCTCGGCATTCAATGGTCTAGCGCCACATCGAGTTCAAATCTGTATTGGGTTCATCCTGCTCATGATGGTTGCCAACTTGCGAGGCCTCAAAGAATCTGGTGCGCTATTCGCACCTCCTACCTACTTATATGTCATCAGCCTGATCACGCTCATTGTGGTTGGTCTTTACCGTGTTTTCGTTCAGCACCTCCCTCCAATTGAACACACTGGCGAGGCACAGCATCTTCTTGAAATGCAGGGCTCGGTAACGGTGTTCTACTTTTTGAAAGCGTTCTCTTCTGGTGCGGTAGCCCTCACGGGTGTTGAAGCCGTTTCCAACGGAGTCCCAGCATTTAAGAAGCCAGAATCCAAAAATGCTTCAATCACCCTCATCTGGATGGCAGCCATTCTTGGTGGATGCTTCTTTGGTCTCAGCATCCTTGCCCAGCACCTGCAACCCGTAAAAGATCATGAAGGAATTATTCCCAACACCGTTCTTGCCCAACTTGCAGAGCAGGTGTACGGCGGAAGAAACATCTTCTTCTTCATTACCCAATTTGCAACGTTTGGAATTTTGATTCTCGCAGCAAACACTTCGTATGCCGACTTTCCACGACTTGGTTCACTTATTGCGAAAGACAATTACCTGCCACGCCAATTCATGAATCGCGGCGATCGCCTTGTTTATTCAAATGGTGTGATCTTTCTCAGTGTTGCATCGATCGGGTTGATCATTGCATTTAAAGGTCTGATCAGCGCGCTCATTCCGTTGTACGCAGTTGGAGTGTTTACAGGCTTCACACTTAGTCAAGCGGGAATGTGTGTTCACCATTACAAACACCGCGAAAAGAGTTGGAAGCTCCACATTGTTATTAACGGAATTGGTTCGGTAACAACGTTCTTCGTTGCCGGAATATTCGTCGTCGTAAAGTTCACCGACGGCGCTTGGATTCCTGCGGTTCTTATTCCAATCATGATGATTGGTTTCAAAGTCATTCACCGCCATTACTCACGTGTTCGTGGCTTCCTTGCGCCAACAGAGGGATACAAGGCTCCATTCAAAACGCACACCGTTGTGGTGCTCGTGGGCTCGGTGAACCAGGGTGTGTTACAAGCAGTTCGTTACGCACAAAGTTTGCGTCCAGACAAACTCATTGCGCTTTCAGTCATCGAACAATCAGATGACCGTGCTCGATTGCAAGAGCAATGGGACAAATTCGGTTTGTCAATCGAACTAGACACCATTGTCTCTGAGTACCGCGACCTCACTGAGCCGATCCTGAATCGCATCGACGAAATAGACAACATGCATAATGACGACTTGATCACCGTGATCATTCCCGAATTCGTTACCAGTATTCGTTCACAATGGCTACATAACCAGTCGGCACTGGCAATCAAGGCGCGCTTATTGTTCCGTCCAAATACCGTGGTTACCTCAGTCCCAATCGTCATTCCGTAATTGGCGCACAACCTCACCTTGTCGGTCAAAGCGCCATAAGGTGAAGTCATGAAGATTGTCGTTTCAGGAGCAAGTGGTTTAATCGGTACGCAACTCGTTGCCAAACTGTCGGGCAGTGGGCACGAAGTCATTCGTCTCGTTCGCAGGTCGCCAAAGTCGGGCGAGATTCAATGGAATCCAAAATCAGGAACACTCGACGCTGCCGCCCTTGAAGGCGCCGATGCAGTCATTCACTTGTCTGGTGCTGGAATCGGTGACAAGCGATGGACCGCTGGATACCGCAAGGAAATTCTTGACAGCCGCACCACTACAACAGCACTACTTGCAACAACCATGGCGTCGCTATCCCGTAAGCCTTCAGTGTTTCTTTCAGGTTCAGCAATTGGAATTTACGGTGCACGTAACGACGAGCAGCTCACCGAAGTAAGCACGCATGGAACCGGCTTCCTTGCCGACGTGTGCGAACAATGGGAAGCTGCTGCGAAACCAGCGGTCGATGCAGGCATTCGCACGGTGTATCTCCGCACAGGAATTGTGCTCACGCCAAAGGGTGGAGCGTTAAAGAAACTGCTCCCGCTGTTCAAGTTGGGCGTAGGTGGAAAATTCGGCAATGGCAAGCAATGGCAAAGTTGGATTTCCATCGATGATGAAATCGGCGCAATCGAACATTTGCTCACAGCAAATGTCAGCGGCGCTGTCAATCTCACTGCACCAAACCCAGTGACTAACGCAGAGTTCACCAAAGTGCTTGCTTCGGTGCTTAAGCGTCCAGCGATTGTGCCAGTTCCTACGTTTGCCCCGAAGATTTTGCTTGGCGGTGAACTTGCAGATGCACTTCTCTTTACTGGCCAGCGAGTAATTCCAGCGGCGCTCAACGCGAGTGGCTACACATTCAAACACAACACTCTAGAAAGTGCGTTTCGTTCACTACTCTCTAAGTAATGTCTCTGCCTTCACAATGTGACGTAGTAATCGTTGGCGCTGGTCTTGCAGGACTTTCAGCAGCACGAGTGATTCAACAGCATGGACTCTCGGTAGTCGTGCTCGAAGCAAGCGACGCAGTGGGCGGCAGAGTACGAACCGACATTGTTGATGGGTTTCAACTCGACCGCGGATTCCAAGTGATGCTCACTGCGTATCCCGAATTGAAATCTCAAGTCGATATGCGAGCGCTCGACATTCGCCCATTTGACCCTGGCGCCCTCGTCTGGCTTAACGGAAAGGGGCATGCGGTTTCCGACCCATTCCGCAAACCACAAACACTTGCCACAACGGCTTTCGCCCCTATTGGCGGCGTGTTCGACAAAGCTCGCATCGTCTTATTGCGAGCACGCATCATGCGTCGCAAACCAGCGCTGCTTTTAGGTGGCCAAGATGTGTCCACCGATGTTGCGCTTCGCGCATTTGGTTTCTCCACCAAAATCATCAATCGCTTTTTCCGCCCGCTATTTGGCGGCATTCAACTTGACCCTCATCTTGCAACTTCGCGGCGAATGTTTGATGTGATTTTTCGATCGCTGAGTGAAGGGCAAAGCGTGTTGCCATCACGCGGTATGCAAGCACTTCCCCAGCAAATGGCAAGCAGGCTTGCGGAAGACACCATTCACCTCAACACCATTGTGAGTTCAATTGACGGCACAAAGGTCACACTTGATTCCGGTGAGAGCATTACAGCTCGAGCAGTTGTCGTTGCCACTGATGGGCCAAACGCCTCTTCACTTCTTGGCATTCCAATGGTTGAATCCAGAAAAGTTGGATGTGTGTATTTCTCGGCAGACATTCCACCAACGCGCTCAAAACTTGTTGTACTCGATGGCACAGGAAATGGTCCGGTTCTCAATGTTGCGGTACTGAGCAATGTTGCACCTTCGTACGCGCCAGCAGACAAACACCTCATCGTTGCAGCTCTGCCCGGAATTACTGACGGTGACCTTGAAGCGATGAGCCGTCAGCAACTTCGCTCATGGTGGGGTCCGCAGGTAGACGGATGGAAGCACTTGCGCACCTACATCATCAATCACGGTGGACCAGAACAAAAACCACCGTTCTCGCCAAAGCAACGCGTTGATTTGGGCAACGGGCAGTTCGTATGTGGTGACCATAGAGACACAGGATCGTTGCAAGGAGCCATGTTTTCAGGACGTCGATGCGGTGAAGCTGTCGTCCGATCCCTCGCCTAACCTGAATGCATGACTCATGATGCAAAAGCCAGAATCGTTTCTGTTGAGCGCTTAATTCGTGTAGCCCCAGGATTGATTTTCGAAATTCTTGCCGATCCGCGTCAGCATTCAAAGATCGACGGTTCGGGAAGCGTGAAGGCGGCACAGATTTCTGCTCCATCACGTTTGTCCCTTGGCGCGAAGTTTGCGATGAATATGAAGATTGGCATTCCCTACAAAATGACCAACACCGTTGTTGAGTTTGAGGAAAATCGACGTATTGCTTGGCAGCACTTCGGTGGTCACATTTGGCGCTACACCCTTGAACCGGTTGACGGTGGCACAAAAGTTACCGAGCAATTTGATTACAACGGCAGCAAATCTGTTCTCATGCTCAAGCTCAGGGGTTCAATGGGAAACAATGAAAAGTTCATGATCAAAACTCTTGAAAATATTGAAAAGCACTTCACTGCATAGTTATGACTATCTCGCTACCACTTGGTTTCCGTGCTCATGTTGCAAACATCGGCATTAAAGACCACACCGACGATTTCACGCTTGTTGTAGCCGACACGGTGTGTTCCGCTGCCGGCATGTTCACGCAAAGTCGTTTTGCTGGCCCAAGTGTTGTGGTGAGTCGTGAACATATTGCAGACCACAAAGCAAAAGCAGTTGTCATTATTTCAAAGAATGCCAACGTTGCTACTGGCGACGTAGGCATGAGCAATGCGCGTGAAGTAGTTGCAGGTGTTTCATCAGCATTGGCGTGCGAGCCGAAAGACGTGCTCATTGCATCCACAGGTGTAATCGGCCGTCAGTACCCAATGGACAAAGTTCGAGCCGGTCTCGCCTCGCTTCCGGCGCAACCTCAAGGCACCTCGGCAAATGATGTTGCCCGAGGCATCATGACCACCGACACGGTAAGCAAAGTTGCCGAATGCGCAGTTGCAGGGTCAAACGCACGCGTGGTTGGAGTGGCAAAAGGTGTCGGGATGATTGAACCGAATATGGCAACGCTCATCACCATGATGTTCACCGATGCCAACATTGAGCCAAGTGAACTGAACAGCATTTTTCAGCGCGTCATATCTAAAACATTTAATTGCGTATCGGTAGACACCGACACATCGACAAGCGATACTGCAATCGTGCTGGCAAGTGGAGCTGCTGGAAGTGTTGACGTATCTGCTTTTGAATCCGCGCTATATGAAGTTGCGCTATCGCTCACCAAACAAGTGGCTCGCGATGGCGAAGGCGCGGAGAAACTGATTGAAGTACATGTCGACCATGCGCGCGACTACGAGCAGGCAAAAACCATTGCGAAAGCAATCGTGAACTCCCCTCTGGTGAAGACTGCAGTGCATGGAGCAGACCCAAACTGGGGCCGCGTGGCTATGGCCGTTGGCAAATGCAGTCAGTACACCGATGTAAATCAGGAGCAAGTAATCATTCGCTTCGGCGCACAAGAGGTATACCCAACTCAAGTTAATGATCAGGGACTAAGCCAGCTCAGCACATACATGAAGGGTGCTGATGTTCACTGACGCCACTGTGTGGGGATGCGATCTCACCGATGGCTACGTGCGTATTAACGCCGACTACACCACCTGATTAGCTAGCGAATGGCTCAAGCCACGTAAGTAGCGCCTCGCGATAATGCAGCATTGATTTGTATTTCGCGACATCGTCTGGCAAACGCTTAACCAACGAATACAACGTAGTGGCCACGTCTGTACCGCGAGCCACATATTCAGTGATCGGCTGTTGATAGGTACGAATGGTGAACATGGAGCCACCGGTTTGAGGCAAAGCGCGAAGCGTTTGGCGCTCCATACGAATCCACAACTGCGTTGGGTCTTGCACTAACGGTCCGCTTGGCGCAACTGGTTGAAACAATGCGCAATGATCTTCAATTGTCCAATTCGAACGCACCATCGGCTGGTTAGCACGCAACCGGGCCATCGTTGTGTCAACAGCCTTTCCAACATGGTCTGCATACTGTGGAACCGGATTGTGCACAGCCATCATGTTGCTACCCAGTTTGGTTTGGATGTTCCAACGGCTGGGAGAACACACCACTCCCGCAACAACCACTAATTGATGCTCGTCACCCATTGGCCGCATCACCACAATGTCATCAGCCACAAGCAATGAAGCTTCGACCAACGCATCGATCCCCTGCGCTCGAATAGGTGCACCGCAGAACTCTGCAATGAGCTTCGCTGCTTCTTCGGCCGCATCGCTTCCACCTTCGGCTAAACCAACAACTTCATTACGGCGAAGACGCAACAACTCGCGCTTCATTGCAATAGTTGGTTCAGTTTCTTCATCGCTTGGCAGCCACTGCGACGAATCCAGAGATTTTGTTCCCACACGATGACGAAATTGGTTTCCCACTTCCATTGGAAGTATCTCTTCAGGAATTGCTAGCGCACGAAAAGACGAAACATCCCCAATGGGCAGTTGATCAAATGGCGTAAACGGATGCTGATGCAGAACGTGGGTCATTGCCACGTATCTTGCTAGATCACTTAGGCGGCATGCGAATGCCGCCGTCGACGCGAATCGTCTCGGCATTCATGTAACTGTTGGTAATGGTTTCAACAACCATTGATGCAAGCTCTTCTGGATAGCCAAGGCGTTGCGGGAAAAGCACACCTTTTTGCAAGTTCTGCTTAAAGAGCTCGCTGTTTTCGCCTTCACCATAAATCGGTGTATCGATCAAACCAGGAGCAACGGTGTTCACGCGAATTCCGATTGCTGAAAGATCGCGAGCGATTGGCAATGTCATGCCCACAACTCCGCCCTTCGAAGCCGAATACGAAGCTTGGCCAATTTGACCATCAAATGCTGCAACGGAAGCCATGTTGCAAATTGCACCGCGCTCTCCATTGGCAAGAGGCTCGTTGGTGCTCATTGCTGTTCCCACGATGCGAATGCAATCGAAGGTTCCCACCAAGTTGATAGCAACAACTTTCTTGAATGCATCCAAGTTGGCTGCCGACTCGTATGAGCCGTCCTTGCCAACTGTGCGTTGTGCCCAACCAATTCCGGCCGAGTTCACCAAAGCGCGAATTGGTCCCATGGACTTCGCCATCTCGGTGGCGTTGATGATGTCTTGAGTATTGGTGACATCAACTTTGCAATAGGCGCCGCCAACTTCTTTGGCTAACGCATTGCCCTTTTCTTCTTGAATGTCGGCGATAACTACTTTTGCACCACGCTTGGCCAGCAAACGTACGCATGCCTCACCAATTCCCGATGCTCTCACCAATTCCCGATGCTCCGCCAGTAACGATTGCACTTGTTCCATTGAGATCCATACGCCAAGACTACGCAACTACGTCGGTCGCGGCGAAACCGAGCGACCCTCGTTATTTCGTCTTGTATCCAGTGGATGCCGCAACGGCCAAGGCATCAACCAGCTCATTCATGTGCTCTCCGTTATGCGCCTTCACCCATGTGAATGTCACGTCGCCGCGAGCGAGCACCATCTCAATAAATGGCTCCCATAAATCTCTGTTTGCAACTGGCTGACGCTGCGAATTTTTCCAGCCACGTTTTTTCCAACCAACGTGCCACGAATCGCGGAAGCAGTGAACGACATAGGTCGAATCGGAACGAATCTCAATTGGTCCTTCATGGTCGACGTGAGCCCGTAATGCCTCCATCGCAGCCATGATTTCCATGCGTTGATTTGTGGTGTGTGCTTCACCGCCTGTGTCACTTGGCTCGCCGGCAGGGGCCGTTGCCCATGCCCAGCCACCCGGTCCGGGGTTTCCTGAACATGCACCGTCTGTATAGATCACAATCACGAGATAGATACTTGCTGATGCGAGCACCCCGAACAGGTACCCATCGGTAAGTCTGCGAGAATGACCCCATGATCTTTGACGGTTCCGTTCATCAGTTACCAGATGCTGATCCAACAGAAACTGCTGAATGGCTCGATTCGCTTGACGCCGTAGTTGAAACGCACGGCAAGAATCGCGCTCGATACTTACTTTCACGTTTACTTGAACGTGCCCGCGAAGCACAGGTGAGCTTTCCCGCAACCGTTTCCACGCCATACGTGAACAGCATCGCTCGCGAACATGAACCATGGTTCCCTGGCGACGAGCACATTGAGCGTCGCATCCGCGCATACATCCGCTGGAATGCGGCGGTCATGGTGGTGCGTGCAAACTCGAACGCAGAAGGAATCGGCGGACACCTCTCCAGCTATGCATCGTCAGCTTCGTTGTATGAGGTTGGTTTCAATCACTTCTTCCGCGGCAAAGATCACGGCACTGCAGGCGACCACATTTATTTCCAGGGGCACGCTGCACCAGGAATTTATGCTCGCGCATTTCTTGAGGGTCGCCTCGACGAACATGATCTTGATCATTTCCGACGTGAAATTGGCAGAGAAGGAAAAGGTCTATCCAGCTATCCACACCCACGACTCATGCCCGAGTTTTGGGAATTCCCAACGGTGTCCATGGGACTCGGACCCATTACCGCCTTGTATCAGGCTCGCTTCAATCGCTATCTCCATAACCGACAGATCGACGACACGTCGCAAAGTCGCGTGTGGGCATTCCTTGGCGACGGTGAATGTGACGAACCAGAAACACTTGGTTCCATTTCGCTCGCCGCACGCGAGCAACTAGACAACCTCACATTTGTTGTGAACTGCAACTTGCAACGACTCGACGGTCCAGTGCGCGGAAACGGCAAAATCATTCAAGAACTTGAAGCCACATTCCGCGGTGCTGGCTGGAACGTCATCAAAGTTGTGTGGGGTTCCAAGTGGGATGAACTACTTGCAAACGACAACGACAGCGTGTTGTTGAACAAAATGAATGCAACCGTTGACGGCGAGTTCCAGCGCTACATCGTTGAAGACGGCAATTACATTCGCGAGCACTTCTTTGGGCCAGACCCACGGTTGCGCGAAATGGTGTCGCACCTTTCCGACGAGCAACTACGCACACTGCCTCGTGGTGGACACGACTATCGCAAGTTGTATGCAGCATTCAAGGCCGCAACCGAAAATCTTGGCTCGGGTCGCCCAACCGCAATCTTGTGCAAAACCGTTAAAGGTTGGACACTTGGACACGACATTGAGGGTCGCAACGCGACTCACCAAATTAAGAAAATGACCGATGAGCAACTGCGCACACTTCGCGACACGTTGCATCTTGAAGAAGAAATCCCTGACAGCGCATTGCTCGCAGACGAACCTCCGTACTATCGCCCGCCACACGACAGCGTTGAATACCAGTACATGATGGAACGTCGTCGCACATTGGGCGGATCGGTGCCTCGCCGCTCAACTGCAGTGCGCAAGCCAATGGCTCTTCCCGACCCGCAAGCGTTTACCGAATTCGACAATGGCAGTGGCGAACAAGCGGTCAGCACCACCATGGGCTTCACTCGCCTATTGCGCAACCTTGCCCGCGACAAATCATTTGGCTCACGAGTTGTCCCCATCATCCCCGACGAAGGTCGAACCTTCGGAATGGACGCACTATTCCCTGAGCTCAAGATTTATGCATCGCAAGGTCAAAAGTATGAACCTGTTGACCACAAACTTTTACTGAGTTACACCGAATCATCTTCTGGACAAATTCTTGAAGAAGGAATTACCGAAGCCGGAAGCATGGCCAGCTTCATTGCTGCCGGCACTAGTTATGCAGTGCATGGTGTACCAATGGTGCCGTTCTACACCTTCTACTCAATGTTTGGTTTCCAACGCGTAGGTGACCTCATTTGGCAAGCAGCCGACTCGCGTGCTCGTGGATTCCTTTTGGGAGCCACTGCCGGGCGCACCACATTGCTTGGCGAAGGCCTGCAGCACCAAGACGGACACAGCTTGGTGCTCGCGGGAACTATTCCGTTCTGCCAGGTGTACGACCCATCGTTTGCCTACGAAGTTGCAACGATTATCAAGCACGGCATTAACCGCATGTACGGCGAAAAGCCTGACGACGTGTTCTATTACCTCACGTTGTACAACGAGAACTATCAGATGCCTGTTCGTCCATCAACGCCAAACATCGAACAAGACATCATGAATGGTCTGTACAAGTGGAGCGAAGCAAAACCTGCTCAGCACAAAGCAACCATTTTGTTTTCAGGTTCTGCTCATGCCGCAGCCCGCGCAGCCGCTGACGAACTGCATGCCAACTTCAATGTCAGTGCCGAACTATGGTCAGCAACGTCGTACAAAGCGTTGCGTGAGGAAGCGGTGGCGACTGAGCGATGGAACAGACTGCACCCAACCGAAACCCCACGCGTACCGCGCGTTACACAGTTGCTCAGCCAATCAAACGGACCAATTGTTGCGGTTACCGACTTTGTGCGCTCAGTGCCTGAACAAATAGCGCGATATGTCGGGGAACGCACGTTCACGCCACTCGGCACAGACGGCATGGGCCGTAGCGACACTCGCGAAGCGTTGCGCAATCACTTCGAAGTAGACATGCCACACGTGGTCATCACCGTGCTTCACGAACTGGCGCTGTCTGGACAAATTGACAAATCGGTCGTGGCCGAAGCCATTTCGCGTTACGGAATTCAGACCGAAACTCTCGGCTCACTGTACGCATAGGCGATACTGGTAGCCATGGCTACCGCAAGCGCAACTCCTAAACCGCTGTACATCACCGGCAAACCCGATGCCGACAAATTGCTGCACACCAATGGTCTTGCACTCATGATTGGCATGTTGCTCGACCAACAAGTTCCTATGGAATGGGCTTTCACTGGTGCGTACACCATCAAGCAGCGCATTGGTCATTGCGACGCCAAAAAGATTGCAGCAATGGATGCAGATGAGTTCGTCACTATGTGTTGCACTAAACCAGCAATTCACCGCTTCCCTGCCAGCATGGCAAAACGTATTTACGACATGAGCACCATTATCGCTGCGGAATACAAAGGCAAGGCCGAAAACATTTGGAACGACGTCGAAGATGCTGAAGAGTTACGCGCGCGACTCCGAAAACTTCCTGGTTACGGCGAAGAGAAAACTGAAATATTTATTGCGCTTCTTGGCAAACGATTTGGCATTCGACCAAAGGGGTGGAAGGTCAAGGCTGGCGAATTCAGCGATAACCAGCCACGTTCTGTTGCCGACATTTACTCGGCAGCAACACTGCTGAAAGTGCGTGCCTACAAACAAATGCAGCGCGCAAACGACCTCGATAAAAAAGACCGCCCGAAGCGTTAACTATTTAGTCGTTAGGGTTATTGCATGGCTGTTCTAGTTACCGGTGGTGCCGGATACATCGGTGCGCATACGGTGCGCCTCTTAACGCAACAACAACGCGAAGTCGTAGTGCTGGATTCTCTTGAATTAGGGACCAAGAGCCGAATCGGGTCAGTCCCCTTCTTCGAGGGCAACATCTCAGATGAAAAGCTGATTGAAAAGATCTGCAAGAAGCACAACATCGACGAAGTTATCCATTTTGCGGCATACAAAGCCGTTGGCGAATCCATGGAGCAACCGCTTCGCTATTACAACAACAATGTTGCAGGAACAATCAATCTTGTTCGCGCCCTGCTGGCTAATGGCGTTGAGCGATTGGTGTTTTCGTCGTCTGCAGCGGTGTACGGAAACCCGAGCGCCGTCCCCGTTACCGAAGACTCCGCCATGCAACCCGAAAGCGTGTACGCCGAAACCAAAGCAGTAATGGAACGCTTCCTGTCGAGTTGCGAGGCCATCGGAATGCGCACCGTCAGCCTGCGTTACTTCAATGCTGCAGGTGCCAGTTCAGACTCGAGTATCGGTGAAGACTGGTCAATGTCACAAAACTTGGTTCCACTCGTGATGAAAGCCATTCTTGGATTCAGTGGTCCACTCAATGTTTTCGGCAATGACTACCCAACTCCAGACGGAACGTGCATTCGCGACTACATCCATGTCGAAGACCTCGCCGAAGCGCACATCAAGGCTCTCGACTATTTAGCAACGGGCGGCAAGAGCCTCGCGTGCAATGTCGGTACAGGAAAAGGAACTTCAGTACTTGAAGTACTCGACATCGCAGAACAAGTAAGTGGACGCAAAGTTCCTCATGTCATCACTCAGCGCCGACCTGGTGACCCAACAGCGGTGTTTGCTGACCCAACGTTGGTTCGAGCATTACTGGGTTGGAAAGCAACGCACGATTTGCGGGACATCATTTCAAGTGCGTGGAACTGGCACAGCAAAGCTGAAAACAACTAGCTACATTGCTGCGAGCGTGCGCTGGCGATCAAGCCAGCCGAGCAACACAGCCATTGCGCGAGGATCATGTCGCAATCGGTGACCTGCCCCAGGAATAATTTGCAATTCTGCTGCACCATGAGCCTGGGCTAACACGCGCGAGTCTGCAGTTGGCACAATGTCGTCATCTTGACCATGCATCAAAAACAACGGCCGTGGAGCGAAGCGACGTGCCGCATCCGTTGGACGAAAGCGACGAAGTTCACGACCCCACTCCTCAATTGAAGGAGGAAAATTTGGACGCCGTATGGTGCCCACCTCACGTGAGTGCTCAAGAAATCGTCGTGGCTGTTCTGCCCAATCATCAAAGTCGGCGCGGGCTCCAAGTAATGCGCATCCATTCACTCGCGGGTCGTCTGCTGCAACACACAGAGCGAGTGACCCACCCGTGTTGTTGCCCACAAGCCAAATTCCGCTCGGCGATGTTTCAGCGACCACATGTGTAATTGCTGCACGCAAGTCATCAATCCAACCCTGCATTGAAAAGTCGCCTTCGCTGGTTGCACATCCGCGAAACGTAAAGGTCATTGCCGTCCAACCCATTTCGTTGGCAACGCGATCACATAGTTCGGGAAATGTTCCAGCAGAATGCCGCGCATCAATTCCCCCACTTGGGAAACCATGACACAACACCATTGCTGGCAATGCACCGGTCTTACCGGAAGGTTGTACCAAATATCGCGCAAGGTTTAGCCCGCCCGAAAGGAACGAGCCATTCATTGGAGAAGCGCTTTCAGTTGCGCTCACGACTTATGCGCGTGGCTTAAGGTGGCGACGCGTGACGCCAGGCGTTGCCAAGGTGTAACCGCGATTACGCGCCTCGGCAAGAGTGTCCGGTCCAAAGCACAGTCCAACTCCACTCTCAGAGATCTCATTCACAATGGCCTCGTCGGTCCATTCGTCTAGGTCGTACACCAATTGGGTGCGCTTATCGCCAAGAAATCGTGTGTGTTCAAACCGACTAGGACGTTTCATACCAATTAAATCTAGTCTGAGACCATGACGACCTCGAAACACACCCCGAAGTCTGTGTCGGCAGTTGACTTCTACTTCGACCCCATGTGCCCGTGGGCCCATCAAACGTCACTGTGGATTCGCAATGTGCGTTCCCAAAACGGCATCGCCATCAACTGGAAGTTTTTTAGCCTCGAAGAGACCAACCGACTTGACGGCAAAAAGCACCCATGGGAACGCGAGGTGTCTTTTGGTTGGACTCCTATGCGCATCGGTGCATGGTTGCGTCGCATTGACATGAATTTGTGTGACAAGTGGTACGAAGCAATTGGCAATGCATTGCACATTGAAGGTCGTCGTCCATACGAAGAAGAAACCGCGCTGCAATTGCTTGCCGACATCGGTGCGCCGCTGAGTGCTTGGAACGATGCATTGGCAGATGCAAGCACACATGACGATGTGCGCAATGATCACGAATTTGCCGTGAAGGAACTAGGCGGGTTTGGTGTTCCAATTCTGAAGTTTGCAACTGGTCGCGCAGTCTTTGGACCCGTGGTCGTTCCCGCGCCAGAAGGAAGCGATGCGATTGAATTGTGGGACCTCACGGTGGCATATGCGCATTTCCCTGGTCTGTACGAAATCAAGACTCCAAAAACTCAAGCCGACCTTGAACACATCGGAAACGTCTTCAACCCGTACCTCAAGGCACGTGAATGGAAGACTGTCCAAAACCCAGCACTGTGAGGCGCTATGAACATTGATCAAAAGGTTTCATTAACGATCGAAGCGATCAACGCCTTGACCGAACTATGTGCTCCGCTCACCGAAGCACAGTGGAAGACTGCAACTGATTGCCCAGGTTGGACCGTGCAAGACACACCTCGTGGGCATTGAAAATATGTTGCTCGGCAAACCACCAACTACACACAAGTCACCCAAATACGACTACATCAAGAACCCAATTGGCGAACACAACGAACACGAAATCGATGCACGACGTTCGCTGTCGGGCAGCGAAGTGTTTGCCGAGTGGAAAGCCACCGCGGCAGAACGTACTCACCAATTACAAACTGCAGACGCAGAGTATTTTGCGAAACCGATGATGATGCCAACTGGGCCAGGAACCCTTGGAGACTTCCTTGACATTCGCATTCTCGACTTGTGGATTCATGATCAAGACATTCGCCGAGCCTTGAATGTTTCCGGCAATCACGGCGGACCAATCCGCACCTTGCCAATCGTTGTTGGAAAACGCGCAGCAACCCCAGAAGGCGAATCTGTTTCAATCACTATTTCTGGCGCAGTTAAACGCACCATATTCATTTCAGTTTCTGAGGGACGCGCGAACTTTGTTGCAGATAAACCTGCCAATTTGTCGTGCGAAATATCAATGGACAGCACGGTGTTTACTGCTCTTGCAACTGGCAGAAAGCAATCCACAGAGTTGACCTGGACTTCAACTGGCGACACAACCCTCGCACAGCGCATTGTCAGTCAACTGAACATGATGATCTAGGACTTTTCTCGTTCATTAGGCTGAGATATATGGCGTTGTCACACGATCCTGCGGTGAACGCAAAGCTTGAAGAACTGGTTGCCCGAGACGCCGAGTTTGGTGCCCGAGCAGAATTGCGGGTAGTTGCCAAATATGGCAAGGACGCCTCAATGGAGGACTACCACTTCAGTAAATCTTTCGCGCGTGAAAGCCAGGCTTCCCAGCAAATTGATTGGGTGCACCAAGGGTGGTTGCGTCCTGTGCGTTTCGCCTACCGCCACACCCCGCGATGGGTTCGTTTTGCCTTGAAAAAGGTTGTCTCGTGAGGCACTCGTTCATCGTTGTTACCAGCGGTGCCGATTGCACCATGCGCCAACTCCGCAAAACGGCAAACTCGCTACTTGAAAGCAGCATCACTCCAAATCACTGGATCATCAGCGAATCAACACTCGATCACGAACGAGTTACCCGAACACGCAAGATGCGCACCAGTTCAATCGTTATTGCGCGAAGCGACGTCGTAGTAATTGAACATGCTGTTGTGGTATTCCTGCGTGCAGGCGACGAGCTTGCACCTCACGCACTTGAAGTGATTGATCAGAAACTCACCGAGCAGCCTGGCCTTGATTTCATCTACGGCGATTCATCTCACGGCAGGCCATCTCGATTCGAAGAAGTGACCAATGTTCGTCGCCCAGGCTGGTCGCCCGAGCGGCTTCGTTCGCACAACTATGTCGGCGACCTTGTTGCCGTTCGTGCACGTGTTGCAGCTTCAGCAGGCGGCGCAACGCTGCTTTCAAAACTGCATAGTCACGACCGATCACTGCGCCTTTCCGAGCACAGCAAAAACGCCACCCGAATAGCAGAGGTGTTGTGCTTGTCGACACAAGATCGCATTGAACCAACCGCAAGTCTTCAGGCAGTTCGCGAACACTGTGACCGAACGGGAATTAATGCAGAGTGCAGCATCGACGCTCACGTTCCGGTTGTGCGAGTAAATCGCCATGTTTCGCGCAAACCGAAGATCAGCGTCATTGTGCCAACGCGAGGAACTGTGCAGGAAATTCGCGGAAACAACATCGTCATGGCCGCACATGCCATTCGCTCGCTTCGCAATACCTGCACCTACAAGAACCTCGAAATCATTGCTGTGCTCGACAAGGAAACCACAGAAGCATCACGCAACGAAATTATTGATGCTGGCTCAAACCTCATCACCGTGGTGGAGTATGACCAAGAGTTCAACTTCGCAGAAAAAGTAAACCTCGGTGTGGTGAATTCCGATGGCGACTACGTGTTACTGCTGAATGACGACACCGAATTCATCTCTCCCGACACCATTGAAACGCTGATGGGCCTGCTCGAAGACCCTGAAGTTGCTATGGCCGGGCCAATGTTGTTGTACGAAGACGGCCTCATTCAAAGTGCCGGCCACATTCTGAATCCAATCCCCTACGACTTGTACCGCCATCGGTCACCGCAACACGTTGGAGCCCAAAACATGTTGCGCGTTCAGCGTGAGGTATCAGGAGTCATTGCAGCATGCGTGCTCATCAAGCGCAGCGCATTCCTCGAGGTCGGCGGTTTGTGCACGTTGTTCCCGTCCAACTACAACGACGTCGACTTCGGGCTGAAGCTTCGCGATGCTGGATACCGAATTGTGTGGACTCCCCACGCGCAGATGTATCACTTTGAGTCAAAAACCCGTTCTCCGAAGCTGCGTCCGTTTGAGGTTGCCTCAATTGGCAAGCGCTGGCGCGACAAGTTAGATGACGATCCGTATTTCAACCCACATCTCGAGCGTTACATCTCGGTGTGGAAGCAGAACGTGCTTGGTCAGAGATCGTTGGTTGAAGCGCTCGGGCCAACAGCCCCAATTGCATCGAAGTAGTCAAGGTGCGCACGCACTACGTGCACCACGTCGACATCTTCCAACACCTCAATATTTGATTCTTCAGCTTTGCCAAGCAAGTACGCGGTAAGTGTTTCCTCGCCAACCACAAGCGTGGAATCAATATCTTGCTTGCGATCAATGACGTCAGCAGGCTGCAGCCCTTTTTCATGCATCCAGCGCATGTGCAACACAAGCAACTTGCGCAGTTCGTCAAAGGTCAAGCGCGACTGAGTGTCAGCAGGTAAATGGTCAGCCACAAACTTCGTTGCCTCATCTGGGTCGTACACGGCGCGTGGAGCTACACCGTCTAAACGATGCGCTTCACGACCAACGACAACTGCAGCAATGACAAACGTCGAAGCCGCAGACAATGCCGCAAAAACAAGAGTTATCGCAGACATGCTGCGCTGCTCACTTAGATGCCAATGCGCTGTGCAAGAAGTTCACGGTGATACGAAGGATCACCGAACAACAACTCGCTTGACTTTGCACGCTTGAAATACAAGTGGGCTGGATGCTCCCAGGTAAATCCGATACCACCATGAATCTGAATGTTTTCAGCAGCTGCATGGAAGTACGCCTCAGAGCAATACGCCTTAGCAAGTGAAGCAACCGAGGCAAGCTCGTCGTTCATCTCTGCTGCACACCACATGCCGTAGTAAGCAGCCGACTTAGCTGATTCAACTTCAAGCAACATGTCTGCACACTTGTGCTTGATTGCTTGGAACGAACCAATTGGGCGACCGAACTGCACGCGAACCTTTGCGTACTCAACTGCCATTTCAAGAACTTTCTGAGCTCCACCAACTTGCTCTGCGGCAAGTGCAACAGCAGCAAGATCAAACACCTTGCTCAACACATCCCAGCCCTTGCCTTCGGTGCCAATCAATGTTGCTGGAGTTGCATTGAATTCCAACTTTGCTTGCTTGCGGGTTTGGTCCATGGTGGAAAGCGCGGTGCGGGTGAGGCCCTTTGCCTTGCCGTCAACTGCGAACAACGAAACACCCTTGCCGGTGCGAGCAGCAACGATGATCAAGTCTGCAGTGTGCCCGTCGATCACGAACATCTTGGTTCCAGTCAACGTGAAGTCACTTCCGCTGCCCTTGGCCTCCATGGTGATTCCCTTTTCGTCCCACTTACCCGAAGGCTCGGTGGTTGCAAGAGTTGCAGTGAATTCACCACTTGCAATTCCTGGCAAAGACTTCTTCTTCGCTGCTTCGTCACCGCTAAGCAACAACGTGTTTGCAGCAAGAACAACAGTGGAGAAATATGGAGCGCACAACAAAGCGCGTCCCATTTCTTCAAGCACTACACCTTGCTCGATGAAGCTGTAACCGGAGCCACCGAACTCTTCTGGAATCGACAATCCCTGAAGGCCCATCTGCTCGCCCATTTGTGCCCACACAGCTGGATCGAAACCGTTTTCGGTTTCCATCTGCTCGCGCACTGCAGTTTCTGACGACTTTGAGTCAAGAAACGCACGGACTGTTTTACGGAGTTCTTCTTGTTCTTCTGTGAATGCAAAGTTCATGCAGTCATCCTTACCCAAACCCCAGCCCTTGCGCCAATTCAGGTGTGTACACCTATGTACACAAAATTAGACCTTTAGGCCTAGCCTGTCCTCATGGCCAAACAAGCAAAGCCAACAACCGAAAGACATCTGGGCATTCGCGAGCTTCGCGAACAGTCCGCCAAATTCGTTCAGCGCGCTGGCGCCGGCGAGAACATTGTGGTCACAGTGAGTGGAGAACCAGTTGCGCTTCTTGGACCACTGCACTCCACAAGTGCGCAGGTTTCCATTACCGAGCTCATTGCCAAGACAGCACTCATAGCCCCGCGTAGGAAAGATGACTTTGTACTAAGCGATCCGGTCGCCGTACACAGCGGAGCACGCATCGATCAGTTACTCCGTGAGGTGCGCGGATGACCGTTGTACTCGACACCAGCGCACTCATTGCATTGCACATTTCCG
>JBEGJW010000046.1:0-16758 GCA_041184445.1 Actinomycetota bacterium | reverse complement strand
ACCAATTCCATAACCGTCAAAATTCAACGCTGCCGTACGCTGCGCACTTTCTGTTCGCATGTTCGGGTCAATACCGCCCTGCACGATTCCGAATAGAGACTGATCTTGTCGCTCATGCGAACCCTTAGCTCGTTCTGCCCACGCTGACGTTCGTTCAAGCGCCAAGCGCAAAACATGTGGAGGCGAAGGAAGCGGTGGACACACATCGAGCACCATCTGAATATCAGCACCAAGAAGCTGTTGAGTGTGCACTGCAGACTCGGGCGTAAACCGATGCTTCGAACCGTCGTACGTTGACTTAAACGTGACACCGTCATCATCAACATCAGGATCGAGAGAAAATACTTGGAAGCC
Source organism: Actinomycetota bacterium (assembly GCA_041184445.1). GTDB lineage: Bacteria > Actinomycetota > Acidimicrobiia > Acidimicrobiales > Ilumatobacteraceae > UBA3006. The sequence continues at coordinate 16,404 of JBEGJW010000046.1, read as the reverse complement.
ACCAGAGTCGGTAAGCGTAAGTCCACCCCAACCCGCGAATGCACCCAGACCACCAAAATGCGCGACAGTTTCTGCACCAGGGCGCAACATCAAGTGATACGTGTTACCCAACACAATTTGTGCGCCCAACTGTTCGTAATCGGCAGCACTGAGATATTTGATTGCGCCGCGCGTACCTACAGGCATGAAGCACGGTGTGGAATATGTTCCCCGGTGTGTTGCGGCGATACCTGCTCGCGCACCACCATCACGTGCGATTTCAGTGAATTCAACTGGGAACATTTGTTACACGGTACAGCAGCATCGCATCGCCAAACGACAACATTCGATAACGCTGCTCAATCGCTTCCGAATAGATTGCACGCCATTTCTCTCCGATAAACGATTCCACCATCAGCAACAGTGTTGTTCTTGGCATATGGAAGTTGGTCATCATCATGTCCACAACTTTCCATTGATATCCAGGAGTAATAAACAAATTCGTGCGTCCTTGTAATTCTCCAAAACTTGCGGCGCTCTCTAACGCCCGAGTTGCAGTGGTGCCAACGGCAATCACTCGCCCGCCGCGTGCTCGTGCGCGATTACAAGCTTCAAACGTGTCTGCTGGCACGCGATACGACTCAGTATGAATTACGTGGTCGAGAGGGTTTTCCACCGAAATGGGCTTAAACGTGTCGAGCCCGACAACAAGTTCAACCTCACGAATCTCCACACCAACTTCACGAATACGTGCGAGCAGTTCGGGAGTGAAATGCAACCCAGCTGTTGGTGCCGCCGAAGATTTCTGATCATGGGCGAACACGGTTTGATAGCGGCTCTGATCTGCGAGCGCGGTTGTGATGTACGGAGGCAACGGCATCTCACCCGATTCCATAATTCGTTGCATTGCCTCTTCATTGGTGCGCGCTACAAACTGCACAAAAAACGTGTCGCCAGCATTTGTGCGTTCGCCAATGTGCAACATGACATCGCCTGAAGCATCAAGCAATTCCTCCCCGATGGCCAACTTCCCGCCTGGACGAACGAGCGCTTCCCACTGCTTCTGGTCTGCGTCACGTTCTTCCAGCAACAGCACTTCAACTGCTCCACCTGTACGACGTTTCAATTTCAACCGAGCAGGTAATACGCGCGTGTGATTAACAACAAGGACATCTCCTGCGCGTAAATATTCAACGATGTCGCTTACGTGACGATGCTCAATTCCATTCGCCGCATCAACAAGAAGTCGAGCAGAGTCGCGCGGCTCTAGCGGAGTTTGAGCTATCAGTTCTTCTGGCAAGACGTAGTCGATGTGCGAGATATCCAAGATCAAAAACCTACATCTGGAATTGTGTGTTTGTCAGGAAAAGAGATTCGGATCTTGTGCTGGAGCATCAAGACCTAAATGCGTCCACGCTGAAGGCATTGCCACTCGCCCGCGCGGCGTGCGTGCGATGAGTCCCTGCTGGATAAGGAACGGCTCATAGACATCTTCAATGGTCTCGGTTTGTTCACTCACGCTGATGGCAAGAGTGGAAAGACCAACGGGTCCACCATTGAACTGATTGCAAATTGCACCAAGCACTGCCCTGTCCACTTTGTCGAGGCCGAGGTCGTCCACACCAAAAACCGACAATGCTTCGCGCGCAGAGGCTTTGTTCACTTTTCCGTTGCCTCGCACTTCTGCGAAATCGCGAACACGACGCAACAACCTGTTAGCAATACGTGGAGTGCCACGTGAACGGCGGGCGATTTCCGCGGCACCTTGATCGTCAATTGTGACATCCAGTATTCCGGCTGCTCGACGAACGATGCGCTGCAATTCTTCATCGTCGTAGTAATCAAGCCTTGCAACTAAACCGAAGCGATCGCGGAGTGGCCCAGTGATCATTCCGGTACGCGTGGTTGCGCCAATCAATGTGAACCGCGGAAGTGTCAATCGGATAGACGAAGCAGCTGGACCTTTTCCAACAACGATGTCAATTTGGAAATCCTCCATTGCTGGATACAAAATTTCTTCAACAGTTCGCGACAGTCGATGAATTTCATCAATGAACAGGACGTCATTGGGCTCAAGCTTCGTCAGAATCGCGGCAAGATCTCCAGCGCGTTCAAGCGCTGGGCCAGACGTGATGTGAATATGCGCATTCATTTCAGAAGCAACGATGGAGGCCATGGTTGTCTTGCCGAGTCCCGGTGGGCCAGCCAACAAAATATGGTCTGCAGCTTGTCCACGGCGGCGAGCAGCTTCAAGCACTATGCCGAGATGCTCTTTCAATTCTCGCTGACCAACAAATTCGTCGAGCGATTTCGGACGTAACCCTGTTTCATCGGCTAGTTCGATGTGATCTTCAGCTCGGAATTGCGGGTCTACGAATTCTTCACGCACGACGTACTCCTAACGCATTCAATGCTTGGCGCAATACATTCTCGGCAGTGTCGGATGCAGAGAGATCGCGTAATACTTCGCGGATTTCTTCGCTCGAATACCCGAGGCCGGTAAGCGCTTCACGTACGTCGGTCATTACCGATGTACCCGTTGATTTTCCGTCCACGATTGCATCGAGCACTGGTAACTGCAGCTTGCCGCGCAATTCAATGAGCAACCGCTCAGCTGTTTTCTTGCCAACACCAGGAACCAAAGTGAGTGCACCATGATCGTTGGTGGCGACAATGTCGATAAGCGCGCGAGGAGAATGTGTGGCCAAGATAGACATGGCCATGCTTGGTCCAATGCCATGCGTTGCAATCAACGTGTCGAATGCGACTCGCTCTTCCTTTTCAAGAAATCCGAACAACGTTTGGGCGTCTTCGCGAATGTGGTGATACACGTGCATAAACGCTTGCGAAGTTGGCTCAAGTTCGGCAAGTGTACGTGGGGTGACGTGCACTAAATAGCCAACGCCAGCGACTTCGAACAACACCGTTGAATCACCATTGCGTTCTACAACCGTTCCTCGCAACGAGCCAATCATGATTTCGCTCTAGTTGTTGCACGCTTCACGCTGTTTGCTAATGGCGAAACCGAAAGATGACACAACGCAACTGCCGCAGCATCGGCTGCGTCTGCCGGTGTTGGTAACACACTGAGACCTAATCGTCGCTGCACCATTTTTTGCACTTGCAATTTGTTTGCAGTACCGGAACCGGCAACCGAACTTTTTACTTGGCTCGGTGTGTACTGCACAACATCGATGCCCAACTTGTACGCCAGTGCTAGCACCAAGCCACTTGCCTGACCAACACTCATTGCTGTGCGCACATTGTTTTGAAAGAATACTTGTTCAACCGCAATTGCAGTCGGCTTCACTTCGGCGATTAACGCTTCGAGATCACACTGCAACAACGCCAATCGACGTGGAAGCGAGTCCTCTTTCGGCGAAGTCAACACCCCCATCGAAATGGCATCGATAGAACCACCAGATCGAGGGGCCAATGCCGCGTACCCACATCTTGTGAGGCCTGGGTCGATACCCAGAACCACAGTGGACGATGGGGCGAACATATGTTCAAGCCTAGTTGGGGCTACTGGCCGAGTTTGGCCTTTTCTACGGCAGCTACCAATTCGGCAACTGGGCGAAAGGAAAGCCCTACAAGCGCACGGTGCGCATAGCGAACCACTCCAGAACCGTCAATAACGAAAACGCTGCGACGAGGTAACCCAAGTGGTCCAAGAATGCCGTATTGCTTCGAAACCGATTTGTCAACATCGGCGAGCAGTGGAAAGGAGAATCCGTGCTTGCCAGAAAATTCATCGTGGCTTGCCGCATCTTGCGATGAAATGCCCACCACTTGCGCGCCAACCGAATCGAACTCGCTCATCTCATTGTTGTACGAGCACAACTGCTTAGTGCATACCGGAGTGTTGTCGCCTGGGTAAAACACCAACACCACTGGCTTGCCTGAAAAGTCAGACAATGAAAATGTCTTGCCACCTGTTCCCGGCAGTGTGAACTGCGGTGCTTTGTCTCCAACATTGAGTGTCATTGCGCTACCTCGTTTAATAGTTCGTCTGAAATGTCAAAGTTTGCATATACGTCTTGCACATCGTCGTTATCTTCTAGGTCGTCCATAATTTTTAAGATTGCTTTTGCATCATCTGCACCCGTTACCGCAACGCTCATTGACGACACCATCGTGCTTGCAGCCGACACTACGGTCATTCCCGCACCTTCAAGTGCTGCTTTTAGTTCAAACACGGTGGTTGAGTCACACGTTACGCGCCACGAGTCACCATCATCGGCCACATCTTCTGCGCCGTGGTCTAACGCAACGAGCATCACTTCGTCTTCGCTGATGTTCTTTTCAATCTGCACAATTCCTTTTCGCGAAAACTGCCAAGCCACTGCACCAGGTTCTGCCAATGCGCCGCCCGATTTGCTGAACGCCATGCGCACATCAGCTGCAGTGCGATTTCGGTTGTTGGTCAATGCATCAACAAGCATCGCCACGCCACCTGGTGCATAACCTTCGTACGTCACTGTTTCGAATGCAGCACCAGTTTGTTCTCCAAGACCGCGCTTCACCGCACGATCAATGGCGTCATTCGTCATGTGCGCTGCTTTTGCTTTCTGAATGATGGTTCGCAACGTTGCATTGCTCGATGGATCTCCACCGCCTTCGCGCGTGGCAACTTCTAGCTGGCGCGACATTTTGGCAAAAATTTTTCCGCGCGCGGCATCGATTGCACCCTTCTTGCGCTTAATCGTCGCCCATTTGGAGTGACCCGACATGGCTATACCTCCTGAAGTAAACCTGTGAATAATGAATGAATTCGAGTGTCGCTCGTGAGTTCAGGATGGAACGAAGCAACCATCACCGATCCTTGTCGTGCAAGAACAATGTCTTCACCGTGTCGCGCTAAAACTGTGACCCCTTCGCCACACCGAGCGATTTGTGGCGCGCGGATGAATACCGCATGGAAATCTTCAACCAGTCCATCAATTTCGATATCGGTTTCGAAACTGTCAATTTGGCGACCATAAGCGTTGCGCTTCACATCGATATCAATGGCACCAAAACTCTTCTGATCTGAGCGACCATCAAGCACACCTTTGGCAAGGAGAATCATTCCTGCGCACGTGCCAAACACCGGCATCCCCTGGTTTAGTCGCGCATCAATGCTCTCGAACAATCCGGATGTCACCAGCAAGTGCGACATTGTGGTGGACTCACCGCCAGGCATCACGAGAGCATCAACTAATTCCAATTCGGCAGGTGTACGAACCTGAACGGTTTCGACTCCGAGATCACGCAAAACATGTTGATGAGCTTCGAAAGCGCCCTGCAATGCAAGAACGCCAACTACGCGAGACAAGATTTACTGCTTTACCAGCCGCGTTCGGCGTAGCGCTCGTTGATCTTGTCCATTCCGATGCCTGTCATCGGTGCGCCAAGATTGCGACTTACTTTCGCCAACACATGAGCATCACGGAAGTGCGCGGTTGCTTGAACAATCGCTTTAGCGCGTGGCGATGGATCGTCGCTCTTGAAAATTCCTGACCCAACGAACACTGCTTCTGCACCAAGTTGCATTGCCAATGCAGCGTCTGCAGGTGTTGCTATTCCACCAGCACAAAAAATTGGAACCTGTAACTTGCCTGTCTCTGATCGGCCTGGGTGATTCGACGAATATCGCCAAAAATACTGCGCAGGTGACGAACTGCTTCAACAACGTTTCCAGTTCCTGCTTCACCTTTGGAACGAATGAGTGCAGCGCCTTCGCTAATGCGACGAAGTGCCTCGCCGAGATTTGTTGCACCACACACAAATGGTGATGTGAACGCGAACTTGTCGATGTGATGAGTTTCGTCGGCAGGAGTAAGCACTTCCGACTCGTCGATGAAATCCACACCAAGTGCTTCAAGAATCTGTGCTTCAACGAAGTGACCGATGCGCGCTTTAGCCATGACCGGAATGGTGACAACGGCCTTAATGCCTTCAATCATTTCTGGATCACTCATACGAGCAACACCGCCGTCGCGACGAATGTCTGCAGGAACACGCTCGAGGGCCATTACTGCGGTAGCGCCAGCGTCTTCGGCGATCTTTGCCTGCTCTGGGTTTACTACGTCCATAATGACGCCGCCCTTGAGCATTTCTGCCAAGCCGCGATTAACTTTCATTGGCCCAGAAGCCGAGTTGCCCTTGCTAGTAGTCATGGCATTAAGCGTACCGACCGAGCCTGCACGACCCATAAGCCAACTTGGGGAAATCCCGAACGAAAATTACGGGAATTTGACCTCGTCTTGTGTCATGCCTGGAGCAACCACTGCGGTTTTACCAGCACGTGCAACTTCAACAAATGTCTGACCAGGAGTCAACTTGATTACTCCGCCAGCAGAGTCTTTCAACTCAAATGGCTGCAAGCGATCGGTGCGAGTCCATGTGCCTTCGTACATCACACCATTGGTGAATACATATGCCTTGCCCGAACCAAGTGTTTTTGAAATTGGGCTATACGAGTTGGTGTACTCCACTTCAAGAACAATGACGTTTGGAACCGACAACGCAACATCGGCGGTATCGACTACTGGCGTGCCGTCTTGAGTGCGTGCCCACTCTTTAGTAGTTGCGTCCCAATCCCATTGCACTTTGACGCCGTCCATCGACACCTTCAGGCCAATCGCCTCTTTTGATGTTGAAGCATTCGCATCACTGACGGTGCGGTAAGCAAACTGAGCAGAAGGCGCACTGGCACCAACTGGTGCAAGCGTCCACAGCTTGGTGGTTTCTGCGAACAAGTTATGCGGAGCTTTGTATTCATCGCTGCGCTTGAACCCACCATCGTTATTCACCTTCAGGTAACTGAGGTCGGTGAGGTCTGATTTAGCGATCGCCGCAGAAACTTTGCTGTTTCCACCGCTCCATACGAACAGTGGCTTGTTCAGAGAACCAAGCAAGTTGATGTCCTGGAAGCGACCGCTACGAATTGGTCCGACTGGGTCTGAGCCCAAACTCTGGAACACCGCTGCATAGCGAGTGAGCTTCTCAACGTTCTCTTCAAAAATAATGTCAGCCTGATTGATTCCTGCCTGAGGACGAGCACCTGGATGGTTGTCGATCTTGACCACCATTGCTGGGCGCGTCGCAGTTGTTGGATCTTCCAGCGGAGTTCCAAGTAGCGGGTTAACAGGAACGTCACTTACCGCTTCGGTAGTTGGCACCGAGTCGGTTGATGCAGTGGAAGATCCACTCGATCCTCCACAAGCAGATAGCGCTACGACTGCAGCAATGACCAATGAACGGGAACCTACAACAGTTACTCGACGATTCATGATTTACATCTCCCTGAGCAAAGCAATTCGCTCGGATAGAGGCGGGTGGGTATTAAAAAGTTTATGCCACATACCTAACCTGCCCGCGTCTTTCACTCCGGAAAGCGGCTGCTCAATCCACATATGGGCTGTAGCCATGCTGGCCGAATGGGTTTCAGTGTTATCGGCTTGAAGTTTTTCTAATGCCGAAATCAAACCTGGCGGATACCTCGTCATCCTCACAGCCGAAACGTCGGCAAGTGTTTCACGGCGACGACTCACCGCAGCCTGCATTGCACGCGCAATGATTGGTGATACCAACAACAGTACGAACCCAATTATTGCCAACGGGTTGCCACGATCACTTCGATCACCGCTGCGGCTCACTCGCCCACCGTTCCACCACATCATGCGCAATGTCATGTCGGTGATCAACGCAATTGTTCCGACCAATGTGACCGCCAAGGTGGAAACAAGGATGTCATAGTTCTTAATGTGCGACAGTTCGTGTGCAACGACGCCTTCAAGCTCAACACGATTCATTTGATTGAGCAATCCGGTGGTGATGGCAATTGCCGCGTTCTTCGGGTTGCGGCCCGTAGCAAATGCATTCGGAGCATCGTCATGAATGATGTACACCTGTGGCTTTGGAAGTCCGCCCGCGATGCACAGTCCTTCTACGAGATTGTGTAGGCGTCGATACTCATTGACGTCAGCTGGAACCGCACGACTTACCGCAAGCGCAATTTTGTCTGACTTCCAATACGACGTGACAGCCATTACCGCAGAAATCACCAAAGCAATAATGGTGCCGGTTACTCCATTTCCTATGAGAGTGCCGACTGCCAAACCCACCAACACAAGCACAAGTACAAAACCGAACATCAAGAAAAAAGTTCGACGCTTATTTGATGCAATGAGATCATTCATAGTTAGAACTTCACTTCCGGAACAACACGTGCAGCGTCTTCTGCTTCAAAGAAATCTCTTGCAGAAAAACCGAACATGCCCGCGAGCAACACGGTGGGAAACTTTTGAATTGCCGTATTAAACGTTGAAACAGCATCACCGTAGAACTGTCGAGCATATGCAATGCGACTTTCGGTATTTGCGAGTTCCTCTTGTAGCGAAACAAAGCCTTGGTTTGCCTTCAAGTCTGGGTACGACTCCGACAATGCAAACAATTGGCGTAATGCACCGGTCATCGCGTTATCAGCAGATGCCTGAGCGTGGGGGTTTGCCGATGCGGTCATGCCCGAGTTGCGTGCGGCAATGACGGCTTCAAGCGCTGTCTTTTCATGCGCTGCATACCCCTTCACCGTCTCGACGAGGTTAGGGATGAGATCTAAGCGGCGCTTCAGCTGCACATCAATTTGGCTCCAAGCGTTATCCACTTCGTTTCGTCGACGAACGAGCGAGTTGTACATAGCGCCAACGACAAGTCCAAGAAACGCAAGGACGAGAACTACTACCAGTGTTGTGCTCATGTAGGCAGTCTACGGCACCAGTCCAAGACGCAGAGATCAGCTCATCAATGCGTGTTATGGCGTCCGTTTAGAAATTTCGGACGACGCAACACCCTGTCTTCAAACATCGCAACAAATCGGTTTGGAGCTATTTCGAGCAGACGTTGTGCTTCATCGTTTAACAGTTTTTTGTACATCTCTACATACGACTCTGCTAGCCGCTGCATTGAAAAATCTTGTGCTCGTGCATGCCCACCTACAACCAATTGTTCACGTGTCGTGACGTTTGTAGTGGCCTCATGCAATGCTTCGGCAAGCGCAACCGGGTTTCCGGGTTCTACGAGCAATGCATTCGCTTTATGGGTTGCCACATTGTTATACCCACTGATATTGCTAGCCACGAGTGCTGCCCCAGCGGCCATTGCCTCAAGCAACACAATGCCAAACGATTCTCCCCGTAACGATGGCGCACAAAACGCTGTACACCTGGCCAGCCTGTCGAGCTTGTCTTCTTCAGTAATGCGGCCAAGCCAATTAATTCGTTCGTCGGCGCCATAGGTATTTTGCAGATCATCAATTCCTGCACCGTCAGATGCAATCCACAGTTTGACGTTCTTTGGTAAGTGCGCCATCGACTGCAGCAGCACTTCTAATCCTTTACGCGGCTCGTAGCGACCGCAAAAGAAAATCGTGGGAGACGTTTCGCGAGGTGTTGCAGGTCGCATGTACCGCTGAACTTCAATGCCGTTGAACAACACGGTGTACTCGCCGTCTAAGTATCTACTCGCCAACTCTTTCGCCGATTCGCTCACCGCAACTCGAATACTCAAATGCTCCGCAGCCCAACGGGCAGTTTTATTCAACACGCGATACGAAGTGGAGTCCCCTGCAGCATGAAACGTGCCAACAGTTGGCGCAAGCTTCAGGAGCAGTGCCGTCACCGTCGGACCAGGAACAATTGGTTCGTGCAAGTGAATGACATCGAACGCTTCGTCATTTAATGCACGAATAGTGCGCATTGCAGCAGATGGATCTGGTGCAAGTGGCGCAACCGAACCATTGGCCGCGGTAGGCAGGCTGTTACCGAGCGGAGTTACAAACGGCTCCGGCGGCGGACCATCGCAAGGCGCCAACACGCGAACTTCGTGACCGATCCTGCGCAACTCACGAGCCAATCCAAGTACCTGTGCCTGCACGCCACCCGGAACCGAAACGCTGTACGGACTCACCATGGCGATGCGCAACATGTTCACGGCATATACGGTAGGCGCATACAAGGAGCATTCAAGCCATGATCACTTTCACGCCATCTTCATACACACTTCCTGCGATTTCACTCGTTGCATCTCCAACGAAGCGTCAGGCCATATTGGACATCGCAGTGGACGCCGAGCGTCGCGGCTTTGCAGGCATCGCGTGCCCAAGTTTGGGTGGAACTCTTGGTTTATGTGTGTCCCTCGCGCATGCAACATCGACCATTCCATTTTGGACGTCGATTCAACCCATGTATTACAGCCACCCGGTTGAACTGGGAAACACTGCAGCACATATTCATGAAATTTCAGGTGGTCGATTTGGTCTTGGCATTGGAGTGAGCCATGGTCCAGTCGTGCAGCGTCTTGGCGTTGCAACAGGCAAACCGCTATCCGATATCGCCAATTACGTTCAGGCGATGCGATCCAACGAACGATTTTCTGGACAACTTCCCCAGATTTTTCTGGCAACGCTGCGCGACAAGATGCTTGCGCTATCGACCGAAATTTCACAAGGTGCTATCTGGGCAAACGCTTCACTACGCGACATCAGCCGACAGGTTGCGTCTATTCCTGTAACTCAACGTGATCAGTTCTTCATGTCCAACATGGTGCCAACAGTGGTAAGCGAAGACCTTGACGCTGCGTATGCCATTCATCGCAAGACGTTGACTGGCTATGTATCGCTCCCCAACTACCGCAATTACTGGCGAGTGGCGGGATACGACAAAGAAATGGACAACATCGAATCGATTATCGCAAACACTCCAAAGGAGTCGCTTGCAGAACAATTGCAACAAGCAATGACCGACGAATGGCTACGTGATTGCACCATTTCGGGAAATGCATCTCAAGTTCGGGATCAATTTGCCGCTTGGGCGAAAGCAGGCGTGCTGCCGATTGCCGTGATGTCATCGACTAGCGGCGGACAAGCAAAAGCAGTTGCAGAATTATTTGCTGCGTTTGAAAGTTAACGAACGCCGAGTTCTTCTAACAGCGAATCAACGAGTGTCTTAATCTGATCGCGAATTGGACGCACTGCATCAACACCTTGTCCAGCAGGGTCATCTAACGGCCAGTCCACGTAGCGCTTACCCGGAATGTACGGACAGGTGTCTCCACAGCCCATGGTGACGACGACATCAACTTCGTGCAGCATTTCCATCGACCACTTCTGCGGCACAAAATTGGCGATGTCAATTCCAACCTCGCGCATTACTTCTACTGCCGAAGGATTCACTTGCGAAGCGGGTTCAGATCCGCCAGAGAAAACACGAACTTGGTCGGCGCCGAGCGATCGCGTGAACCCCGAAGCCATTTGACTACGTCCTGCGTTGTGCGTACATAGGAACAGCACGCCCGGAATGCGCGGTTCGCTCATGCTGCACTCTCTTCGAATATAAAGCGAATGATTCCGAATCCAATGACCGCACCGATGAGTTGCATAACTATGAACATTGGTGCCGACTCTGGGGCGATACCAGCAAACGTGTTGCTGAGAGTGCGAGCCACGGTTACAGCAGGATTTGCTATTGATGTTGACGATGTGAAGAAATAGGCGCCAGTGATCCATGCAGCAACAGTGAATGGAACCAAGTTGGCACGCTTGGCGCGAATGGTTCCGTAAATCACGACGAGCAATCCAACCGATGCGACAGCTTCGGAAATCCAGATATTGGATCCTGTGCGAACTTTTTCCGACAAGTTGACTGCATCCAGATCGAACATCACGTTGGCAATAACTGCACCGATGCAACCTCCAATAGTCTGCGCAACTGCATACAAGCCTGTGTCTTTCCAATTCCCCTCACCAAGCAAGGTGCCAACAATTCCAACGATCGGATTAAACGATGCACCGGACACTGGAGCAAAAATAAGAATGAGTGCGACAAGCGCGCCACCCGTAGCCACCGCATTGCACAGCAACTGCAATGCCACATCCTGTGTCAATCGTTCGGCCATGATGCCCGAACCGATAACAGCAACGATCAACAAACCAGTACCCAGTGCTTCCGCACTTAAACGCCGCATCATGAGCAACACGCTGATCCTTCAACTCCATCTACTTTGATAAAAAATGATGGCGAGTCTGCCAACACGGTGTAGAACTCCCAAGGCGCATCATCTGGTGATTGCACCCACACTTTGTCCTGCTTCGCGTAGCAACACACCGTGTCTTTTTCGATTTTTTCTACAAGACCTAGATTTTCGAAACGCTCGATGGATTGGTCAACTTGTGTTGAATCTTCGAGCTCGACCCCAAGGTGATTCAAGTGGTGGAACTCACTCGTGTCACCAGCAGCGCGTTCGATGAGCACCAACTTCAGTGGTGGCTCAGCGATGGCGAAGTTTGCATACCCTTCGCGAACCTTCGCAGGCTTGGCGTTAAACATTTTGGAGTAGAACTCAATTGCCTCTTCCAGATTGCTCACATTCAGCGCCAGCTGTACTCGTGACATCATTAGCCTCTTTCATTTGTTATATTGATAATCATCAATATAACAAAGACCCCAAAGCCAAAGCGATTTATCGCCACTCCACAAGATTGCTGTGGCCCCGTTTCCGACACTGCTCTTACTACGACTCAGGCAACAGCTCTGGCGCAGGGTTTCGCTGCACTTGCCGACCCTGTTCGCCTCAAGCTGTTCAGCTTGATCGCTTCTTCTCCGAACACCGAGACGTGCGCATGTAACTTGGTGAAACCAACAGGTCGATCGCAGCCAACAGTGAGTCACCACCTTAAAGTTCTTCGCGAAGCTGGCTTGCTACTGAGCGAGAAGCGTGGAACGTGGGTCTGGTACCGAGTTAATCACGAACGATTAAACGAACTACGCACACTGCTCGCCTAAGAATTAAAACCTGGGTCGCTTGGCCAGTTTGGCTGAAACAAGTGCCACTGCTCTGGTGCACGACGAATGAGACCCTCTACTTCAATCATCAGAAGTTGAGTGATGCGCGCAACATCTTCGCGCAAACTCCCCTGACGCTCAACAGGAATTGGTGGGCGCACTACTGCATGATGTCCATCGGACTTGCGAGTGAAATACGTGGCAAGCGGCAGCAGTGCCGCGCCAGTACGCAAAGCAAAGAACGCTGGGCCAGCTGGAACCGTTGTGCGTTCGCCAAAGAACTCGACTTCGACTCCCGACCTCACACCATCTCGTGGAATATCGCGATCGCACAACAACGAGACCACTTGATTGTCTTTTAGTGCCGCGCTTACTCGCAGACCAGCGTTGTCGTCGAGCGGAATGACATTCACCCCAACTCTGCTGCGCATGTCGCGAAACCATTCAAAGAGTTCGTCATTGTCTAAACGTTCAACCACTGCAGTCAGCCCATAACCCTGATCAACGAGCCAGCGACCTGCCCATTCCCATCCACCCAGGTGTGGCAGACCAAGCACCACTCCTTTGCCGTCAGCAATTCCCTTTTCGATATGTTCGAAACCTTCAACGGTGAACCCTGCCTGAATTTGCTTCTTTGACAGCGTCCCTAATCGAAATGTCTCTAGGTAGTAACGCGTGTAACTCTGAAACGCTTCCTGCACAGCTTGGCGCAAGGCGAATCCGCGAAGCGATGGGTTTACTCGCTGTAAATGTCGTTCAATCATTTCTCGCTTGTCACGAAAACCCAAAGCAAGCGGCGCACCAAGTGCAAGTGATGTTCCTAGTGCAAGCGGAGCTGGAGTAAGTTTTGCAAAAAGCGAAGCGGCCCGATATCCGGCAAGTGTTAACGCATCGAAGCCGGTGTCGCGAGGATCGGCCATAGCTTGGGTTTACTGAAGGCGACGTCGACGCTGAAAACGTGCACGGTAATCATCACGGCGAGCTCTGCGCGACGCACGACGCGAACGACGAATTGCTTGCTTCTCTGCTGTTACAGGAGCAACGGCAGCTTGCTTCCACACTTTGGCGAAACGCTGAATGGCAGTCATCACCACGAGCACCAACATGACCACCATGACCCACTTCAAGAGCGAGTCAAAAAGTAATCCGACGCACAACAAAATGATTCTCTCTGCACGTTCCATGAGCCCACCCTTGGCGTACAGCCCAAGTGACTCCGCTTTCGCGCGCTCATAAGAAATGATGAGCGATGCGCCAAGAATGGCGAATGGAACAATAGAAAACTGCGGAGAATTTGAGCTGGCATAGAACCACGCGACTCCTCCGAAGAGGAATGAGTCACTCACTCGGTCAACTACGGAATCGAAGAACGCTCCACGCTGACTGGCCGAGTTCGATGCCTTTGCAAGCGCCCCATCAAGCAGGTCTGGAAGTGCAGAACAAATAACGAGCAGTAAGCCAAGCTGCATCTTGCCGGCGCCAATGGCAACTGCAGACGCAGCCGCAACGCAAAGCCCAAGGATGGTGAAGTGATCCGGCGAAAGACCAGTGCGACGAAGGGATTCCCCTACCGGTCGAACATAGCGTTCGATTTGAGTTTTGAACTGGCCGTCGAACATTGGCTAAATACTAGTAAATGTCGCTTACTTCGAAGTCGCAGCGTTATCTGGGTTGATTTCTACAAGGCATTCAACAATTTCGCCATCTACCGCATCAACTAACACCAAACCACGATGAGTTGGTGGCTCCTGCGCGCTGTAGCAAAACACTCGCCATGTTGGACGACTGCGAACGCCTCGCCACACCTGCTGTGCCGAAGCATGACCGACGGCAAATTCGACTGCACGTGAAGCGTGCACCAGTGCATCTCGTTCGTTGATGGTCATCTTCCACGATGAAGTCAAAACGAATACCGCAAAGGCGGCAAGTGCAATAGCAAACACCAGGAACCCGTCATTAACCAATCCTGAAGACTGATCGCTGATAAGCCACAGCAACAGACTCAGCCCAGCTATTCCTAAATACAGATAGCCAGGTATGCGACGACGACTGTTATCGGGAAACTGATACGGCCCAACAAATGCCGAAACGTCTAGGTCACTCGGAAGTTGGTCACGAATCTCATTGCTGTTTACATCGTTCACTGCATTTCCTTCCATCGATTTCGAATTCGCTGCGCCGTCACATCTAGCGCTTCCGGCAAAATTTTCGCTGTCGCTACCGCAACCATGAAATTGGAATCGCCACCCCACCTCGGAACGATGTGAATATGCAGGTGTTGCGCAACGCTTCCACCTGCGGCATGACCCAAATTGATGCCCACGTTCATTCCCTGTGGCTTGTACTCAGCTTTCAGAACTTGCACAGCCTTCGTAACGGTTGACCAAATTTCGCTTGTCTCCTGTGCGGTGAGCATTTCTAAATCTGGAACTTCTCGATATGGAATAACCAGCACGTGTCCCGATGAATACGGGAACGCATTCATGATGACGAAGCACGTTTCACCACGATGCACGATGAACGTCTCTTCATCAGGACGATTGGATTTCAATATCTCGGTGAATACCGATTCGTCAGAATGCTTACCGTGCGAATCACGTTGCACATACTGTGCACGCCAGCCGTTCCACAAACGATCCAACATGTTGATTACAGGTTTCCAGCTGTGGCTTCTGTACGAGTCTCGTCGTGCAGCTGCGCGATAAATGCATCCACCTTCACATCGCGAATCACGTCACCGCCGCGTGGGTTTACACCAACCGTGTTGTTCTTTACGTCATCGTCGCCGACAACGAGAACAAACGGAATACGTTCAAGCTTGGCGCTACGTATGCGCTTGCCCAACTGTTCATCGGCTTCAGCGGTGTCTACTCGGAATCCTTCGGCTCTCATTCGCTTCACAAGTGATTGTGCATACTCCTCGTGTTGCGATGTAACTGCCAACACGCGCACTTGCACTGGCGCTAGCCATGCCGGGAATGCTCCGCCGTAGTGCTCTAGCAGTACACCAAAGAATCGTTCTACCGATCCGAACAATGCGCGATGCAACATAATTGGGCGGTGGCGATTGTTGTCGGCTCCGATGTATTCCAAGCCGAAACGTTCTGGCAAGTTGAAGTCACACTGAATGGTGCTGAGCTGCCATTTACGACCAATCGCATCGCGTACATCGATGTCGATCTTTGGTCCGTAGAACGCAGCGTCGCCTTCCTTCACGGAGAACTTCACGCCGTGTCGATTCAACGCTTCACGCAGCGCTGTTGTTGCCTTGTCCCAAATTTCGTCAGATCCAACCGACTTCTCCAAGTCACGAGTTGACAATTTGAATTCAAAGTCATCGAATCCGTTGATATATAAAATAGACGCATAAATATTACTTGTGTCAGAAACGCACCCATACTCCGAAGTGATGGAAGCGGTATAGAAGCCCATTCCAGCAATTTCAATAGCAGTAGCAAATACAAAATCGGTAGAATTAAAATTATTCGGCCCTGTCCATTGTATGGTAGAATTTGGAATACCAACGGCTTCAAAAGAAACTGGGTCACCTGGACAAACTGGAGTTGTAACACTCAAAATAGGCTCAGGAGGAGTTGGATAA
>JBEGJW010000045.1:0-11174 GCA_041184445.1 Actinomycetota bacterium | reverse complement strand
ATCCAGAAAAATATAAAAACGTGTGGGGCGATGCGTTGAAGGCTGGTTTCGCCAAGCGCGATGCGTCACGTCCAAAGATGGACATTCAGGCTGGCGGAATGCTTGCAATCGACGAATCACTCACTGGTGAAGATCAACAAAAAGTGTTGGACTTCGCTCGACCAAGCACTGCGTTGTACGTAGGTGGCATGGGTGCTCGTGGAAAGAACTTCTATAACGACATTTGTAAGGCATATGGCTACGAACAAGAAGCCGTTGAAATTCAGGACCTCTACCTAGATGGCAAGAAGCAAGAAGCTGCTGCAAAAATTCCTGCAGAGTGGTTGCTGAACTCGCACTTGGTTGGACCAAAGAGCTTCATTAAAGAGCGCTTGCATGCATTTAAAGAAGCTGGCGTCACGGTGTTGCAAGTGAACCCAATTGGTCCAGATGCAGTGCAGCAAATTGAATTACTGCGCAGCCTCATGGACGACGTTAAGTAGTCGTGGCATACGAGGGCTTCGTTGCCGACGGATGGTCGGAAGTAGCTGAAGCGTTCGCGCACAACATTGATAGTCGTGAAGACATTGGCGCAGGCGTGTCGGTGTTTCACAAAGGTAAATGTGTTGTCGATATCGCGGGCGGCTATTTCGATAGGGATGCAACACAGCCGTACACACTGGATACCCTGCAGTTGGTGTTCAGCACCACGAAGGGTGTGGTTGCAACAGCAGTAGCTATTTGCGTAGAGCGTGGGTTGTTGTCGTACGAAGAACCCGTTTCGTTGTTTTGGCCAGAGTTTGCCGCACATGGAAAAGAGCACGTAACCGTTGCTCAATTGCTGTCGCACCAGGCCGGTTTGTACACGGTTGAAGGTGAACTGTCGTTTGAAGAGTTGCTCGATTGGAACACCATGGTGGCGCGTCTTGCCGACACTCCGCCATTGTTTCCCGTTGGTTCAACACATGGTTATCACGCCATCACATTTGGATGGTTGGCAGGCGAGCTGGTGCGTCGCGTAGATGGTCGCAATATTGGTCGCTTTATTGCCGAGGAAATTGCAAACCCACTTGGCGGTGAAATTTATGTTGGTCTTCCTGCGCATCACGAACCACGAGTATCACCAATCAATGTTGATTGGCCGCGCACTGCAACCGATGCTCCATCAACGCCTGCGCAGTTACCAAATAAGTATTTGGCCAGTGCGCTTACGGTGAACGGTGCGCTGAATGTGAAAGGCGGGTTCAATCGCCAAGACTTGCATGCGGCAGAAGTTCCTGGCGCGAACGGAATTGCAAACGCACGCAGCTTGGCTGCCATGTACTCAGCAACGTTTACTGAAACGGAAACTCCGAACGGCGCCGTGCGTTTACTCAATGAAGACACACGTAAGAAAATGACGGTGCAACAGACCAAAGATGGCGAAGTGGATCTTTGTTTGCAAACGCAACGTACGTTCGCGATGGGTTTTGTCACGCCAAGTGAGAAACTGGCGTTCGATGCACCGGGAAGTTACGGACACGCAGGTGCGGGCGGCTCGGTTTCTTTTGCCGATCCAGAGCGACAAATGAGTTTTAGCTACATCATGAATCGCATGAAAGATTCGATGTTTACTGACCCTCGTGCGGTCAGGCTGATTGAAGCTGCATCTCGCTGCGCAGACGCTTCCTAAGACCAATCGTTCCTAGTAAGTAGGAAAGCGAACACAGTCCGGAAATTCCTGCAACAAGTGCAATGGCAACGCGAATCGGGAAAATCTCGCCGAGAATTCCCGTGCCAATACTGCTGAGTCCCGTAACCAACATGGCAAAGCCCATGTCGCCAGCTAACACGCGACCACGAATGTGGTCGGCAGTGCTGGTTTGTAATCCATAACTCGCCATTGTCCAAATAGCACCACCGCCAACGTGCGCTGCGCCGATGGAAACTGCTGCGAGCCACAGAGAAGGACTTGCTGAGGCTGTGAGATAGAAAACGCTCCACATCACTCCGCCAACTCCACATAGCAGTAACAGTCGCGGCATGTTGTTGCGGGCAAAGCGCATGAAAATGAACGGTCCAATTGCGGCTCCTAAGCCGCGTGCGGCAAGAAGTAGTCCGCTTCCACCGTCCCCGGTATTGAATGCATCAATCGCCAACACCGCAAGTTGACCAACCGCACCAGCGCCAACAGCTTGAGTGGTTTTCGATGCCATCAACGCAAAAATCACATTGTTTTCTTTGGCGTAATGAAACGCTTCGCGCATGTCTGCAATAGGGCGCACTGGCTCGCGCTTGGCATCGGCCTTGCGTTCTTGCATAGGAATTTTGATTAGTGCAATAAGCCCAGCACATACGGCGAATGTGGCAATGTCTGCGGCAAACGTTGCGGTTCTACCGAAGGTTGCAGCAAACAAACCGCCAACTGCGGAGCCGATAAATACCGAAGCACCCCAGCTTGAGCCAAACAATGCGTTTGCTTGACTGAGTTCTTCGTCGTTGCGGGTGATGTTGGGTAATGCCGAACCAAACGCGGGAAGTGTGATGACGGCAAGTGAAGAGATCACGATTTGTGTAAGCAGTGCGAGCCAAATTCGATCGGCATTGGACAACAAGAACCCAATTCCACATATGGCCTGTAATGCAGAAATGAATACAATAATTTTGCGTCGATCAAATTTGTCCACGATCGGGCCAGCAATTGGCGAGAAGAAAAACGAAGGCAATACATATGCTGCGTACACCAGCGACACCAAAAATGTGGAGTCAGTGGCTTCTTTGATCAAGCCAACAAGGGCAACGTACGTGAAATAGTCACCCATCACCGAAACGTTCTGCGCAATGAACAAATTGCGCACACTGGCGTTAGAGCGAAGTACTCCCATTTGAAAAAAGTTACTTACGCATTGCTTGTATGCGGTCGAGCGATTGCTCGGCTTCTGCCATCATGCTGCGTACTAAGTCGCCTGCATGCACGATGCTCTTAATTGCGCCAACACCTTGACCTGCAGGCATGAACTCTTGCTCAACATCAACTTTGGTTCCTTCGGGGTAACCCAAGTGGTTCACGCCAGCTTGCATTGAAGCAATCGCTTGTTGTGGAAACCCTTGCAACGTTTCTGGGTGTTCTTCAAACTTGTTTGTCCAATCGTTGCGAACTACACGGCATGTCTTACCGGTGTAGCTACGTGTAATCACGGTGCCGTCTTCAAGCGTGTCAATCAGCTTTTCTTTGTAGCCATCAACACTTCGGGCTTCGTGGGTAGCAATGAATCGAGTTCCTACCCACACGCCATCGGCGCCAAGCGCAAGTGAAGCTGCAAGTCCTCGACCATCAAACAACCCACCAGCTGCAACTACCACCATTTTGTCGCCAACAGCATCAACCACTTGTGGAACGAGCGCCATTGTCGCAACGGTGCCGGTGTGTCCTCCGCCTTCAGTGCCTTGCGCAACTACAAAGTCACAGCCGCTTTCATATGCAGCAGTTGCGTGACGAACCTTTCCGCACATTGAACCCACGAGCACGCCGTTTTTGTGCAAGCGATCAATAATGTCGCGTGGCACACCAAGGCCTGCAACAAACACTCGGGCTCCGCTCTTAATGATCAAATCAACGTCACGTTCAAGCGTGTGGGGAAGCGCGGTCAGTAAGTCCACACCAAATGCTTTGTTTGTCAGTTTCTTCACGCCTGCAATTTCATCTTCTAATTCGCCAGCCTGCATGGTGCTTGCACCCAATGTGCCAAGCCCGCCAGCCTCAGAAACCGCAGCAACTAAACGGTGATACGACACGCCACCCATGCCAGCGAGCATGATGGGAAATTCAATGTCGAGCATGTCGGTGAGGCGTGTACGCATGGCTCTAACCGTAGTTCTTGAAGGCGCCGTCACGCTTCAAGAAGCCCTTGTGCCAACGACGTGGAGTAAACACTGCGGCACGTGGTTCATCTTCAAACATCCAGCGCACAAAGTTGCGACGTGTCCATGGCGTAAGGCTTGCAAGGCGAAGTGCTCCTCGAGCGCCAATGCTGCTCTGCAAAATCTTGCCAAGAGTCACACTCATGCGGTGGTCGGCAAACAGGTGTTGCTTCACCAATTTTTCGTAGTTGCGTCGGGCGATAGATGCCTCGCGATTACCGGTCTTGATAATGGCTTGGCCTGCAAGTTGGCCCGACAACAACGCTTGCCCAATTCCTTCGCCTGTCAATGTGTCGGTCACGCATGCTGCATCACCAACAAACAACACACGACCGCTGCTGAGGGTTGCAGTGGTAACGCGTGCAGGAATAGGCCAAGCAGTGTGGCGATCTTCCATTACTGCAGTTGCGCCAAGTGCTTCACGAATGTGTGGGCGTTGCAACAGGTTCGGCCAGAGGTCTTTCATTTCTTGTACGGAGTATTTACCTCCGCGCAAAATTCCAAAGCCCACATTTGCGCGTCCGCCTTTTAATGGGAACGACCATGCATAACCAGGCAACAAGTCTTTGTCGAACCATACATGCAAGCGGTCTTTCGACGAGCCAGTCACGTTGCTTGCGTACTGGCGAAACGCGTGCCACTCGCCGAGGTATCCGGCTTGCGACAATCCAAGTGCTTTGCGCACTGGCGACCACATGCCGTCCGCTGCAATTACAAACTTGGCGCGTATCACTCCGATGTTTTCAACATCCAGGTTCACGAAGTCGCGCGATGAGTTATCAATCGCAGTAAATGCATTGCCTTCAAGCACGCGCACACCTGCACGCTTTGCTTGTTCAACCAACGCGTTGTCTAATTCAATGCGCGGAGTAATGGCGGCAAACTGCCCAGCACCATGTGGCAATGGCATGTGCATTTCGCGTCCGCCTGGTGAGCGCAACCGCACGTCTTCACACACGGTCCAACTCGGCACCGTGCTTGGGTCAAATTCAAGTTCTTCCAAGATGCGTAATGCACCGGTGGTTAATCCATCGCCGCAACATTTGTCGCGAGGAAACGTTGCCTTGTCAACCACAACAACGTCGTAACCCGCCTTACGCAGGGTGAGTGCTGCTGCAATTCCTGCTGGCCCTGCACCAACAATCGCCACGTCGCACTGCATGGCAGGAGTGGTGTTCGACAAAGTTTCGGGCACGGGGTAGAGACTAGGGTTTGTCGTTATGAGTCGCTTATGTGAAGGTCGTGTAGTAGTTGTCACTGGTTCGGGTCGCGGTATTGGTCGCGAGCATGCATTAAGCCTTGCCAAGCATGGCGCATTGGTCGTGGTGAACGACCTTGGTGCTGGTGTCGATGGCAGTGGCGGCGACACATCGCCAGCCCAGCAAGTGGTGAACGAAATTGAGGCCATGGGTGGCCGTGCAGTTGCCAACGGCGACGATATTTCAACCTGGGCAGGCGCCGAGCGCCTCATCAATACCGCAGTCGAAACATTTGGCGACTTGCATGCAGTGGTCAACAACGCAGGAATTTTGCGCGACCGCATGATGGCCAACATGAGCGAAGAAGAATGGGACGCCGTTATCAAAGTGCACTTGAAGGGCACGTTTGCTCCTTCGCGTATGGCAGCTGCATATTGGCGCGATCGCAATAAGGCTGGTCATCCAGTTGATGGTCGCATCATCAACACCTCGTCAGTTTCGGGCATTTACGGAAACGTTGGTCAAACCAACTACGGCGCAGCAAAGGCTGGCATTGCAGCATTCACCACCATTGCATCGCTCGAACTTGCTCGCTACGGAGTAACGGTTAACGCAGTTGCACCAGTTGCGCTTACTCGCATGACCGAAAACCTCGGGCCTGCTCCTGAAACCGAAGAAGAGCGTGAACAGCGTTCACCAAAGTGGATCGCACCAATCGTTACGTGGTTGGCTTCAACCGAATCGAAAGACATCACAGGTCGCGTGTTCGAAGCAAGTGGTCAAGTGTTGGCTATTGCCGAAGGTTGGCATCGTGGTCCAACGCATGCGCCGGTTGAAGACCCAACTGCGCTCGGCCCAATTGTTGAAGAGCTCATGTCGAAGGCTCGCTTGAATGCAGGCATGGACGGCCGCGACGGCACCTGGCCGCAACCACAAAAGAAGTAACTAGAACAAGCGGAGTTCGTCGCTCTTCTTGCCGCGCAACTCGTCGTAGTCCACTTCACACCATCCAAAGCCACGGCTTTCTGCAAGCACGCGTGCCTGTGGCTTAATGGTTTGAGCAACAAAAATTCCGCGAATCGAACCTAACGATGTGTCGGCATGCAGGCAGTCGATGTATCGAGTCAGTTGTTCAACGCCATCAATTTCGCCACGACGCTTAATCTCAACCGCAACCGTTTGACCATTGGCATCGCGACACAACAAATCCACAGGGCCAACTGCAGTGGGGTATTCGCGGCGAATCAGCGTGAGGCCTGGCTCAATACTTTCTGGCAACTCGGCAAGCAACACCTGCAAGTGCGCTTCAACACCATCTTTAGTAAGGCCTGGGTCTTCGCCAAGTTCGTGGCTGAAGTCGGAATGCACTTCGTGCAAGTGAATGGTCAGCGTTTCACCTTTGGGGTTGGTCACTACCCAGCGGTCATCAAGTTCGCGAATAGTGTTCGGCGGGTTCATCCAGTTCAACGGTTTATAGGCGCCACCATCTGCATGAATGGAAATGCTGCCGTCAGCTTTTACGAGCAAGAGACGAGTGGCTTCGGGCAATGACGTGTCGAGGCGACCTTCGTACACCACGCTGCATCGCGCAACAACAAGTCTCATGATCGTGCCCTCACGGCACACGAAACTAGATCAACGACCGACGTGATCCCGCATTCGCTTTTGAATCAATTCGCGGCGTGCTTGCAAGTCGCGGTAGGTCAGCGAATTCACCGACGCATCAACACCAAGAACTCCAGTTTTTACACTGTCGAGGTTGATCTCAATGGCGGTGTGATCCACACCAAGTTCGCGACCAAGGCGCTCGCCATGTCGTTCGGCGAACAACATTGAAATAGAAGCGATCTCAGCCAAAATGTCGAGTTCTGGGGCAAGGCGGGCAATGGCGCCATCTAGGAACACCATGTTCTTCACATACAACATGAGTTCCTTAGGCATGCGCGCGCCGTATCCCATCAGAGCCTTCACAATGCGCTGTACCTCTTTCACCAGCTCTTCGCCCGACAACGTTGTTGGGTCAATAGCTGCGTCACCCAAGTTCAAGTCTTTAATCACCGCGTGAATGTCGGTGTCCATTGGCAGTGCACCAAGGTCGCGCAATGCTTCAACTTGGCCAACCACATTGTTTGTGGTGGCGTTCAGCATCAGTCGCAAGAATGCCATTCGGCGTGCGCCGCTGAGACGACCAACAATGCCGAAGTCGAGCAGTGCGGTGCGACCATCTGGCATGACGAACAGGTTTCCGCCGTGCAAGTCGCCGTGGAACACGCCGTAAATCATGGCGCCTTCCATAAACGCGATCATGCCCGTGCGAATTACTGAATGTGTATCGATGCCGGCATTCTTCATGCCAACAACATCGTCAAACTTGAAACCACTCAAGCGTTGCATCACCAACACGCGCTGCGTTGCAAGCGTTGGGTGCGGGCGAGGAATGATGTAGCGGTCTTGGTTGAGTTCGCACAGCATTTTGGCGACGTCGAGCATGTTGGAAGCCTCAATGCGGAAGTCCAATTCTTCAACAATGGTTTCGGCAAACAATTCAACAAGTGCAGGTGGGTTAGCAAGCGCACTTACCTTGATGCGACCAACGAGGTGGGGCGCAAGCCATGCCATTACACGCAAGTCTTTACGCACCATTTTGGAAACTGTTGGGCGTTGTACCTTCACCACAACTTCTTCGCCCGACAGCAAGGTTGCCAAGTGCACTTGGGCAATTGAAGCTGCAGCAAGTGCGGTGGTGTCAATAAACGAAAACACTTCGTTCAGTGGTTTGCCAAGTTCGCTCTCAATGGTTTTCTTCACCGACTCAAATGGAATAGCTGGCACTTGGTCGCGACACAGTTTGAATTCGTTTACGAGTTCGGCCGGGAATAAGCCTTCGCCACTCGAAATGATTTGTCCAAGCTTGATGTATGTAGAACCAAGGCGTTCAACGGCCTTGCGCATGCGTAACGAAATGTATGCGCGTGAATCTTCAGGTGTTGCAAATGGTCGTAGCTTCTTCTTTATCAGCCACGGCAGTAGTGCCTTGCTCAACACCCACACCACAACAACAAGTCGTGCAACAGGCGGTATGCGCGTTGGGGTGGTTAAGACAGGAACTTCACGCTGCGCAGAAGCACGCAATTCAATGGCTTGTTTTTCCCATGCAATGTTGTTTGGGTCGAGCACCCAAGGGGCAACTTGGTCGAATGCGCCCCAGGCGCAATCGGTTGGGCTTGAACTAACGGGGGTTGTCACGCACCAAGTCTGCCCGCACGAAGGGCATCAATGACTTGTTGTGCGAGATGTTGTTGACAAACCACCAGGTCGGGGAGCCACGCGTCACGCCGGTTGTATATAAGTGGTGTGCCGTCTATACGGCTAGTGAATAATCCGGCTGCTGCAGCCACAGCAATCGGTGCCGCCGAGTCCCATTGGTACATGCCACCTGCGTGCACATAAATGTCCACTTCGCCCAGCACCACAGCCATGGCCTTTGCGCCAGCCGAACCAAGTCGGGCAACGTCGCAGTCCAATGCTTCGGCAACAATTACGGCTTCGCGCGTTGCACGGTTACGCGACACCACAAGTCGAGGTTTGCCATCGTGTTTGTCTGGAGTCTTTGGCAACTGATGTGTGCTTAGCGTCATGTTGTACGCAGGCAGTGCAACTGCAGCTTGAGTAATGGTTCCTTCGTCAGATGGTTTGCCGTCAGCATCTTTACGTTCCCACAACGCAATGTGCACGGCCCAGTCAGCACGATCGAATTCGCTGTATTCCTGCGTGCCATCAAGTGGGTCAATAATCCACACGCGGTCTGCAGTTAAGCGGTCGGAATCATCGGCAGCTTCTTCCGACAACACGGCATCGTTTGGTCGGTGTTCAGCAAGTGTTTCGTCAATGAATCGTTGCGCGGCGGCATCGCCAACATCTTTTGCGTACCAGGTTGAAGCGCCATCGTTATATAAGCGCTCGCGAACCGCCATCAAACGTTTGCCGGTTTCTTCGGCAAGGAAATGTGTCAGTTCTCCGTCGGTTAACTTCACGAAGCGCTACGTCCAAGATTGATCGCGTCGCTCACCAACTTACGAACAGCGTCTTCTTTGGCGCCACCGGTAACGAGTGCACCAATTTGACCTTCAACCTGTTCGGCAAGTGCATCGTTAAACGCGTCAATGCGTTGACGATTGGCAACGGTTGAAGCAGTCAGCAACACAATGGCTGCAAGCGAAGTGATCAAACCGATTGTGGTCACTACACCAACGTTGTTTCCAGCGATAGACGAAATGATGAGTCCGGCAATGCCACACACAAACACCACTGCACAGATAATGCGAATGCGCTTCAGAGCAGTGTTCATACCAATTCCTTAACGGGCGAGTGGCTTGTACTTAATACGACGCGGTTGGTCTGCGGCAACGCCCAATTCCTTCTTGCGCCATGCTTCGTAGTCGCTGAAGTTGCCTTCATACCAACGCACTTGGCTGTCGCCCTCAAATGCCAACACGTGTGTGGCAATGCGGTCGAGGAACCAACGGTCGTGCGAAATAACCACCACGCAACCAGGAAATGATTCAAGGCCAGTTTCCAATGCGCGCAGTGTGTCCACGTCGAGGTCGTTTGTTGGTTCGTCCAATAGCAACACGTTTCCTGCGTGCTTCAGCAATTTGGCCAAGTGCACACGGTTGCGTTCTCCACCCGAAAGTTCTCCAACGCGCTTTTGTTGATCGCTACCTTTGAAGTTGAAGCTCGACACGTATGCACGGCCATGAATTTCGCGTCCACCAATCTTTAGCGTTTCTGCACCGCCAGTGATTTCTTCATATACCGATGCCTCTGGGTCAAGTGTGTCGCGGTTTTGATCCACGTAACTCAATTGCACAGTGTCACCAATGGTGATTGTTCCCGAGTCTGGAGCTTCTTGACCAGTGAGCATGCGGAACAGCGTGGTTTTACCAGCGCCGTTTGGTCCGATAATGCCAACAATTCCTGCTGGTGGAAGCGAGAACGTCAGGTCTTCAATGAGCAAGCGATCGCCGAAGCCCTTCACCAAGTTCTTCACTTCAATAACGGTGTCACCCAAACGCGGGCCGGCAGGAATCATGATTTCCAACTTGTCGCTGCCACCATCTGCAGCTTGCGCTTCTGCATGCAACTTCTCGTATGCAGCAAGACGCGCTTTACCCTTCGACTGACGAGCCTTCGGCGCCATGCGCACCCATTCAAGTTCGCGTTGCAACGTGCGCTTGCGTGCATCGTTTGCTTTCTCTTCTTTACCAAGGCGTTCTTGTTTCTGTTCCAACCAACTGGTGTAGTTGCCCGAGAACGGAATGCCGCGGCCGCGATCAAGTTCAAGAATCCATTTCGCCACGTTGTCGAGGAAGTAACGGTCGTGGGTAATTGCCACAACGGTGCCTGGGTATTCCTGCAAGAAGCGTTCCAACCAGTCAACGCTTTCTGCGTCCAAGTGGTTAGTTGGTTCGTCCAGTAACAACAGGTCGGGGCGGCTCAGCAACAATCGACACAATGCAACACGGCGACGCTCACCACCAGAAAGTTTGGTGACGTCGGCATCGTTTGGCGGACAACGTAAAGCATCCATTGCAATTTCTACGTTGCGTTCCAAACTCCATGCATCGGCGGCTTGAATTTTCGCTTCGAGGTCGGCTTGCAGGGCACCAACTTTGTCGAAGTCTGCATCGGGGTCGCCCCACATTGCGGTTACTTCTTCATAGCGCGTCAACAAATCGCGAATTGGCGCAACACCATCCATTACGTTGCCAAGTACATCTTTATTTGGGTCAAGAATTGGTTCCTGCTCAAGCAAGCCAACCGTGAATCCTGGGGTCAGACGTGCTTCACCGGTGTAGCCGTCGTCAACACCAGCCATGATGCGCAACAGGCTGGATTTACCGCTGCCGTTCGAACCAATGACGCCAATTTTCGCGCCGGGGTAGAACGACAGTGAAATGTCTTCTAGAACCGTGCGGTCGGGTGGGTAGAAGCGGGCAAGTTTGTAACACGTATATATGAATTCTGCAGCCATGACGCCTACAAACTAGTAGCCACAGCCCACAGAAGGGCAGTGCTAGTTTTGAACCCAAGCGG
>JBEGJW010000044.1:0-11813 GCA_041184445.1 Actinomycetota bacterium | reverse complement strand
ATTCCATGCAGAGTTGGTACACCGCGATGCCAGCCAGCCATGACAACACCGCTTTGGTGTCGGTGTGCGCGGTGGTGGTGCTGGATTGACCCCAGCCCATGCGTCCCAAAATGACGCCAAACAAGGGCACAAACACCGAGCTGAGCATGAGCAAAAACGGCTCCAGGCTGTGCATGGGCAAGGCCATGGCCAAGGCGGTGCACAGGCTAAGTACGACGTAAAACCGGACATCACATGTTTCGGCAAAGTTATTGGTGGAGGATTGCCGATTGGTGCGATTGGTGGATCGCAATCGGTGATGGAAAATCTCACACCAATCGGAAAAGTGTTTCACGCTGGAACACTTGCTGGCAATCCACTGGCAACGGCTGCAGGTCTTGCAGCGTTGAATGAACTCACCCCAGACGTATATATGGAACTTGGTGCGCGTGCTCGCGCATTGTCCACACTGCTTCGCGATGCATGTTTAAGCGCAGGCATTGTTGCGCAGTTCCCCGTAGTGGGAACACTTGTCGGTGCATATTTTGGACACAACACCCCAACAAATTTTGACGAAGCAAAGCAGACTGACGAAAAGATGTATGCGCGATTGTTCCATGCGATGCTGGCTGAAGGCGTTGCGTTGGCTCCGGGAGCATACGAAGCCTTGTTCGTTGGGCTTGGTCATACCGATTCGGTTATGCAACAGCTTGCTGAACGTGCAGAGCGTGCTGCACACGCAGCAGTTCGTACGCAATAGATTTACTGCATGCGTTATTTCTTCACCGCAAGGTTGTGGGCAGCGCTCGGCATGTTGCTTGGAGCATCAGCTTTGGTGTTTGCAATGTTGCTGGTTGTAAATGGTGGCTCGTCGGCGAGTAGTTCTGGCAGCCGAGTAATTGATGTTGTTGCTGCAGTCACCACCACAGAGTTTGGTGACGGCTGGCAAGTGTCTAGTGGTAAATCAGTTGGAGACGCGACGCTTTCTCTAGATGATGGACGAACTTTGCACATTGTTGATGGCACCCCAGGTGAGGTGACGTGTGAGTTGCCAACAATTCCGTATTCGTGCGTACTTGTTGCCGACACGTTGGGTTCCGGTGTGTTGTGGTTTGCGCTCGTTCCAACAGATTCCAGTAATGGAAAAGAAATCCTGACGCTTCCAGCTCTTGTCGACATGTTGCAAGGTGGTGACTTAGGAGTGTTGAGCAATGGATGGGTAGTTCCGCTTGCAACTCCCACGGTGCGCAATTGCGATACGGAAACAACTTCGCTTCGCGACTTCATTAATAAATTCCCTGAAGGGAATGCAGTCTCGTTACTGAATTTGTATCAAGACCGTATTACCGAAGTGGTGTGTACCGGCCCGTAACGAGCCTGTGGTTACTTCGCCGATTCGCGAGGTGTGGTGCCAACCGCATGCGGTGGCGTTTTCAACATTGCAAAATCTTTGTCAATGGTGTCGAACGAAGTCGTTCCATTTTCTAGCGCAAGGAAGATTTCAGATTCTGGTGAGCACCAGGTTTCGTATTCTTCTTTCCACTGTTCGCTAGCTGGATCTGCTCCAGAAATGGTGTAACGCTCGTGGCATACAACGCCAAGAATTTGTGCTTCGGTAAGCCCGCCACCAGCCTTCTCTCCTTGCATAGGCATTGGGTTTCCGTTGTAGGAAAGCGGTGCGTGTGCTCCACCTTCACGATTGATATCTCCGTAGTACTTGATATTTTGCGAAGCGTATGCCTGGCTACCGGTATAGACGAAGTTCAACATGTCTTCAATCTTTGGGAAGGTTTTCAACACTTCGCCACCAGCGAAAACTCGACCAGCGCCACCTTGGCCTTCGGCCCCATGGCAACCTGCGCATGACCCGTACACCGATGCTCCAATGGCGAGGGGACCTTCAACAACTTTTTCCTGAGGCTTCAATGCGAGCATGTACATAAATGCCCATAGTGGAAGCAGGCTGAGTGTGGCCATTGCCCAGAATGGAATTTTCTTTCGTGACTTTGCGGCAACAACGTAACTTGGGTCGGGCTTTGGCGCAGGAGCCGAAGCGGCAACAGGTGCGGCAGATTTTGCAACTGCCGGTGCCGACGAAGTCGTGGCAGGCACAGATGCGCCAGCGTCTGAACTGGCACCGCCCGAAGCAGCTTCCCGTCGTTCCTTCGAACGCTTGAGTAGATGTTCGGGTATTTCTGTCACGGTGTTCCTCGTATATCTCGTGTTCCAACGAGGGTGGTGCCCTCGACAATGATCTATCCCACTCTAAATCACGGAGTGGGGACCCGATAAACACTAGGGACGAACTCCCCAGATTGGGAAATTTCTCATCAACCAATCGCCTGAATTTTGGTGCTCAAGGTCACAGGGGTGCACGATTGCACAACCTCGCTCTTTTCACCTATTTGAGGATTGCCCGACTAGTCTCGGACAGAGATTTGACGAGGAAAGGCATCCCTGCAAACCATGCTGGCAATAGACATTCTTCGATGGCCGGGAGTGAACCAAGCGTTCATGTTCTCGCTCGCCCTCACACTTGCGATGACGTTTGGCGTGTATTGGGTAGGTAAGCGCCGACCTGTTGACCGCAAAGCAACATGGGGCGAGACCATGTTTGGTGCTGTCTATGTTTTCACAGCAATGTTCATTGCGTTTGGAGTGGTTCCTCACCAGTTCATCGACCATGCCGACAAAAACCTTGGATGGCGCAAAGACAAATTGATTTTTGGGCCTTTTGACCTGTTGAAGCCAAAGGCGTATGGCGGGCAGTTTCCATTCACCATGAGCTACGAAGCCATTCGCGACACCATGGTGGTGGTGATCCATGTTGTGCTCATGACCGTCATGGTGAAAATGTTCAATTGGTGGCAGAAGCGCGGCGAAGTGAAGCCGAAAGAAATTGCTACATCGACCTACGGTCGTCCTTTGGTGCGTAAGGGCTAATTTCCATGACGAAGACCGACGCCAATCCTCCAATGCCCTTGTGGTCTGACGAGTATCAACTCGTTGAAGTGGATGCCGACTATCTCGCAAAGGCTGTGAAGCCAAAGCAATTCATTCATATTGATCAGAGTGAATGCATCATGTGCGAAGGCTGCGTCGACATATGCCCATGGAAGTGCATTCACATGGTGACACCAGATGCAATCGCTGAAGCACAGGGCACAGAAATGCCAGGGTCAGATCCAAGCGACAATGTGCTGTTCATCATTGACGACGATGTGTGCACTCGATGCGCGCTCTGCGTAGATCGTTGCCCAACAGGCGTCATCATTCTTGGCAAAGTTGGAGCACCTGCTGCGACTGGCGATTCACATACTCGAACAGCAAATCACGGCTACGCATACGGCATGCGGTTGTAGAAGTTTCAGGACACGGAGAAACATATGGCAAGCACAATTGAAGAAAAGCCTCGCCTCACGCTAAAAGAGCGTGCAGCGAAGTTGGGCGAAACATTGCAGGGAAGTCAGGCGTGGAACTCAATTTTCCGCCCTGGTTCAATTTTCCGCAAGGGTTACACCGACTCACCACGTAACCGCTCGTACGTCATCATGAACTCGGTGCTGTATCACTTGCACCCAGTGAAGGTGAAGCGACATGCAGTAAAGGTCAGTTACACACTGTGCCTTGGTGGACTGAGCTTCTTCTTGTTCATTTTGCTCACCGTTACGGGCATTTTCTTGATGTTCTTCTATCGACCAACTGCCGCAAACGCATGGCAGGACATTCAGTCGCTACAAACGTCAGTGACGTTTGGACTGATGGTGCGCAACATGCATCGATGGGGTGCTCACCTCATGGTGCTCAGCGTGTTCTTGCACATGGCTCGCGTGTTTTACCACGGTGCATATAAGGCTCCTCGCGAATTCAACTGGGTAGTCGGAGTGATCTTGCTCACGCTTACGTTGTTGCTTTCGTTTACTGGTTACCTCTTGCCGTGGGACCAACTTGCACTCTGGGCAGTGGCGGTGGGTACCAACATGATGGGTTACTCGCCGGTGATCGGTTCTCAAGTTCGATTCGTATTGCTCGGTGGTGTCGAAATTGGCGCAGAAACTTTGCTGCGTTGGTACGTGTTACACGTGTTGCTCTTCCCGTTTGTCACGGTGATCTTCTTGGCAATTCACTTCTGGCGAGTACGTAAAGACGGCGGAATTTCGGGTCCATTGTGATGAACGCAACTATTGAAAGGATGATCAGTAATGACTGAAATTCCAGAACACCTCTTGAAGCGCGCACAAGCAGCTCGGGAAAAAGCAGCAGCAGAAGCTGGCGCGCCAGCAGAAGCAGAAGCATCGGGCGATTCGCGTATTCCGGCACATCTACTTGAGCGAAGCAAAGCAGCAAAAGCTGGCGGCGCAGTTGCAGTTGCAGAAAAGCCGAGTGGTGCAGTAGTTGCTGCACCTGCAGAAGGAAATGTTCCAATGGCTGCTGGTCCTGGCGGACATACGCAGCGATTGCTTACTGTCGTTAAGTCAGGTTCAATTCAAGACGTTAAGTCTGAGCCGGTTGACAAAGTGCACACATGGCCACACTTGCTCGCTGTTGAATTCGTTGCAGCACTTGCATGTACAGCATTCTTGTTCGTGTTCTCGTGGGTAGTGAATGCACCGCTCTTGCAAGCTGCAAACTTCAACCAAACTCCGAACCCATCAAAGGCTCCTTGGTACTTCCTCGGTCTTCAGGAATTGCTCACCATGTTCCACCCGATGATCGCTGGTGTGACACTTCCAACCGTTGGTCTGGTTGCGTTGATGTTTTCTCCGTACCTAGACAAAACAGTGTCTAATCATCCTGAAGATCGCAAGTTCATGACCAGCATGTTTACGATCTTCCTCATGTTCTGGGCTGTACTCGTAATCATCGGCTCGTTCTTCCGTGGTCCTGGTTTTAACTTCACGTTCCCATGGCGTGACGGAATCTTTTTCGAGCTCTAAGGCGACACGTATATATATGACAACAATTCAAATCATCACTATCGCAATCGCGGTTCTTCTGGTTGCCGGAGTTGGCGTTGTGCTGACCTCGTCGCGCGCTTCAGGGGTACGTGGAACGGGAACACTTGCGCGCGAAACTCGTAAGAAGGATCGCGGAGCGGTTGACCCAGAACAACTCACCGGACGCCAATTCGAAGCAGTAGTTCGTAAGCAAAACTCCGCGATTGTTGCTGCTCCTAAAGCAGAAATTGAGCCGTGGGTTGCCCCAGATGCTGAAGCACTCGGAGTGACACGTCGTAAATTCTTTAACCGCGCCATTGTCACGTTGTTTAGTGCCAGCCTCGGTGGTTTTGGTGCAGCTGTAATTGGATTTCTCTGGACAAGTTCATCGGGCGGTTTTGGTTCAAAGATCACGATTGGAAACCTGACTGATGTCACCGCGCAAATTCGCGCGAACAAAGGCTTTCTGTACTTTCCTCAAGCACGCACATGGATAACTGAATATCCAAAGGAATCGTTGTCAAAAGGCAAAGTTGCGTATGGCCATCAGGCACCGGTGTATGCGGGCCTTGAGTCGGGAATTATTGCGCTGTATCAAAAGTGTCCGCACCTGGGCTGTCGTGTTCCGAACTGCGTAAGTTCGCAGTGGTTCGAGTGCCCATGTCACGGTTCTCAATACAACCGAGTTGGTGAAAAGAAGGGTGGTCCAGCACCACGCGGAATGGATCGCTTCGGCGTATCGGTAACCAATGGCGTAGTTGTTGTTGATACTGGAACCGTGTTCGGTGGACCGCCAATTGGCACGAACACCACAGGTCAAGAAGCTGAAGGCCCACACTGTGTGGGTGGAGGACACCACTGATGTTTGCTGATACCACGACCAATATTTCTTGGTTCTTCCTCGTTACTGCGTTGACAGGTTGGGCGCTATACGGACTTGCGAACATTCGTAAGAGTCGCGCTGAAATCGGATCAGAAATCAAGCTTGCTGCAAACCGCAAGCCGTACTACGACGACGAAATTCTTGAAGGCAAGAAAATTGAGCGCACACAACTCATTGGAATTTTGTTCCTCGCAGTAATCACGCTTGCATTGCCGCTGTATTGGATTCTTGAACCAGGCCGTCAAGAAGGTGCAAAGAATGGTTGGGATCACCGCTTTGAGTCATGGGGTGGCCGACTGTTTGATGTAACAGCAAACGGCGGTTTTAACTGTGCAGGTTGCCATGGAGGAACAAAGGGTTCTGGTGGTGCTGCTGTGTATGCACTTACCGATTCAAAAACCGGTGAAGTGCGCGAAGTGAGCTGGAAGGCTCCTGCGCTCAACACTATTTACTACCGATTTAGCGAAAGCGAAATCAAGTTCATTCTTGAATACGGTCGTCCGTTCTCACCAATGTCGCCATGGGGAGTTGTTGGTGGTGGCCCAATGAACGACCAGCAAATTCAAACCGTGCTGTCGTATTTGAAGAGCATTCAAATTCCTCGCGAAGATTGCACAGTTGCTACTGCTGATCCACGCATTTGCGATGGCGGACATTTGCCAAAGGCGAAGCAAGATGAAATCACTGCAGAAGCGCAACGTTTAGTTGCAGCTGGAACGTATTCCACTCTTGGTGAAGCATTATTCAATCTTGATTTGGGTGGTGGAAACTATTCGTGCGCTCGTTGCCATACAAAGGGTTGGTCGTACGGTGATCCACAAATCACTGGCGGTGGAGCACTTGGTCCAAACCTCACCGGTGGTTCGGCAGTTCGCCAATTCCCTGTAAAGAACGACATGATGAATTTCATCAAGGGCGGCAGTGAATACGGCAAGCGCTATGGCGAACAAGGTCAGGGAAGCGGACGTATGCCAGCATTTGGCGCCATGCTCACCGATGAACAAATCAACGCAATCGTCGACTACGTGCGAGGTCTCTAAATGTTGTCAACTCTTCTTGCAATCTCGTGGGAACCAGAAATTCGAGGAATCGTTGTAGTTCTTATTGCAGTTGTCGTGCTTATTGGCGGCAGTTACCTCATTGTTGGAACCAACGTTGGTGCTCGACTCGGACTTCTGATCGTTCTTTCTGCATTCTTTGGTTGGATGACCGTTATGGCTGCCGTGTGGTGGACGTACGGAATCGGTCTTAAAGGTCCAGAGCCATCATGGAAGCCGGCAGAACCGGTCACCATTATTCGTGATGCTTCGTTGTTGGGTGCTGCTGGAATTCTTGATGGTTCTGTTGCTGATGGATCTACACCAGCAGACACTTCTGCAGCTGCGTCAAAGCAGTTGCAGTCGGAAGGTTGGAACTTGCTCGATGAAGCCGACCCACAACGCGGTCAAGCTGTCGCAGCTTCGGATGCGATATTGCAGATTGAAGCAAAAGAGTTTGCCGTTGGCGACTACTTGAGTATTGCTGTGTTTGATCGTGGTGGAGAACGCTTTCCAAAGATCAATGACTCACTCGACTTCGTGGCGTTTTTCCATAAGGCTCGTTATGCGTTGGTTGAAGTAGTGCCTGTTGTTCCTCAGCGCACCGAACCAGGTCGAGCTCCTGCTCGTCCGGTAGCTGATTCAACTCAGCCACATCGCTACGTCTATATGATTCGCGACTTAGGCGCTAAACGCCAACCGGCAATCATGATCACCTTTGGATCAGGGCTTATTTTCGCAATCATGTGCTGGTTGCTCCACCGTCGAGATCTTGCACTTCGCGAGAATCTTGCCAGTGACAAAACGCCTGTTAAGGCATAAGGAAAACACGTGGGCCAGTACCTTCCAATAGTGGTGTTGGCGACACTTGCTGTGTTGTTTGGAGCAATCAGTCTTGTCGCTTCAAAACTGTTGGCACCTCGTCGGCCGAACACGGCAAAATCTGCGCCTTACGAATGTGGAATTGTGCCTAGCCGAGAAGCGCCTGAGCGTTTCCCAGTCAGTTTTTACATCATTGCCATGTTGTTCATCATGTTCGACATTGAAATCATTTTCGTCTATCCGTACGCAGTGTCGCATGCTGCCCTTGGGCCATATGCATTTTTTGAAATGATCACCTTCAGTGCGGTGTTCTTTGCAGCATTTGTTTACGCAATTGCTCGTGGCGCTCTTGATTGGGGTCCAATCAAGAAGTCAGTGCGACTTGATGACGCTTTGTCGAACTCGATGACTTCTGATTCACGCACTTTTACGAGCACCATTCGTCGAGTGGGTCTTGAAGGTCGCAATGAAGGGGCAGCTGCCTAATGGGGATTGTGCGTAATGTTCTTGATGATGGTCTAGAAGGCCTCGATCACAACTTTTTGACAGGTCGCATAGAAGACCTCATTAAGTGGTCGCGTTCGCGCTCTAGTTGGGGTGCAACCTTTGGTCTCGCCTGTTGCGCAATCGAAATGATGGGAACTGGCGCACCGCATTACGACCTTGCGCGATTCGGCATGGAAGTGTTTCGCGCGTCACCTCGTCAGGCCGACATCATGATTGTCGCTGGACGCGTAAGCCAAAAAATGGCACCGGTACTTCGTCAGGTGTACGACCAAATGATGGAACCTAAATGGGTGATCAGCATGGGCGTGTGCGCCAGCAGTGGCGGAATGTTTAACAATTACGCGATTGTGCAAGGTGTTGACCAAGTAGTTCCAGTTGACGTGTATGCGCCTGGATGCCCACCAACTCCAGAGACGCTGATTCACGCAATTGAAACGTTGCACCAACTTATTGAAGATGGCGAAATTATGCGTCGTCGCGCAACGAGTGGTGCCGGTGCAAATGTGCACATTCAGGAAGTTCCTGCAGGAATCACCACTCCAGTCATTCTTGGGTCGAGGTAATTGCGGTGAGCACCGAAGCATCCGCTACACCTGCGACCTTGCACGGTTGTTTGCTTGGTGACTCTCGCGGTCAGACAGTGCTGTTTGTTCCTAAACAGTCGTATATGTCGACCATGAAAAAGCTCGTTGATGATGGTTTTGAAATGTGCGTCGACCTCACTGCGGTTGACTTTTTGACTCATGCATCACGCACACTTCCCGACAGCATTGCTCCAGAACGTTTCGAGATCGTGGTCAACTTATTGTCACTCAGCAAGCGCGAACGTTTGCGCGTACGTGTGCAGGTAAGCGAGTCGGACCCAAACATTGATTCATTGTTCGATTTGTACCCAGGTACCGAAGCAATGGAACGCGAAGTATTTGACATGTTTGGCATTTCATTTGCTGGCCACCCAGACCTCACACGAATTTTGATGCCAGAAGACTGGCAAGGCCACCCGTTGCGTAAGGATTACGCGCAAGGTCGCATTCCTGTGCAATTCAAGGGAGCCGCATCGTGACTCCGCGCGAAAGCGACACCGTTATTTCTGCAGCTGCAGGAACCAACGAAGGAAATCAAGAACTTCGTTCACGCTCTGAGTTGACTGCGAAAGAGGTGATGCGTGAAGTAGGCGCAGTGTTGCGCATGAGCGAAGCAGACGCCGCTCTTTTGGCTGAAGTAGAAGCCGACCCGGGCGAAGATCAGACCATGATCATCAACATGGGTCCACAGCACCCAAGTACGCACGGTGTGCTGCGACTGATGCTCGAACTGAAAGGTGAAACCGTTCTGCGGTGCAAGCCAATTATTGGGTACTTGCACACTGGCATGGAAAAAACGGGCGAATCGCTCACGTTCATGCAAGGTGGAACCAACGTCACGCGCATGGATTACCTGTCACCGCTGAATAGCGAATTGGTATTCAGCATGGCGACCGAGAAATTGCTCGGTATCGACGGCGACATTCCAGAGCGCGCAGTGTGGATTCGCATGTTGTTGTCCGAACTGAATCGCATGAGCAGCCACTTGTTGTTTATGGCAACGAACGGCATGGACATCGGTGCAGTTTCGATGATGCTGTACGGATGGCGCGAACGCGAAGTGGTGTTGCGCTTTTTCCAAAAGGTCACCGGACTGCGCATGAATCACAACTTCATTCGTCCTGGCGGAGTTGCAGCAGACTTGCCTGCCGATTGGCGCGACGATGTGATGTCAATTTTGGATATGTTGCCAGATCGTTTGGGCGAGTACGACGTGCTCATGACCAATCAGCCAATTTGGCGTGAGCGGTTGCAGGGAGTTGGCGTCATTACGCAAGCTGAAGCAATTGCGCTTGGCGCAACCGGCCCAATTTTGCGCAGTACTGGCTTGGCGTGGGACTTGCGTCGCGACATGCCATACATGCATTACGACGAACTCGAATTTGATGTGATTGTTGGTAGTTATGGCGATGCATTCGATCGTTATGCAATTCGCTTGAACGAAATTCGCGAATCAATGCGCATCGTGCGTCAAATTCTGGATCGTGTTCCACGTGGCGACTACCGAATTCAAGACAAGAAAGTTACGCCACCACCACGCGCTCGCATTGACGAATCAATGGAAGCACTCATTCACCACTTCAAGATCTTCACTGAAGGTTTCAAAGTTCCAGAAGGCGAAGTGTATGTAGCTATCGAAAGCCCACGAGGCGAAGTTGGTTGCTACATCGCTAGCGATGGTTCACCAACTCCGTATCGCATGCATGTTCGCGCGCCGTCATTTGTAAACGTGCAGGCTCTTCCACACATGATGCGCGGCGGTTTGGTTGCCGATGCTGTCGCCGTAATTTCTTCTGTAGACCCAGTGCTTGGCGAGGTAGACCGATGAGCCGATTGACCGACGCAAACGTTGTTATTGCTAAGGAAATTATTGGTCGTTATCCAC
Source organism: Actinomycetota bacterium (assembly GCA_041184445.1). Classification (GTDB taxonomy): domain Bacteria; phylum Actinomycetota; class Acidimicrobiia; order Acidimicrobiales; family Ilumatobacteraceae; genus UBA3006. The sequence continues at coordinate 1,179 of JBEGJW010000044.1, read as the reverse complement.
GACCAAAGTCTGCGCTTGTTCCGCTGTTGCATTTGTCGCAAGAACAAAACGGATACATCACCCGCGAGGCGATGGTACATCTTGGTGAACTTGTTGGCGTTACTTCGGCAGAGGTGTATGGAACCGCAACCTTCTACGAGATGTTCCGCTTTGAGCCAGTTGGCAAGTACCTCATCAACATGTGCGGCACGATGTCGTGCGCACTCATGGGTGCCGCTGAACTAATGCATCATGCCGAGCACAAGCTGGGTGTGAAGGCTGGCGGAACAACTGCCGATGGCATGTTCACACTTGCTCACGCAGAATGCCAAGCAGCATGCACCGAAGCGCCAACGTTGCAAGTGAACTACCGCTATCGATTCCATGTCACGCCAACTGATTTCGACAATTTGGTAGATGATTTGCGCGCCGGGAAACTTGCCGACGAAATTCCTGCTCATGGCGTGCTTGCAAAAGTTCGCCAACGTATTCCAGCCGACAAGGGTGTGGGTGCAGTAGCTCCAGAAGATGTCACTGAAGGCCCAGCATGGCTAGATGGGAAGCCTGCATTATGAGTTCATACCCACACGCACCAGGATTTGTTGCCGGTAATCGCCCGAAAGTGGTCACTTCACGTTTCGAATACACCGATTCGTTCACCATTGAGCGCTACTTGGCAACCGATGGTTATGCAGCACTTCGCAAAGCATTGTCGAAGCCAGCAGCAGATGTTCACGAAGAAGTGAAGGGTGCAACCGTGCTTGGTCGCGGTGGTGCAGGTTTCCCTGCAGGAACCAAATGGGGACTTACTCCTCAGCAAGTGTGGCCACGATATTTAGTAGTGAACGGTGACGAGAGCGAACCGGGCACCTACAAAGACCGTCTGCTCATGGAGCGCGACCCGCACCAGCTGATTGAAGGTTGCCTCATTGCGTGTTATGCAGCAGGTTTGTCGCAGTGCTTCTTGTATATCCGTGGAGAAATGGCGCTCGCGCAAGAGCGTGTTGCTACAGCATTGAACGAGGCTTACGCAGCTGGTTATGTAGGCAAAAACATTCTTGGTTCAAAATTCTCGGTCGACATTGTGTTGCACTGGGGAGCAGGCGCGTATGTCGTTGGTGAAGAAACCGCGTTGATTGAAAGCCTTGAAGGAAATCGCGGAATGCCACGTTTGAAGCCGCCGTTCTTTCCAGCAGCAAA
>JBEGJW010000043.1:0-12103 GCA_041184445.1 Actinomycetota bacterium | reverse complement strand
GTGTTGACGATGCCATCGCTCATTCAGGATGCATTCTCTGCCGTGGGTGAAGATATGAAGGATTGGCTTGAACTGATTCCAGTCTCTCCTCTCTATCGCGCCTTCTATGCCGACGGTTCACAGATTGATGTTCACGCTGATACCAAGGCGATGGAGCAAGAGATTCGGGAAAAAGTTTCCGCAACTGAGGCAGCTGGTTACCGTGACTACGTTGATTTCGTCACCAAGCTCTACAAGTACGAGATGAATGACTTCATTGATCGCAATATTGATTCACCGCTCAACCTGCTTACTCCGAATCTTGCCCGATTGATCGCACTCGGTGGATTTAGAAAGTTGCAGCCAAAGGTCAACCAATTCTTGGCGCCGAAGACCACGGTCCTGCGCACCAGATGGCGAAACAGGGAACACCAACAATGGGTGGAATCGCCATTCTGCTCGCTGGTTTTTTGGGCTGGCTAGTAGCCCACTTGCGAGATGGACTTCCGTTTTCTGACCAAGCTGCCGTTATTTGGCTCACGGTTTTTGTTCTGGCAATCATTGGCTTTCTCGATGACTATTTGAAAGTTCAACGTCAACACAATCGTGGAATTTTCTGGAAGAAAAAGGGTTGGATCACGTTCGGGATCACAGCGGTGTTGATGTTCATCTTGGCTTCAACAACAGGAGTTGCTCAAACCATTTCGTTCACCCGCGCCATGAGCCCGGGCTGGCATTTGTCTGGTCCGTTGTTTATTGCCTGGACAGCCATCATGGTGTGGAGCACCACGAATGCAGTGAATGTCACCGACGGTTTGGATGGACTTGCTGCAGGATCCGCACTCTTTGGGTTCTTGGCCTTCACGATCATTGCCTATTGGGCATTTCGTAATCCGCGTATTTATGACATGGTGAACCCGCTTGACCTTGCGGTGCTCTCGGCTGCTCTCGCAGGTGCATGCGGAGGGTTCTTATGGTGGAATGCGGCGCCAGCCCGAATATTCATGGGTGATGTTGGTGCACTTGGGTTGGGTGCTGCACTTGGCACATTGGCAGTAACCACGAATACACATTTGATGTTGCCAATCATTTGTGGCATCAACGTGTTCGAAGCCGGTTCGGTTGCGGTGCAAATGGGTGTGTTTAAAGCCTCGGGTAGGAAGAAGCGATTGCTCAAGATGTCGCCGATTCACCACCACTTTGAATTGAGTGGTTGGCCAGAAACCACCGTCATCATTCGCTTCTGGATCATTTCAGGAATTTGTGTTGCAACAGCAGTTGCAATCTTCATCGCCGACTTCACCAATCAAGTGTCCCGATGACCCAAGGCTCCGCATCAACCTTTGTATTTGGGTTGGCGGTAGCGGGGCGTGCGGTGGCAACTTCACTTCGTGCACGTGGCATTGACGTTGTAGTTGGAGACGACAAATTGAGCGATGAACATCGATCGTTCGCCAAGTCGATTGGCGCACGAGTGGTGGACATAACAAGCGATGGGGAATTGCAGCGCGTGATGAGCTCGGTGGTTGTGCTTTCTCCGGCACCGGGCGTGCCTGAAAGTCATGGTGTCATTCGGAGCGCACGTGAAAACGGAGTTTCCATTCAGTCGGAAATTGAAATTGCCTATCGCGCTGAACTTCTTCGCAGCGATGAACCCCGACCGATGGTGGCGATTACAGGAACAGACGGCAAGACGACAACTACGTTGATGGCAAATGCGATGCTGCGTGCGGCTGGTTTACGTTCCGAGGCTGTGGGCAACACAGAAGTGCCGCTTATTGAATCGCTTGCCACCGATGCGCAGGCATTTGCCATTGAGTGTTCGAGTTTTCGTCTTGAACACACCGAACTATTTCGTGCGCAGGCTTCGGCTTGGTTAAACATTGCACCAGATCATCTGGACTGGCACAGCAGCTATCAAAAATATTTCGATGCCAAAGCAAAGATGTGGGCAAATTGCACCTCGACAGATGTCGCGGTCGCTCCAGTGGATGACGTAAATATTTTGGCAGTTGCGCGTGCGAGCGCGGCTCGCGTGGTGACGTTCGGTGCTGCTGATGCAGATTATCGCGTTGTCGGAAACGAACTGTGCGGACCGAGTGGTTCGATCATGGACATTTCGCGGATGAAGCGTTCCTTGCCACACGATGTAACCAATGCGTTGGCCGCAGCAGCCGTGTGCATGGAGAGCGGCTTGGCAAGTGCTCAGCATGTAGCGAATGCGTTGGAACAGTTTGAGAATGCACCTCATCGAATTCAGTTCGTCGCCGAAATCAATGGTGTGCGCTGGTTCAACGATTCGAAAGCAACTAGCCCGCATGCTGCCAGCGTGGCACTGCGTGCGTTTGACAGCATTGTGCTCATTGCTGGAGGGAAAAACAAAGACCTGGATCTTTCGCAAATGGCGTGCGAACCACATCGAATGAGGGCGGTAGTAGCTATTGGTATGGCTGCAGATGAAATTGCTCAAGCGTTTAGTGGCGTGTGCACCGTTGTGAAGGCCGAGAACATGATCGCTGCAGTTTCACAAGCACATGAACTTTCGCGAAGTGGCGATGTCGTGGTCTTGTCGCCGGGATGCACCAGTTACGACTGGTACTCAAACTACGGTGAACGTGGTGATGACTTCATGAAATGCGTTCGCGAACTATCAAGAAACCATCGCTAGGAGGGCACTGTGGCAACAAACGTTTCAACTTCACTGACACCGGCGCAACGACGCCGCGCAGTACTTGATAAAAAAGGTGTTGGATCGACACGCCGCTTAACATCTGCTGCTCCAAGCAAAGTGTTCTGGGGAATTCTTGCTGTCACGTCATTGCTTACGGTGTTTGGGTTAATGATGGTTCTGTCTGCAACATCCATTGAGGCCGTAAACAGAGGTGGCTCGCCTTGGGCAATGTTCCAAAAGCAGTTCATGTGGGCAATATTCGGTTTGTTCGCGGGAATCACCACCTATCGCATGCCGTATCACCAGTGGCATGGCATTGCTAAATATGCGCTGTGGGCTTCGTATGGACTTATGGTTTTGCCGTTGGTTCCAGGTTTGGGTTTGGAAATTAACGGCGCACGCGCTTGGGTGGCGCTCGGACCGATTCGATTCCAGCCGTCCGAAGTGTTGAAGGTGACCATGTTGCTGTATTGCGCAAGCGTGTTATCGCGTAGGCGTGCAGAAATGGCAAATTGGGAGCGCACCTTAAAGCCAGTCATGTTTGCGTGGGCAATCACCGTGTCGTTGTGCGTGGTGTTTCAGAAAGACCTTGGCGCTGCAATCGTATTTACGTGCATCGTGATGGCAACGTTGTTCATTGCTGGTGCGCCAATTCGTTGGATGGCGACCATGACCGGAGTGTTCACTGTTGTGTCGCTCGTGTTGATTGCATCTAGTTCGCGACTGCAACATCGATTCTTTGCATTTGCAGACTTAGAAGCAAACAAAGGTCACTGGGCGTATCAAGTGTGGCAATCCGTGTTGAGTATCGCCAATGGTGGAATAGCTGGAGTTGGAGTTGGTCAGGGAACAGGTAAGTGGGGATATGTTCCACTAGCGCACAGCGACTTTATTTTTGCGATCATCGCCGAAGAGTTTGGGCTCATCGGAACCGTCGGAGTTATTGGCGGCTTCATGGTGTTGTTGTCTCTCGGAATGCAAGCTGCCAAGGGAGCCCGTGATCATTACGGCGCACTGCTTGCAGGTGGAATCACAACATGGCTCTGTGTACAAGCACTCATCAATATCGGAGGCGTTATCGGCGCAATGCCAGTAACTGGACTCACTTTGCCGCTCATGTCATACGGTGGATCTTCACTGTTTATGACAATGGCGGCTGTAGGTCTGTTGCTGAATGTTGCGCGTAATATGAAGTAGGTCATGGTCGCCCCAGCTTCAACTACTTTTGCCGTAATTACTGGGGGCGGAACCAGCGGGCACGTGGTTCCCGCAATTGCAATCGCAGAGCTGCTTGTCGATGCTGGACACGACATGTCAACACTGCATTACGTGGGTTCAAACCGTGGGGCAGAGGTATCCATGATTCCTGCAATCGGATTGGCCCATACCTTCCTTTCGGTTGACGGATTGCAGCGTGGATTTACCCTCTCGAAAGTAAAACGCAATGTGTTGATGGTGCCCACCATGTTGAGCGCATTAGCTGCGGCAAAAACCTTGCTGAAGCAATTGAAACCGCAAGTGGTCATTTCTGTTGGTGGGTACGCCAGCATTCCAACATGTCGCGCCGCTCGGTCGTTGGGCATTCCTGTTGTTACCTGTTCGTATGACCGCCGACCTGGCTTGGCGACTTCTCTGCAATCTCGGTATGCGGCGGTGTCTGCTGTGGCGTACGCGCCAAGCAAATTGCGCAATGCGGAAGTTACGGGTGCTCCAGTGCGTCGAAATTTGCGCACAGCCGATGCTCATGAACTGCGCAATAGTGCGCGAGAGTCGCTTGGAATTTCTGCAAACGCTCGCGTGGCGGTAGTGATGGGTGGGTCGCTTGGGTCGGCCGTGCTCAACTCTGCGACCGAACATTTGGTGCAAAGCCTTCGAAGTACTGAACACACGTGCGTCATTCACATTGCTGGAGAGCGCTTTATGAATTCGGTGCAACTCCCGGTCACTATGCATCACGGCAATGGGTCGCTGTCGTATTCGCGCATTGCCTATTCGAACGACATGCTCACCATGTATGCAGCTGCAGACGTTGTGGTGTGTAGAGCGGGTGCAAGCACAATTGCCGAGTTGTCAACCGTTGGAGTGTGTGCAGTAATCGTTCCGTGGAAAGACGCAGCGGAAAACCACCAACTTGTCAACGCCAAGTGGCTTACAGACCGTGGTGGCGCTGTCCTACTTGAAGAGGATGCATTAACTGCACATGAATTTTCTCAATTGGTAACCGAACTACTTCGCGACGATGATCGCAGGATTGCCATCGCCAGTCGAGCGCGCGAACTTGGTGAAGTGCACCGTAAAAGTTCAATGGCTGCTGTTATTGAGCGTGCAGCAAAGGTGCGTTCATGATGTCGCCTGCAACGCAACTTGACTTAGCGATGAAGCAACGGATTCATGTTGTTGGTGTCGGCGGTCCTGGAATGAGCGCAATCGCTCAAGTATTGATCGAGATGGGTCACCGCGTTTCCGGAAGTGACATAAAAGAATCGGAGACAATTGATCGACTACGAGCAATTGGAGTCGTCGTCAACATTGGCCATGACGCAGGTGTTGTTCACCAATGCGATGCGGTAACTGCCTCGACCGCAATTCCTGCAACGAACATCGAGATAGTAGAAGCGCTCCACATCGGAACTTCGGTTCTCACCAGGGCTCAGATGCTTGCCGCAATTTGCAGACAGAAACTTTCTGTTGGAGTCGCAGGAACACATGGCAAGACGACCACCTCGTCGATGCTGATGTCTGTGCTGAGAGAAGCGCAACTAGCTCCGAGTTTCATTATTGGCGGAGATGTTCGAGGCGTAGGTAGTGGGGCGTCGTGGAGCAGCGGTAAGTATTTGGTTGTTGAAGCCGATGAAAGCGATGGAACGCACGAGCAGCTTCCACTTGGGGCAGCAATTGTCACCAACATTGATGTCGACCATCTTGACCATTTCGCAACGTTTGACAAAGTGGTGGAGAGTTTTGCGAGATTCCTAGATGGCGTAGCTGGATTCAAGGTCGTATGTGTCGACGATGCATCACTCGTGCAACTTGCTGCCACGCGTGAACTAACCACATACGCAGTTCATACTTCGGCGCATTTCACTGCACGAAATGTGACGTTCCTTGAGGGTGGGTCAACCTTTGCTGTGCTTCGTCACGAAGTTGTGGGTGATGCAGGGGTTGAGCTGGGACGGGTCCAGTTGCAATTGCGGGGCGAACACAATGTTTCTAATGCTCTGGGAGTAATTGCTCTGTCCATGCTTCTTGGAATTGATTTCAACATTTGTGCAACAGCACTGGCTGAGTTCACAGGAGTGGCGCGAAGGTTTGACCTACGAGGAACCGATGGCGGAGTGGTGTTTGTGGACGACTACGCGCATCTACCAACCGAAATCTCTGCTGTGCTTTCGAGTTGCACAGACGCGACAGACACTTGGAATCGAGTAGTAGCGGTGTTTCAACCCAATCGATATAACCGAATGCAGCACATGTCTGATGCATATGCCGACTGTTTTGCGCACGCCGATCACGTCGTGATCACCGACATTTATTCATCGGGTACTGCTCCAATCGCTGGAGTAACTGGCAAACTTGTCGTCGATGCCATCGTTCGCGCGAACCCACAAACGTCAATTGCTTGGAAACCGACGCGTGCTGAATTGATTCAGCATCTTGCTACCGAGCTGAGCGCTGGTGACATCTGCATCTCTATGGGATGTGGCGATATTGAAACGCTTCCTGACGAAGTGATGGCTGCACGTCGAGTATTGCGTGGAGAATCGTGAGCACGCCACATCATCTTCGCCGACCAGCAACGCAAGAAGCGATTGATCACGCATTTGGCTTGTTCAATGCAAAGGCAAAGCGAAATGTTGACCTTTCGCAATACACCACATACAAAGTTGGTGGCACGGCTGCGCTGCACATGACCGTTGCATCAATAGATGATTTGTACCTGGTAAGCGCAGTGCTCGCAGAAGTTGCACTTCCAATATTGGTTATTGGTCGTGGAAGTAATTTGCTGATCTCAGATTCCGGTTTTCAAGGGTTGGCATTAACGATTGGCGGACTCGCCGACTATGTAGACCTGCCGAATCGTGAAGAAGACCCAGAAGTTGAACCGATTGCACTATTCGGTGGGTCTGTTGCGCTTCCCGTAGCTGCACGCCAAAGCGTTGCGCGTGGATTGACAGGATTTGAGTGGGGAGTTGGAGTTCCTGGTTCAGTTGGTGGCGCCGTGCGCATGAACGCTGGTGGGCATGGTTCCGACATGGCTTCATCGCTCACGTCGGTTCGCATGTTCCATTTGCGTAAGGGACTAGAAGCTCATGTGAATGCGGTAGATCTCGGACTCCGTTTTCGCGGTTCCGCGCTTGATGATCACCATGTTGTGCTAAGCGCAACGGTCGACCTCGAGTGGTCGAAATCGCAAGAAGCATCTGAGGCCGAACTTCAGGAAGTAGTTCGCTGGCGGCGCGAAAATCAACCAGGTGGACAGAATGCGGGCTCGGTGTTTGTGAATCCAGAACCGGGCAAGGTATCTGCTGGTGAGGTTATTGACGAGCTCGGAATGCGCGGATTACGAATTGGCTCGGCACATGTTTCGGAAAAGCATGCCAACTTTATTCAGGCTGATGAAAATGGCAGTGCGCACGATGTTGTTGCACTGATGGCAGAGATCCGACGTCGAGTGCGCGATGAACGTGGCTATGTGTTGCGTAGCGAGATTCGACTTGTTGGATTCGAAGATGTGACAGACCCAGCAATTGTCGAATTGCTCAACAAAGATTCTGAAGTTGGTGTTTCAACCATCCGTCTTGAACAGGTCTTCGAGAAATCTTCCACAGCAAACGAAACGACCGATGGAACGATTCCCGCATCGGTGCTAAGTGGTGAAGTAATTCGAATTGTTGATGCAGATGTGTCTGAAGAAGTGCTTGATGAATTGCGAGAGGCGTTTGGTCGCGACGCGACTCGCGACGTTACGCGTGACGCAACCATCGTTCCCATTACCAGTGCAGGTAGCAACGCAACGTCATCAGCGCAGGTTCCTGCAAGCGAACCATCTCAGCCAGCGGAGCGCGTGGTGATCGTCGATGATGATTTGCGAATCGTGACCGATGACGACTTCCCGGCAGACACCATGTCGCAGAGCGTGCATCGTGCTCCAACATCTACACGTGTAGCCATATTTGATGACGAACTCATTCCTGGTGGTCTAGACGATGCAGACGGCAGTGCAAGTGGTGGGGTCATTATTGATGGCACCTCATGGTCTGAACTTTCGCCTATACGTCGATTTATCAACGGCGCAAAGCAGTTGGTCAATATGCGCGGCGTTAATCCGCGAAAGCAGTTACTCGTAGCTGGCGGTTCGCTCGTTGCTGTTGTTGTCTTTGTGCTCATTGTGCTTGCATCGCCAATTGTTGCCGTACGAAATATCGATATTGAAGGCGTGAAATACGCAAACTCCACGTTGATCGAAACGGTGTCAAAGAGTTTGCGCGGCAAGTCGGTGCTCACCGTTGACACCAATGCCGCACAGAAATTGTTAGAGACCGATCCATGGATTGAGTCGGCGCGAATAAAGACCTATTTGCCTGGACGTGCTGTCATCGAAATTAACGAGCGTGTGCCGGTTGCATGGTTCCTCGGTGTTGACAACCAGGGCAGAGTGATTGACCAGGACGGGCGAGTGCTTGCCGTGGTGAACGGTCGCCCAACGGAATACATGCTTATTGACGGCATTGGCCCCAACTTGATAGCTGGCGCAATGGCATCCGAGTCCTATACGGCAGCTGCGCAATTAGCAATGTCGCTACCCGATGAAATTCGCCCAGTCATAAAAAACATGGGCGTAAACGGCCCTAATCAGGTGACGATGACCCTGTTGACTGGGGCAGTGGTGAAGTTCGGCGAACCCATTGACCTGCGAAACAAGCTCGTCAATGTTGTTGTCATCCTTCGCCGTCAGGACATTAACCAGATTGCGGGTATCGATGTATCGTCGGGAACCCCTGTGGTGTCCTCGCCGTAAGAAAACCCCTGATGCGAGGCTTCCCATATGGGGAGTGTTGGTCAACTAGCCTCGTGAACGACGTCATGTAGGGCGTTTCGCATATATCGAGTAATCGTTAACGGAGGCATGAACAAAATGGCTGGAGCACCGCACAACTTTCTTGCAGTGATCAAAGTGATTGGCGTGGGTGGCGGCGGTATTAATGCCGTCCAGCGCATGATCGACTCCGGAATGAAGGGCGTTGAGTTCATTGCGATTAACACTGACGCACAGGCGCTCATGATGAGCGACGCAGAAGTGAAGATCGATATTGGCCGTGAATTCACTCGTGGTCTTGGTGCAGGTAGCGATCCTGAAGTTGGTCGTGAAGCAGCAGAGTCAAGTCGCGCAGAAATTGAAGAGCTTGTGGCTGGCGCAGACATGGTGTTCATCACTGCAGGTGAAGGTGGCGGAACAGGAACGGGTGCCGCTCCAGTAATCGCAGAAATTTCGCGTGCTGCAGGTGCACTCACTGTTGGCATCGTCACACGACCATTCAATTTCGAAGGTCGTCGTCGTGCATTGCAAGCAGAAGCAGGTATTTCCAAGCTTCGCGAAAAAGTAGACACGCTGATCGTTATTCCAAACGAGCGATTGCTTACCATTTCAAGTGACAAGACCAGTTTGTTGGCAGCGTTCGCAACTGCAGACCAAGTGCTGCTGGATGGAGTAGTGGGAATCACCGGGTTGATTATGACCCCAGGCCTCATCAACACCGACTTCGCTGACGTGAAAATGATTTTGAAGAACGCCGGAACGTCGCTTATGGGTATCGGTCGCGGAACCGGAGACAACCGTGCAACGGTTGCCGCGAATGCCGCAATCAACTCTCCGTTGCTTGAATCATCAGTTGAAGGTGCTCGCGGAATCTTGTTGAATATCGCTGGTCCTTCAGATCTCGGTTTGTTCGAAGTGAATACCGCATCAGAAATCATTCATGCGGTTGCACACCCAGACGCAAACATCATCTTCGGATCAGTTATCGATGACGAGCTTGAAGACGAAGTAAAGATCACGGTGATCGCTGCCGGTTTCGACCGTGGAGACAACACCAGTTCGCGTCAGCGCGAACCGCGTGCTGTTGACACTGGTCGTATTCCTGAACAGCGTGGAAGTCGTTTGAAAGAGTTGTTCGGTGCTGGTGAAGACCCATTGCGCGACGACGACGACGGTCTTGACGTTCCTTCGTTCTTGAAGTAACTCTCACGTTGGATCAGCGCAGCGTTAGCGAGGCCGTTGCAACGCTCCGTAATCGAATTGCCCAAGCGGGTGGCGTCGACGTTGCACTTATTGCGGTAACAAAAACGTTTGGCTCCGAGGCCTGGCGGTTTGCCAAGGCTGCGGGATGTAGTGGCATAGGCGAGAACTATGCGCAGGAAGTGGTGCACAAGGCATCCGAAGTGACATTGGCCGACCGTTTACCCGTGCATTTCATTGGACAATTGCAATCGAACAAGATCAAGCAATTGGCTGGCATTGTCGATGTGTGGCAGTCGGTAGATCGACTTTCGCTATTAACCGAAATTGCCAAACGGTCAACCCTGCCGGGTGCTTCGGTGATGATTCAGGTGAATGTGACTGACGAAGAGGGGAAAGGCGGGTGCGCACCTGCACTTGTCGGAGAGTTATCCCGCGCAGCGCTTGATTTGGGCCTAGACGTTGTGGGCTTGATGGCAGTTGGTCCAACCAATGAAGACCCCATAGTGACTCGTGGTGCATTTCGCACGCTTCGCACGTTGGTCAACGACCATGGATTTCGACACTGCAGCATGGGCATGACCGGCGACCTCGAAATTGCAGTTGAAGAGGGCAGCACCATGGTGCGAGTGGGATCAGCTCTGTTTGGCAAGCGTCCATCACCGCCTAGGTGAGTTGTTGTAACCTGTAAACAATGTCAATGTTTAGACGAGCAATGGATTACCTGGGTCTTGGTCCAGATGACGCATACGACGACTACGACGCTTCAATTGCCGTAGAACGTCCATTGCCACGCCGCAGGCCAGAGCCGCGCGGACGTATGGCGCGTCAAGAAGAAGAGTACGAAGACTACGAAGAGTATGAAGATGACATGGTTGACCAGCGTGCAGATGTTCGCGGTCCTCGCATGCCACGTGGCGTAAACACCCGTGCACCACAACAGCGAGATGACTCCAGCGTGCAAGTGCGTCCAACTGCTGGCGGCCTGCGCGCTCAACCAACAGTTCGTCCGCTCTCAGCAAATTCTGCTCAGCCCGTTGAAGTACGTCCAACTCGGTACGACCAAGCAAAAGAAGTTGCCGATTTGTTTAAGAGTGGAAACTCGGTGTTGCTCAATATCGGTTCTGCCGATAGCGAAGTTGCACGTCGATTGCTCGATTTCACCAGCGGTTTGATTTACGGAATGCAAGGCACCATGGAAAAGGTGTCCCCAGGTGTATTCCTCATTAAGCCATTCGGCGCAAGTTCGCCACGCGGCTGACATGTACATCATTTGTAGTGCACTCGGAATATTCACGTTCTTGGTGTACGCGCGAGTAATTTTGTCGTGGTTTCCGGCAAACCCAAATGGAGCATTCGGTCAAATCTCGCGCGTTATTTATCAAATCACCGATCCGGTATTGCTCCCGGTACGACGCGCACTCCCGCTTGTTGGACCTCTTGATTTGTCGCCAATTGTTGTGGTGATCGGACTTTCCATTCTCCGCAGCGCCATTTGCTGATTGCGGTGAACCGAGAGTAACGAAGTCGTACACTTACGCACCGTGACGTATCCGCAAGTTGATCCGCAGCCGAATTTTCCGGCAATTGAAACCGAAACGCTGAAGTTTTGGAAAGAGGACAACACCTTTGCTGCATCTGTTGAGCAGCATCCAACTACCGGCGATGCGTCGAATGAATTTGTGTTTTACGACGGCCCACCATTTGCCAATGGACTTCCGCACTACGGGCACTTACTGACTGGCTTTGTAAAAGATGCTGTTCCTCGTTATCAAACCATGCGAGGCAAGCGTGTAGAGCGCCGCTTCGGTTGGGATTGTCACGGGTTGCCTGCAGAAGCTGAGGCAGAGCGTCAACTTGGAATTTCAGGAACACAAGCAATTACCGATTACGGCATTGACAAGTTCAATGACTATTGCAAGGTTTCCGTGTTGCAGTACACCGCTGACTGGGAGCGATACGTCACTCGCCAGGCACGTTGGGTGGATTTCACGAACGATTACAAAACGCTTGACACGTCGTATATGGAAAGCGTTATGTGGGCATTTAAGGCGCTGTGGGACAAAGGCCTCATCTATGAGGGCTTTCGTGTGTTGCCGTACTCATGGGCACTTGAAACTCCGTTGTCGAACACCGAGACACGTATGGACGATGCCTACAAAATGGTGCAAGACCCAGCACTCACTGTTGGTTTCACATTGGAATCGGGCGACAAC
>JBEGJW010000042.1:0-12111 GCA_041184445.1 Actinomycetota bacterium | reverse complement strand
GAACAGCAGTTCGCAAACAACTGCCTAAAGGTACCTATCTAGAGTTGGCGGTAGTCGTTGATAAAAACTGGCAGCAACGCGCTGATCGAGTGGAGCGTCTGGGTTACTAGTTACTTGGTAAGCAGCATTTTGTAGTCGTCAAAGGTGACTGATGAACCAGCACCTGCAATGTCACCTCGTCCACGGGGCACGCCTATCGGTTTCCCGCTAACGCTAAAAGTCACTTGTCCAATGCCCGGCTGACTCGTAAGCGTCAACACAATTTGAGCGATTGCCAACCGCTGTTCATTTGGCTTGATTGCGTCGAGATAGCCGCGTTTGGAATTGACATTTGCAACACCTCCGACCACCTCAACATTCGCTGAAAATGCCGGTGGGAGGAGAGTCTTCACCTTCGAGTGGGCAGGGTCGGGGAGTCCGGCAATAAGTGCTGTGAACACACCTTGCAGATTTGTGGGGGAGGGTATCTCAAGTCGAACTCGCACGATGGAAGACGCCTTAACAAAGAACAGGTCAGCATATTCGTATGTCGTGCCGGCAACGGTTGTCGGTACCAGTATTGGAGTGGTTGTAGCCGGAGCTGATGTTTCGGGTGAGTTCAATCCGAAGGGAATGTCGTTTGAATTTACCTCTTTAAACGACCCAGACTTCGGTACTGCGCAAGCAGTTAGCAACACGCAAAGGGCAAATAGATGAGAAAGCCGCCGTTCGTGCCTCATGCCTGATTCTCCATTTTTGGAAATGAAATGACGAAACTTGAACCACCTTCAGCCGATTGCTCCACGTAGGCGGTGCCTGCAAGAGCCCGTGCATGTTCATTGACAATTGCGAGTCCAAGACCGCTGCCTTTGCTATTGCGAGAAGCGGTTCCGCGTGCGAATCGATCAAATATATGCTCACGTTCGCTGGCTGCGACTCCGGGTCCAGCGTCATGCACCGCGAGCGTGAAGTGCTTACCATCACTTTCTAAAGTGACTCGGATTGCGCCATTGGCGTGGTCTCGTGCGTTCTCTAACAAATTGACAAGTATTCGTTCAATCCGACGCCTATCGAGATTGGTCTCATCATCCGCTTGAGTGTTGCCATCGGAAGATTGCACGGTGCTAATGAACGGAACTTCACCGAATCCGTACCGGTGCATGATTCTGGAAATGAGATCATTGAGTTGGACGTTCTCTGTCTCATGGTCAGCGGCATGAGCATCAAGGCGTGAAAGTTCCAAGAGGTCTAATACGGTCCGGTCGAACCGTTCAATTTGTTTCTGCATGATGTCAATAGCTTGCTGATTACGTTCTGAAAATTCAGACTTTCGCGAAACGAGGACATCTGCTGCAGCTGCAAGCGCAGTGACGGGCGAACGCAATTCATGGCTCACATCACTTGCAAAACGTTGTTCTCGCTCAATTCTTTGTTGGACGGCATTTGCCATCTCGTTAAATGAAATCACTAAACGTTCAAGATCCGAATCGTCCTCGTGGGCTAGCCGCGTGTCGAGTCCTCCGGTGGCGATGTTGTTAGCAGCAAGGGCAACACGAGTAAGAGGCTGAAGAACATTTTTGCTCATGTAGAAGCCAAGAACACCGGCAAGAAGCGTGATCAATAAGACGCCAACGAACAGCGTGATTTGAATGGTGCGTAACGTGTTTTCTACATCAGTAACAGGAAACGCTTCGAAGTAATGAAGTCCGACGGACGGAACGGCTACGCCAATGGCTTCGTATGGTCGGTTTTCAAATTGAAAGCGTTGTCGCCCGGTTTTATTATTCAGTGTTAACTCAACAAGTTCAGCTGGCAAATTCGATTGCGTAAATCGAAGTGGCTCTTGCGCATAGAACAATGATGAACGTCCAGGGCGAGCATCAAGTTGCAGTACTGCATATCCGTTTTGTTCGGTTCGAATTTGGGTGATCAGGTCGGCGATATTTGCGCCGTCTGTTTCAACAATGTTGCGCATGAGCTGGGCGTTGTTAAACGCTTGCCTTTGCGCAACCTCGGAGCGCTGGCCCAGTAGGTAGGAACGCGTGCTCGCATAAGTGACCACGCTGAGAGCAACTGCGGCGGCCAAAGCTGCGAGTCCAAAGAAGAGCACCATTCGCTGCTTCAACCCAAGCTTTGGGAGAAAGGTCAGCCGATTCATGGATACAGCATGGCAGTAAAGGGAGACCGGAACCGGCGGGGCTCAAGGGGGAGCATGAACTCCCGCCGGTTCGATAGGGAAATTCTGCACCCTGTACGTAACAAATGTTGATGAATTGTGTGCGTTTTCTGTAACAATTTGCAGGCTTCGGGCAGACTGCATAGCGATGTTTACGCTGCTGTTCATTGAAGATGATGAGGCCATTCGTACGGCATTGAGACTTGTGCTTGAAGACGAAGGTTATGAAGTAGCGGTTGCTGGTGATGGCGAAACCGGAATCAGCATGTTTGGCCAGATCAATCCAGACCTCGTGTTGCTGGACTTGCGCTTGCCGGACATTTCCGGCTTTGAGGTGTGTCGAGCAATTCGGCGAACGAGCATCACGCCAGTCATCATGGTGACTGCACAAACTGACACTTCCGACTTGGTGAATGGGTTTGATGCAGGGGCGGATGATTACGTCACCAAGCCTGTTGTGCCTAAAGAGTTGTCTGCTCGCATTCGCGCTGCGTTGCGACGCACACAGACAGTTGAACCCTCACTATCAAATGCGAAGTCCCTAAGCAAGATTGGCGATGTAGAAATAGATCGCGTTCTCAGTGTCGTCCGTAAAAATGGAATAGAGATCGCACTCACCAAAACTGAATTCCGCTTGCTAGTTGAATTCGCTGATCATCCGGGAATGGTGTTGTCTCGTGACCAGTTACTTGAGCGTGTGTGGGGATATGAATACCTTGGCGATTCTCGGCTGGTGGACGCACACGTGCGAAGACTTCGAGTGAAGGTTGAGACACATCCAGAAGAGCCAACCATGATTGTGACGGTGCGCGGCATGGGGTACCGATTACTCGGCTAGTCCACTAGATGGACTTGAGGAATTGCTCCACCTCAGAGAAATCGATGGTGCGTTTCATTGGTGGCAACGTGGATACAAGTTTTTTCCCATATCCCTTAGTGGCAAGTCGCGGATCAAGAATCGCGACCACACCTGTGTCATTACGCGATCGAATCAATCGACCAGATGCCTGAGCAAGTTGCGTAGCTGCAAGTGGGATGTCAATCTCGCTGAACGAGGTTTTCCCAATCTCGTCGCGTCGGGCACTCAGCAATGGATCATCCGGACGTGGGAACGGGATTTTGTCAATGACAACAAGGCTGAGGGTTTGTCCTGGAACATCGACGCCTTGAAAAAATCCTGCGGTCGCAAACAGACAAGACGATTCCTCTGCAGCGAATGCATCAACGAGTGCCATTTTCGGTAAGTCATCTTGACGCCAGACTTTGTATTCAAGACGCCTTGACATCTCATCCGCAGCGGCGTGCATTGCGCGATATGTGGTGAATAGGGCCAGGGTTCGGCCCTGTGCTGCATTGATCAACTTTGCTAATTCACCATGTACCGCTTCGTCTCGTCGCGGATCATTTGGTAACGGAAGATGCTTCGCACAATACAAAATTGCTGAATGCTCGTAATCGAAAGGGCTTCCAACGTCAATTGCATCAACTTCATCTTCCTCGAGGCCCACGCGAGCAGGCATCGCGAGCGGAATTGTGGCACTCGTGAGGATTGCTGTTCGCTTTGACCACACACCGCTATTCAGAGAAGGGCCAACGTGGAGAGGCGCAAGTTCTAAGACGGGCCGGTCTTTGCTTCCGCTCACGAATGCAACGGTTCGAGAACCAGCAGTGAGTGAACCATCGATGACATCGATCAATCGATTGCTGAGCATTTGACCTCTCAGGATTCGTTGTTTCGCAGACTCGTCATTGCTGGAGATCGCTTTCAATCCAGAAACGGCTTCATCAATTTTGAGTCGCAACCGTGCAAGTACATCTTGAATGTCGTCGGGAAGTGGGAGTGGTACGCGCTTGTCGACATCGCCTGCGATGTATCCACCAAATTCGGAAGCCAATTGTTGCAGCGATCCGGACAGAGCGTCATCTCGCACGATAGAGCGCAATGCACCAATGACGTGCTGGATGCTTCCCGGACTGATCGCCATGCTGACTGAAGCGCTCATCACATCTTCAAGTTGATGGGCCTCATCAAAAATGACTACATCGTGTTCCGGAAGAAGCGCCCCGTCGGTCGCGACGTCCAAGCCATAAATATGAGTGTTAACGACAATGACGTCAGCGGCAGATGCGGAATCTCGAGCACGTTCTGCAAAACACATTTCTCCTGATGGGCACCTACTTGCGCCAGGACATTCATCGCTTCCAATACTGACGTGCCGCCATGCTGCGTCACGTGGGCTCCATGACAAATCTCCCGAATCGCCAGTGTTCGTGGTTTCCGACCAAGCAACAAGCTTGTCGATGTCGGACTTCACTTGTGTGCTGAACTCTTCGAGATCAAGTTTGTGTTGCTTAGGCTCACGAATTTCTGCGATGCGTTGCGCGCATAGATAGTTGTTTCGGCCCTTCAGAACTGCCCATGTGATTTCGCGTCCGATAAGTGGTGTTAATGCAGAGGACAACACTGGTAGGTCGTGCTTTGAGAGTTGATCTTGCAAGGCCTTCGTATATGTTGAAACCACGACGCGTTTGCCTGAAGCAATTGCAGGCACGAGATAACCCAATGTTTTGCCGGTCCCCGTTCCTGCTTGCACGATGAGATGACGTTCATTGTTGATTGCGTCCGCAATTGCTCTCGCCATCGTCACTTGTCCAGAACGCGCCTCAACATTGGGAAGCGTGTCTACGACTGCCTGAAGTAGATCTGCGACATCATGTTCGCGGTGCGCTTTATCTGGCATGGACCAACTTGAGTGCGTTATCTATTTCGTGTGCGTCGAAGTCAGGCCAAGTACGTTCGGTGAAGTACACCTTTGCACCCATGATTTGCCATAAGAGAAAATTAGAAATTCGCGATTCTCCAGAGGTGCGCACGACTACGTCGACAGGTGGTAGTTCTGGTGCGTATAGGTTGTTGGCAATTTCGTGCGTTGTTATGTCGATCCCAGAATCATGCTTAGCGCGTGCATATTGGGCCGCACGGAGCAACTCGGCACGACTTCCATAATCAAAAGCAACGGTCAACACCATGCCTGTGTTGTGTGCGGTGTCCTGTATGGCTTGCTGTATTGCACGTTGAATAAAAGCTGGGGTTTTAGATCCTGGTTCATTGAACGGTCGACCGATCCATTGAATTCGCACATTGTTGGCATTGAGCTCTTCAATTCGACCAAAGAGGCGTTTGTGCAGGGAAAGGATGTGTCTTACTTCGGCTGGTGGTCGAACCCAATTCTCGGTTGAGAAGCCAAAAACAGTTAGCCACCCGACATTTCGGGCGGCGCACACACGCACAACTTCGGCCAAATTCTCTTCACCTGCTGTATGACCTTCGGTGCGAGGAAGACCGCGACGTTTCGCCCAACGTCCATTGCCGTCCATGATGCAAGCAATATGGACTGGAGATTCGGGATTCGCCTGTTCCATTCCGAACACCTTACTGATGCGGGCAGTGATGGCGTGCGACAATAGAGGTGTGGCTGACGGTTCATCATTGCGACATGTGCTTGTTGTCGGGGGATCGATCGATCAGTGGAAGGCCATGTCCGTTTCTGATTGGTCTCTGTATGTCGCGACCTTGCGTTCATCGGTCGAACATGTTGGAGCACAGTGGTTAACCGTGTATCCATATTCTGGTATTTCAACCGCCAGTGATGACGGAGAAATACTTCGCAAGATTTCAGAATCGTGTCACGCGACGATCCTTAACGGAAAAGTGATTGTTCGAGGAGAGACATCTGTTGTTATCGATGTCTGTGCAGATGGCCAGCAGCGGTTTGTACGCGCTGTCAACGGAATGTCGACGGAAAGAATCACCGAGAAGAATTTGGCCAGTGCAATTTTGGATCCAGCATCAAGCGAACCGGATCTTGTGGTGATCTTTGGAGACCCAACGCAATTACCGCCATCTCTTGTGTGGGAACTTGGGTATAGCGAGCTGGTGTATCTGAACACGCATTGGCCTCACTGCAACAGTGAAGACATTGAGTTGGCCATTAATGACTTCCAGCGCAGAGATCGTCGCTTTGGTGGCATCGACTCATGACGCTGTATCGCGATAAAGGAATAGTGCTGCGAAGTTACAAACTTGCGGAGTCTGACCGCATCATTGTGCTCATGACCGAACAACATGGCAAAGTTCGCGCGGTTGCCAAAGGTATTCGTAAAACGAAATCCAAGATTGGTGCCCGGCTCGAACCCATGAGTCACGTGGATGTGCAGCTGTACAAAGGCAGGGAATTAGACACAGTGTCGCAGGTGGAACTGATTGATTCCTCTGCTCGATTACATAACAACCTTGACAAATTGACACAGGGAATGTCGATGCTTGAGGCCGTTGATCAAATTGCAGAGGACCGAGAGCCGTCCCCTCATTTGTACCGCATGTTGCAGGGTGCACTGAACGCATTGATGGAACAGGAATCACCCGTCATGCTCGCATCGTTTTATTGGAAGTTGTTAGCGGCAGAGGGGGTGAGCCCGCAGGTGCGAGTGTGCGTTGCATGTGGCTCCACACAAGATCTCGTAGCCTTCGACATTTTTCAAGGTGGAGTCCAGTGTCGGTCCTGTCGCACGGGAATCAGTATTTCTCAACCAGCCATTGATTTATTGCAGCAAGTTCTGGGTGGTCAGCTCAATGTTGCTCTGGCTGAACCCGAGTCACCAGCAAGTTTTGAGTTGCAGCAACTTGCAACTCAGGCAATGGAGCATCACATTGAACGACGATTGCGATCGGTTGCAATGTTCAGTCCCCGTCACTAGTCGGGTTGTAGTCTGTACTTATGCCAGCGAGCGATTTAGAGCAAATAGTCAACCTTTGTAAGCGTCGCGGCTTTGTGTATCCGAGTGCCGAAATTTATGGTGGGTTCCGTTCTTCGTATGACTACGGCCCACTCGGTTCGCTGATGTTGCGCAATGTGAAGGATGCATGGGTGCGCAGCATGGTTCAGCAACGAGACGATGTCGTGCTCATTGATGCGGCCATTCTTGGACCGCCTCAAGTGTTTGAGGCAAGCGGTCACTTGTCTAATTTCAGCGACCCACTTGTCGATTGCACGGTTTGCAACCGCCGATTCCGAGAAGATCAACTTGATGTACGTGATTGCCCGCAGAAGATGAAGGGATGTACTTTCACCGAAGCGCGCGCATTCAACCTGATGTTCCAGACACATGCTGGCCCTGTGGAGGGTGAAGGCGCAACGGTGTACATGCGCCCAGAAACTGCACAGGGAATGTTTGTGAACTTTGCAAACGTGTTGCAAACGTCGCGTAAGAAGCCACCGTTTGGTATTGCGCAGGTGGGCAAATCATTCCGCAACGAGATCACTCCTGGAAACTTCATTTTCCGTACCCGCGAATTCGAACAGATGGAAATGGAATTTTTTGTTCCACCTGCCGAGAGCGCCAAGTGGTACGAGTACTGGTGCGAAACGCGCATGCAGTGGTACATCGATTTGGGAATTCCGGCCGACATGTTGCGTCTCCGTGCGCACGATGCCGACGAACTGTCGCATTATTCCAGTGGCACAAGCGACATCGAATTCAAGTTTCCATGGGGATGGGGTGAGCTTGAAGGAATTGCGCAACGTACAAACTTTGACCTCAATCGCCATGCCGAATTTTCAAAGCAGAAGCTTGATTATTTCGATCAGGCGACGAATGAGCGTTATGTGCCTTATGTAGTGGAACCGGCTGCTGGTGCTAACCGCACCATGGCTGCTTTCTTGCTAGCTGCATACGACGAAGACGTGGTGAACGATGAGCCCCGAACGGTGTTGCGTCTACATCCACGCTTGGCACCGTATCAAGTGGCCATATTGCCATTGTCTAAGAAGGACACGCTCACACCATTGGCAGACAGCATTTTCTCAAAACTCAGCAAACGGTATTACTGCGACTATGACGAGACCCAAGCAATTGGTCGTCGTTATCGCCGTCAGGATGAAATCGGTACGCCGTATTGCATCACCGTTGATTTCGATTCGCTTGAAGATGGTCAGGTCACCATTCGTGAGCGCGATACAACGCAACAAGAACGAGTGTCAATCGATCAACTCGAACAAGTTCTCAGTGAAAAATTAGGGTTCTAACAGGAGGAATCATGGGCAAAGTTGCAGTAGCAGTGAAGTTAAGAATCAAAGCTGGACAGCGTGATGCGTTTACCGAAGCGGTAAAGCCAGGTCTAGCTACGGCAGAAGGTGAATCTGGCACACAAACGTACATTTTTCACCACGATGCGCTTGACGCTGATGTTGTGTGGTTCTACGAGGTGTATGCAAATCAGGATGCGATGAATGCCCATATGGGAAGTGAAGCTTTTAAAGCTTTCTCCAAGTCGCTCGGCGAATTTGTTGATGGTGCACCTGAATTCAACTTGCTTACGCCGATTGGTGGCAAGGGACTCTAAGCCTTGTATCTCGACAAGATCATCCAAAGCCATCGCGAATCTGCTTCGCATGACCAAAGAAATCTGGATGATCTTGTCGAGCAAGCGCTCGCTCTTCCAGCTACTCGCGGGTTTGGCGAGCAGTTAGCTCTTGGCTCGCGTGATCAGCTTTGTGTTATTGCCGAAATCAAGCGCAAGTCACCTTCAAAAGGTGTTCTTCACGAA
This sequence comes from Actinomycetota bacterium, assembly GCA_041184445.1. Classification (GTDB taxonomy): domain Bacteria; phylum Actinomycetota; class Acidimicrobiia; order Acidimicrobiales; family Ilumatobacteraceae; genus UBA3006. The sequence goes on along the minus strand of JBEGJW010000042.1, from coordinate 3,349 downwards.
GGACTTGATGCCGCTCGCATAGCGACCTTGTACGAGCAGGGTGGCGCCTCTTGTTTATCGGTGCTTACCGATGAGCTTTTTTTTGGTGGCTCAGTTGAAGATTTACAGACCGCCCGAGCGAATACCGCACTCCCCGTTATTCGTAAAGATTTCACCGTTTCTGAATTTGATGTAGTCGATGCCCGATTGATGGGATCCGACTGTGTTTTGCTGATCGCAGCTGCGCTTAGTGATGATGAGCTCGCACGATTTTTCGACCTAGCAACACATATTGGGCTTGATGTTCTAATTGAGACTCATGACGAAAACGAGCTAGAGCGAGCTCTCAACATTGGTGCGAGCATCGTTGGTGTGAATCAACGTGACCTCATCACTTTCGAAGTGGACCATGCACGTGCAGAACGGATGGCCGCACTGATTCCTCCAACCGTGGTTCGCGTCGCTGAATCTGGTGTTCGCGATCTCCACGACGCTCGTCGCCTGCGCGATGCTGGGTATGACGCAGTTTTAGTGGGCGAGTCCATTGTTACTGCCATCGACCCAGCTGCTGCAGTACGTGACTTGATGGTGGTGTAGCCATGTTCGTGAAGATTTGTGGAATTACGAACGAACAAGATGCGTTACTTGCGGTTGCCTTAGGCGCCGATGCACTTGGATTCGTATTCGCACCAAGCCCTCGTCAGATATCTCCTGCACTTGCTCGCGAAATTGTTAAAAGGTTGCCCCCAGAGACGGTGACCGTTGGAGTGTTCCGGAACGAAACCCCTTCCCGAATTGTCGAAATTGTTAACGAAGCCCGACTGCAAGGTGCGCAGATGCATGGCCATGAAACTGCAGCGATGACCGCTGAAGTTGCAACAAATGTGCGTTTTGTTATTAAGGCTGTTGTAGCAGGGTCGCAAGATGCAACACATGCCAATAATTTCTCTGCAGATGCGATTCTGGTTGATGGTCTGCGTCCTGGATCTGGAACTACGTATGACTGGAATTTGCTGCAGGATATTCCGACAGATATTCGGTTGATGCTGTCTGGTGGGCTTACTCCTGAAAATGTGGGAGCGGGAATCTTGCAGGTTCGACCTTGGGGTGTGGACGTGAGCAGTGGCGTAGAAAAATCTCCTGGTCAAAAGGACGCGGTAAAAATGCGTCACTTCATTGCAAATGCTCGAGATGCGGTGCTCGGCTAGGCCGACACACTGCATTCGCAAGTACATTAGAAGCATGTTGACTAAGCCTGGTGCAGATGGTCGTTTTGGTGAATTCGGTGGACGCTTCGTCCCTGAAACCCTTGTTCCAGCGTGTCAAGAACTGGAAGTTGCATTCGATGAAGCTTGGAACGATCCTGCATTTAGAACCGAATTGAACGACCTTCTGCGTGACTACGCAGGACGCCCTTCAATTTTGACGGAATGTCACAACTTGGGTCGCCAACTTGGCATTCGCTTGATTCTGAAGCGTGAAGACTTGAATCACACCGGTTCACACAAAATCAATAGCGTTCTCGGACAAGCGCTTCTCGCAAAGCGCATGGGCAAAAAGCGCATTGTTGCTGAAACCGGCGCTGGTCAGCACGGAGTTGCCTCGGCCACAGCGGCAGCATTGCTTGGTCTCGGATGCAAGGTGTACATGGGAGAGGTAGACGTCGAGCGTCAAGCCTTGAATGTGTTCAGAATGCGTCTACTCGGTGCAGAAGTTATTCCTGCGAAATCGGGTAGTCGTACCTTAAAAGATGCAGTGAATGAAGCAATGCGCGACTGGGTGGCAACGGTTGAACACACCTACTACGCAATTGGTTCGGTTATGGGACCGCATCCCTATCCGTACATGGTTAGACAATTTCAGAGCGTGATTGGAACTGAAGCTCATGCTCAGTGCCGAGAGTTGTTGGGCAAAGATCCTGATGTCGTTACAGCGTGCGTTGGTGGCGGGTCAAATGCGATCGGAATTTTTTCTGGCTTCGTTGATACACATGCGCGTTTGGTTGGCGTCGAGCCAGCTGGTGGAGCAGCAGTTGGACGTGGTGTTCCTGGAGTTGTTCACGGTATGCGCAGTTACTTAATGCAAGACGAATACGGCCAAGTACAAGAGGCTCAGTCAATTAGTGCGGGCCTCGATTATCCAGGTGTCGGTCCTGAACACTCGTATTTGGCTTCCATTGGTCGCGCTGAATACCCGAGCGTCACCGATGCGGAAGTCATTGAAGGTTTCCAACTGCTAGCAAAAACAGAAGGCATCATTCCAGCTCTCGAATGTGCGCACGTCGTGGCATGGATTGCACGTGAAGCACCAAAGATGCAAGGCAAGACGGTACTGATGAATTTGTCGGGCCGTGGAGACAAAGACGTTGCTCAAATGATGGACATTTTGGGCTAACTCATGTCAGTGCTTCACACAGGAAAACTTGAAACTCATCTGCGCTCACGCCGAGAAGCTGGACGCAAGCTGCTCGTCCCATACATTACCGGTGGTTATCTGGGTTGGACCGATGCGGTACGTGCAGCCGCTGCAAATGGTGCAGATGCAATAGAAATAGGTATTCCGTTTTCCGATCCAGTGATGGATGGTCCGATGATTCAGCTTGCATCGGAGCAAGCACTTGAACGTGGCGCTACGCCATTATCGATTTTGCAGGAATTGCGAACGATTGATATCGATATTCCTCTTGCGGTCATGTGTTACTACAACACCGTGCACTCGGCAGGTAACGAGCGGTTCTCAAGTTCTTTGGCGGAAGCCGGCGTGTGTGCGGCAATTGTTCCGGATCTTCCGTTAGAGGAAGCAACTGACTGGTGTATTGCAGCCGATAAGGCCGGAATTGAAACCGTCATGTTGGCTGCACCGACTGCACCCGAAGAACGTCTTCCAAGAATTTTGCAACGCTGTAACGGTTTCGTTTACGCGGTCGGTCTGCTTGGAGTAACGGGTGAGCGCGATGAATTGGCAGGCACCGCCACAAAACTTGCTGCTCGATTGAAGGCATTGACCGATGTTCCTGTGCTGATTGGTGTTGGAGTGTCGAATGCGGCGCAGGCCGTAGAAGCGTCAGTGGTGGCCGACGGAGTAGTCATGGGTGCTTCAGTTATGCGCCGTTTGATCGAACACGATGCCGATGCTGTTGGTGAATATATTGCGGAAGTTCGTCAGGCTCTCGACGCCTCAACCGGATTGAAGTAGTTTCGTTCTATGTTGAAGGAAGGTTCTATCGCTCCGGCAATTGAGTTGCTCGATCAGAATGGGAAGAAGCTCTCGCTACAGAAGTTTGCAAAACGAAAAGTGCTGGTGTATTTCTACCCAAAGGCCGACACCCCAGGTTGCACACAACAATCGTGTGGGCTGAGAGACATCGCAG
>JBEGJW010000041.1:0-12274 GCA_041184445.1 Actinomycetota bacterium | reverse complement strand
AACAAGTCGAAATCAAAACCGCTTCCCAAATTGCTTACGGCACTGGGCATCAAACATTTGGGTCCTGCAGCATCGGAATCACTCGCAAAAACCTTTGGTTCCCTTGATCGCATTATGGAAGCCACCGAAGAAGAGCTCAGCAACATTGATGGTGTTGGTGGAGTGATAGCGCAGTCAATTGCTAATTGGTTTAAGCAAAAGCCGAACAAGTTGATTATTGAAAAACTGCGTAAGGGTGGCGTGGAGTTTGGCAATGTGGTTACCAGTGACCTTCCACAAAACTTGGTTGGCAAAGCAATTGTGGTCACGGGAAGCGTGGAAGGGTTTACGCGCGAAGAAGCAGAAGCGGCAATTAAAGATCGCGGTGGAAAATCCCCAGGTTCGGTAAGTGCAAAAACCTATTGCGTAGTAGTGGGCGAAGACCCAGGCGCTTCAAAGGTAACGAAAGCAACCGAGTTGGGTATTCCCATGATTCAGGCCGATGCTTTCCAGAAGTTGCTTGACACCGGTTCTATTTAAGTAGCTGAGCCAATTCGGCTGCGTGCGTAATTGATACATATTTGCGTACGTACTCCACCAGTTGCTGTTGAAATTCTGCGCCGTGTCCTTTGTTGGCACACGCCAAGTGGGCAAGTTCGTGCAATAACAACAGCTGTGTTGGCTTCGCCTTGCGCACTGCAATGCACCACTCGTCGCTAAACGCAAGTCCAAGCAAATCGCTCGACATTTTCTGACGCACCAGCGCGGGTGGATCCAAATCTTCGTTTTCGGCAATTGTGGTAATCCACGCTGTTGCGTCATCCATGCTTAGGGCTCGCGTTGGAGAGCTTTTCTCAAGCGCATCTTCTGCCGCATATACGCGGAGTGCTTCCGAACTAGCCATTGTTTCCAGTACCTAATTGTCGATTTGAATTTCCGAAACTATTTCGTCCACTTGAAAACTGCTGACCCGCACGGTGACCAGCACCAAAGGCTTCGCGGTCGCTGCGGTAATTACTGGTGTTGCTGTGCAAATGCGGCGTACTTTGCACCATCACACGTCGTGCGCGTTCGGCACGTTCAACGAGCACCAATCCAACACCTGGCGACTCTTTGGCAATGGTCTGGTGTTCTTTTGCAAGCTTTGCGCCAATGGCTTCGCAATACCCGCGCCACCACGATGTTTTGAAACGACGGTCGCCAGGTGGGATAGAGCGGGCGGCAAGTAAGTCGGCAGCTGTGTACAGCGCTTCGAGAGAGAACAGATCGTTTTCGGTACCGAAGGCAACCATGATCACTTGCGTTGGGTTTGGTTCCATCATGTCGCGATATGCGTGACATGAAACCGCATTGGCAATGTTCCACAACAATGTTCCTCGACGCACTCGGTATTGACCGGTGATCGTGAAGGTTTTTGATGTCACCGTTTCGTTGTCAAACGTGCGCTTGTTGATGGAACTTTCATCAATGTCGTACTTCTGCATTAACCGAAAGGCGAGTGTTAATGCGGTCTCTGCTTCTGCCTGAGGGGTGTTTGGGTGGTTGGCTTTTTCCAGAATGGCGCGCACTTTGGCATGCAGGTTGTCGCGATTCGTCATGCCGTCAACGTAGTCAATGGGTGCGCGGCAGTATCAAATATGTGGAGAGTATTTGCGGTGGACTGCTTGAGCAGAAACCCCGAGCGCAGCACCTATGTTGCGCCAAGATACTCCTGCTTTTCGAGCACTCTTGACGCACTTCAATGCATTTCGCTCAAAAATTGCCTTCTGCATTCGGATATCAAAAAGTGCGGCTTCCGCGGCGCTGAGCTCACGAGCCTGCGGTTTCATCAGCATGAGGTTATCAACATATGTTGACGCTGTAAAGATGGGCCAGTTTTCATGTCCCAATGTGTGCCGCGCGAGTTAGGCGCGGTGTGCCGAATCGCTTAATCCATTTTGCGGGATTCGGCTATTGCCTCTGCACACAATTTGTCCACATGAGCAATGTCCACGTTTGATTGCTGCGCCAGATGAACTAACCAAATAAGTGACTGCAAGTTTGATTCAAAATCAACCTGCGAACGAATGTTGGCTCGTGCAGCCTGACGGTTTTGACTGACCATCACGAACGTGGAGAGAAAGATTGCTTCAAGGCTCACAATCATGGTGAGCAATCCAAACGGGTATTCATCAAATTTCAACCCAGCACCAACAATTCCAACATTGAGCGAAATCCAAATAACGAACCACAACGTGTGGAGATAAACGAAGTTCAACGATCCGGCAAAGCCCGTTACGCGATCTGAGACTTTGTCTTGTAATTCACGTGCATGTTGCCATCGAGCGCGTTCGTTGGTGACTTTCCAGTGCGCGAGGCTGAACAGCTTGCCGTCTTCAATTCCATCGGTCTTGTCAATGATGCGGCAGGCCTCGCAGGTAAGTGGCGAGTGTGGAGTGGTGTTCGTCATAACCCCACCGTACGCCCTATTAAAGAAGGGAATTGACACTCGGTCGGCTGGTAGTTTCACCTCTGGAAGAAACGAGGGTTGTATGGCATGGTTAAAGCGCAAGGATGCTGAACCAGTAACGCCCGTCCACCAACTGCCTGAAGAAGAATTTCAGTCGCTCTCGCGAATTAACGCAACTATGGATGCGCTTCCACTTGGCGTAATCGTGATGTCTAGTGATGGTTCCAATATGTGGAGTAATAGTGCTGCCGACAGTCTGTTTACTCCGCAATCAGACGATCACATTTTGTTTGTTGAGAGTCTTGAAGGACTGTTGAAAGAAGCCCTAAAGGGCACAATTGGTCAAACTGAGCTCGAATTTGGCGAAGACGTAGTTCGCACTATTGAAATTGCCACCGTTGCCCTTGCCGATGGTGGTGCGGCTGCAATTATTGAAGATGTAACGCAACGTCTGATGATTGATCGTGTTCGTACCGATTTCGTTGCCAACATCAGCCACGAATTGCGCACACCTATTGGCGCAATTTCACTGATGGCTGAAAACCTCATTGCTGAAATGGGTGATTCCGAGTCTGCGCGATTGGCAGAAATCATTTTGAATGAAGTCACGCGTTTGAACGAAACCGTTAACGACTTGCTTGATCTTGCCCGAATTGAATTTGACGGACTATCGAAGCGCGAGTCCATACACACTGCCCGTGTGATTGACGAGGCAGTTGGCCGTATTCGCAGTGCTGCACTTGCAAAATCGGTCATGATCGTGGTTGAAGACAACCCCGACATGTCGGTAATTGGCGATCGGGCTCAGCTGGTGTCCGCGGTTGGAAACTTGATTGATAACGCGGTGAAGTACAGCGACCAGGGGTCAATAGTAAGAGTTGAAGTTCGTCGTGAAGATGGCCGCATGCTTATTTCTGTTGCCGACAACGGTCCTGGAATTGCTGCTGAACACCTTGGGCGCGTCTTTGAACGTTTCTATCGCGTTGATGATGCTCGAAGTCGTGGAACTGGCGGAACAGGGCTAGGTCTTGCAATTGTGCGACACATTGCTTTGTTGCACGGAGGCGATGCCAGCGTGACATCTGAAGTTGGCGTTGGCTCCACCTTCACGCTTTCCATACCCGCTGTATAAAAGCAAAAAGCCCGCCCCCAACGATTTGGAGACGGGCTTTTTGTTGTCAGAGGAAACTAGTTGTTGGTTTCTCCAGCCTTTACTGGCTTGACCGGAGGATTGCCAAGTGCGGCTAGTGCAGAGGTTCGTGCTGATTGTGCTGTGGTTATTGCTGCAGAAAACGCCTCACGCGCTGCTTTCTTTGCAGCGTCTGTCGTTGCTGCCTCTCGTGCAGTTCGACGAGTCTCGTTTGCAGTGCGCATTGCTGCTGCAAAATCTTTCTCAATAGCAACTTTTGATTTGTTGTAGTTAGTCAGCGCAGTACGGTACGTCTGGAGCGCTGTTGCGTAAGCTGCGCGTTGAGTAGTAGTTGGCTTTACGTCATCATGTTTTTTGGGAACAGAAGTTGACGATGTTGGTACTGAAGATGTAGGAATTGTGGTTGACGATGAGTCTTCGGCCAGTGCTGCTGTGGCTCCGCTCGTCATGATGAGCGCTATGGATGTAGCTACCAGTGTCTTCTTTGCGAACAGTTTCATATGGTCTCCTTAGGTAGGGGGAATTTCTTATTACTGACCATAAACAATGAACTTGTGGAAATCCTGTGAATTGGGAAGGAAGGATGTGCGAAGTTGGCCTGAGTTGTAAGTTTGTTTCATGGCAGCACAGCGAATTTTGGTGGCTGACGACGATGAAGCTGTGTGTGACACCATCGAAGATGCTTTACACCTTGCTGGTTACCTCACGATGAGGGCTCGGGATGGACAAATGGCTCTTGACCGAGTTCGTAGTGATAGGCCTGATCTGGTCATTTTGGATGTAAACATGCCCAAAATGGATGGGTTTGAAGTTTTGCGCAAAATGCGTTCACTCAGCATTACTACGCCTGCAATTTTATTAACTGCTCGTCATGAACGCGAAGATGCAGTCACGGGTCTCAAACTTGGTGCCGATGACTATGTAAAGAAACCCTTTGGGTTGGAAGAGCTGTTGCTGCGAGTAGCTGCAGTTTTGCGTCGCGTAAACGGAGAAAGCGATTCCGCCTTGACGTGCGGGTCAATTTCATTAAGTGTTGCGCGCCACGAGGTGATGTGTGCCGGAAAGATCATTGATTTATCGCCAACAGAATTCCGATTACTTGAGTATTTGATGGAAAACAAAAATCGAGTGCTTACCAAACAGCAGATCTTGGATGCAGTTTGGGGGATTGATTTCGATTCGAGCACGACAGTTGTAGAAACTTTTGTTTCTTATTTGCGAAAAAAAATGTCTCCAGAAATTGAAAACATGCTCGTGACTGTCCGTGGAATTGGTTTCAAATTGGTAGACAAAGCGTGAAGTTGCGATCTCGACTGGCTCTACTGGTTGGCGCAGTATTTGTTTTCGGTGGAGGAGTAATTGGAGGCTCGAGCGCGCTCATCGCTCGCCAGGAAGCCCTAGACACTTTGGACGGCGTGCTCGGCGACGCAATCTCAAGCGTGAAAAATGACCCAGCAAAAGATGTTTCGGCAGTGCTTGCTATTGCAGATTCGAGTCCGGTTCCGATTAGCGCGATGCTCTTCTTTGACGACAGCGAACCAGTTGTATTGGTGGAATCTCGAGATGGACCTGAAACCGTAAAGCTTCCGTTGCTCAGCATTGCTGAAGTCACGCGTGCTGCTGAAGAGCCAATGACTATGTCTGGGGAAGCGAAACTGCGAATTGAGGCGTATTCCACGGGCAACGGCGAATGGTTGGTGGTTGGTGCTTCATTGACAAGTATTAACAAGCAATTTGGAAAGTCATTAATGCGGAGTGTTCAGCTTTCATTGTTGATTGCTCTATTCATGGTTGTCCTTGTGTATTGGTTAATTCGCCGTGCACTTCTGCCAATTGCCCGTGTAACTCGTGATGCACAACGGATTGCAGAAGGCGATTTAGATCAAGAACTCGCTCCTGCTGTTGGGTCTAGTGAAATTCGGCAACTTTCGACTTCTCTGCATGCCATGGTGAAATCGTTGAGGTCTGCGGTGGAGACGAGAGCACAATCTGAATCATTAATGCGAGAATTTCTTGGCGATGCATCACATGAGTTACGAACGCCGTTAACAGTGATTCGCGGATATATCGAAATTCTCAATAGCGGGCAGGAACTTTCAGATGAACAACGGGAACGTGCGATGAGCAGGCTTGTTGGTGAATCGCAGAGAATGTCCCAGACAATCAATGATCTATTACTTCTTGCTGAACTAGGCGAAGTCCAGCAAGAAATGAAGGAGTCTGTTGACCTTTCTCAGCTAGCTGCAAATCATGTGCGAGATTTTTCAGAGCAACATAAAAACAGAATCGTAAAGTCAACAATTGCAAGTGATGTGATGGTTACGGGAAACAGCGAGCAACTATCACGGATGATCTCGAATGTGCTTTCCAACATTTCACGTCATACTCCTGGAGATGCTGAAGTTGACGTTGTTGTTTCTAAAATTGATGGACAAGCAATCTTGGTGTTTGATGATGCTGGTCCCGGATTGAGTGCCGAACTGTATGCACGCACGAGAGAGGGTTTTCAGCGCTTTGACCGTGCGCACTCAAAAACTGGAGGCGGATTCGGTTTAGGTTTGTCGATTCTGTCATCAATAGTGCAACGACATGAGGGAACATTGTCCATGTCTAAAAGCCCACTTGGTGGTCTTCGCACCCAGATCACTCTGAAGTTGGCGTGAGCATGCGGCGAATTGCGCTTGCTTTGTCTTTGCTGGTTGGAGCACTTGTTGGACTGACAGCGCCAGCACAGGCCGCAACAACCTGCAAGGAAACCGGCGAAGGTTGTGCAGTTGGCATGATTGGCCCAGGTGGCGGCGTGGTGTTTTACGATGCCGGCTCGCTGCAATGGTGGGGTCGTTTTCTTGAAGCTCGTATGGAGCCCAAGGCATTTGGGTCGAATTGGGGACCACGCGAGTCGATATATATGGATGGCCAAGATGGCCTTTCTGCTTCGATGCTGCGGCTGCGTTCGATGCAGATTGGTATGGGCGCAAAGAATACGCAATTAATGCAGGAAAAATTTGGGGCAGCGAGCATTGCCGGAAAAATCCGAGCTGGTTGGAGCATTCCGTCTGCCGACGAACTCGATGCGTTGTATAACTACCTGAAGTTAGGTGGAGCCGGTCGCTTTTATCGAGGAGTCATCTGGTCTTCATCGGAACAAAGCGCAACGTTTGCGTGGTATCAGCAGTTTCAAGATGGAACGAAGTTCACTGATGCAAACGGAATTATTAACGGACTGGGTGGGAACAAAGATCTCGCCATGAGTCCGTATCACCAAGGATCATTTGCATCGCAAAAATTTGGTGTCGTTGCAGTTCGAGCGTTCCCACAAAATTCAGGAACGCCACCAACCCCTGCAGTGGTTACATCAGTTCGACAAAACGCACAATGTTCTGCTGGCGTGAGTTGCGCGGTTGGCGATATTGGTCCTGGCGGAGGGGTGGTGTTTTACGACGCAGGTTCAACACAACCGTGGGGAAGATATTTAGAAGCTGCTCCCGCCAGTTGTGAAATCGCTGGAGTTCCATTCAAGCCAGTTGGTGGGGTACAAGGTTTGCATGCGTTACAAATTGATCGAGTTCGCTCAAAAGCAATTGGCATGGGTAAAGCAAATACCGATCTCATTGTTCAGAAGTATGGAGCAACAAGAAATCATGCTGCAGCATTAGTGCGTTCACAAGCGTGCAATGGACTGTCCGATTGGTTTTTGCCTTCATCGGGCGAACTGAACATTGCGTGGCGAGTACTTGCACAAAATCGAGTGAATCGCGAACCAACACCAGTTGGCGGTTTTGACATTGGTTATTACTGGACATCGTCTGACTACAACGGAACGGAAGCTTGGACGCAGTATTTCAATGACGGTCAACAGTTCGACCGAGTACAAACATTGTCGGCGAATAAGCAAGCCCCATACCGCACGTTTAAGGTGCGTGGAGTTCGCGCATTTGGCTAAGTTGAGTGTGTGAACATTCCTGATGGATTGCGCTATACCCGACAACACGAGTGGGTACTGATTGACGGAGAATCTGCTCGAATTGGAATTACCGATCTTGCGCAGGATGCCCTCGGCAACATAGTGCATGTGCAATTGCCGAAAGTTGGACAGTCGGTGCAGTCTGGTGCAAGCGCGGTTGAAGTTGAAAGCAGCAAAAGCGTCAGCGATATTTACTCACCAGTAAGTGGCAGCGTGGTTCTTGTTAATGAGTCACTCTCAACTGAACCGGGCCTAGTGAATTCGGACCCGTATGGGTCGGGTTGGTTGTACGAAGTGCAAATGTCGTACGAAGAAACTCTTGAAGGATTGTTAACCGCTAACGAATATCGCGCGCTCGTTAGTTAGTCGGTATAAAACTTCCAGGTGTACACGCGAACTTTGTTATCGGCCTGATTAGTAAGCCAAAATTTAACTTTGCCTGTGTGTTCACCTTGCTTCAATTCTTCAATAGGCGCGCCAGCTTGTGGCAAGTAACTAATCGTGAAGTTGCCCGGGTCATAAATTGCTGTTGGGGGTAAATCAATTTGAGCACCAGGCGCTGGAACAGACCCACCTGAAACCAACTCGTCAAGCCGTGTAGTAGGAAGTTCTATTCCATCGATAAACAAAGTTGCTTCATAACCATCGATGAAGTCAACGATGATTTGTGACTGTCGAAGAACACGTTCACCTTGACCTGGAGAAATATTTTCAATCGCATCTGGCAAATTTGTAGCGTCGCGACCCGTAAGCCCAGTGTTTAGACCCATACCAAAAAGAACGATGCCTGCTGAAAGCCCCATACTGGCCAACAAAAGTTTTGGGTCAAGCTTCATGACCTCTATTCTCGCTTATTTTTAGGGATGTCCGTTATTCGTGCAGACCGTAAAACGACTAGATTTAGTTCACACATGGCAGGTACAGATTCGATGATTGGCGCAGTGCTTGCGCACCGATACCGCATAGATGCACCGCTTGGCGGAGGATCTGGGAACTCGGACGTATTTGACGCGACCGATATCCGTTCGCGCAAAAAGTTGGTCTTGCGGCTGTCTACAGCCGAATCACTCGTCGATCTTGAATCGGGAGTATTGACAGCTACCGATGGGGTTGAGGTATTTAAGCGCCAGACCCAAATGCTCGCTGGTATGTCTCATGCTTCGCTTGCTTCAATAGAGGACTGGGGCACCGAAACCATTGCTGGAACGCTCTATGTATTCACAGTTTTGGAAAGTTACAGCGGTGGAACATTGCGCCAGATCTTGGACCGCGGTCGCCGCTTAACGCCGTCGCAGGCCCTAGTCGCCGGCCTCGACGTCTGTCGCGCACTCCATTTCATTCATGGCAAAGGTTGGGTGCACGGAGACGTGCGTCCGGCCAACATTTTCATTGGTGACGACGGTCGTGTGCGTCTTGCCGGTCTTGGACTGAAGCGCATGGTCAATGCTGAAAAAATGAGCGTTGAGCAAGCAAATTATGCAGCACCTGAAATTGCAGCGGGGGAACAACCGAGTGCACAAAGCGATGTGTACTCGCTTGCAACAACATTGCTTGAGTCGATTACGGGCACGTTGCCATTCAGCGGCGATACTGCTGCAATCACGTTGTCGAATCGCGTTGGAAAACTGCTTCCAGTTTCTGCAGACCTCGGACCAATTGCGGCTCCACTTGAGCGCGCTGGACGACCAGATGCAACTGAGCGTTACACGGCACTCGATTTTGGAAAAGCTTTAGCGGGCATTGCAGAAAAAATGCCGCTTCCAACTCCAATTGAACCGCTTGCAGCAAGTTCGTTTGCTCAGCTGATTGAGCAAAAAGAAGCAGAGCACACGGGTGAAATTGCGCGTCCGAAAGTTGACGAAACACAAGACGTGACTATTCCAATGAATTCAGCAGTTGATCCGTCAGGATCAATGTTGAAAATTAAGGACGGCACAAAGGAAGAACCAATTGTTGTTGCTTCCGAAGGCGAAGTGCGCCGGCACAAGCGCCTGTGGGTGATTGGCGCTGTAATTGCTTTGTTGGTCGCTGGTGTTGTTGGTTTCCGTGTCGTAGTGAAACAAGCACACACCATTCCGCCGCTTGCAGGAATCATTGAAGGTGAAGCACGAAACTTAATTGCGTCCAATGGTTGGACAATTGTCGTAACTTCAGAACGTAACGACGACATTCCAGCAGGCTCTGTTGTTCGAACTGAACCTGCTGAAGGATCAAAGCTGAAGGAAGGTCAAACGTTGACCATTGTGGTCTCGGAAGGACCTACGTTTGCAACGTTGCCAGACGTTTCTGGAGCAGAGTCACAGTCGGCAATCGATCAGCTCACAGCACTTGGTCTTGCTGTTACACCGCGTGATACCGCAAGCGAAGATGTTCCTGCAGGAATTGTGATTGGGTGGAACGTTCCGGAGCAACCGGGCTTGAATCCTGGAGATCAGTTATTGAAGGGAACGGCAATTGATTTGCTGGTTTCTGTTGGACCAGCACAGCGTGAAGTTCCAACGATTGTTGGACTCAAACTTGAAGATGCACAAAAACTTGTTGCAGATTTGGGATTGACATTGATTGAAACTCCTGCGGCAAAGAGCAACGGCGCCGACAAGGGATTAATTGGCGCACAATCACCAATTCCTGGTGAAAAGGTGGCGCGCGATACTGGAATTGCGTATTCAATTTCGCTTGGTCCAGACCTAGTGAAACTTCCATACATCGTTGGGAATCACCTCGACACAGTGCAAAAACGCTTGCAAGATGCTGGTTTCGTTGTGGGAAGTGTCACAGGCAATCAAAAGAGCAAGTTGAAGCAAGCCTTGATTGCAGGAAAATCAGTGAAAAATAATGCGATGGTGGCACGTGGTGCAACTGTCGATCTTGTCTTTCCATAATCGATAATCGCTTCTAGATATCGCCTCGCAGTAGGCAACGCAGGTACGGTGTAAGCCGTGCAACGCGACGAACATCTTCCGCCTTCTGCACATAACGAACCTGGCGTCATCGATTCTGGTGGAGTTGACGAGATTTCAGTCATTCCGTGGTCATCGTTGCTAAAGCATCGAATTACCAAACGAGTCGGACTTACTCACCGCAAAGCCACACTTGGTGTATTGCTCGCCAGCGTGTTTACCGTGAGCTTCACCATCACGTTGTTAGTGGTGTCGCTCAAAACCGTTGCCGACGACTTGGGCAGCACGGTCACCATCATGAGCTGGACAATTACTGGTCCGCTTCTGGCGTTCGGCGTAGTTGGCCCGGCATTTGGAAAAGCAGGAGACCTTTGGGGACATAAGCGAGTGTTTGTCTATGGGCTTGTTGGCGCAGCCATATTTTCTTTAGCAAGTGCGTTCGCATGGAACGACATTTCGCTCATTGGTTTTCGAACGCTCAGCGCTGCATCGGGTTCGGCAACTGGTCCGGCTGCGATGGCGTACATCAATCGAATGTTCCGCGCAGACGAGCGTGTACGTCCACTTGGCTATTGGAGTTTTGTCACAGCTGGCGCTCCAGTAATTGGTGTAGTTGCAGGTACACCACTTGTCGAAATATTTGGTTGGCGGGTGATCTTCTTTGTTCAGGCCCCGTTGAGTTTGCTTGGAGCATTAGTTTCGTGGCGATTGTTGCCAGAAACCGATCGTCGCGACAATGTGCGATTTGATGTGAAGGGTTCACTCACGCTTGGTGCTGGAGCGGTTCTTATTCTGCTCACCATCAACCGAGGTAACTCGTGGGGTTGGACTAGCCCGCAAACACTTGGTGCAGGTATCGCAGGAATTTGCGCATTGTTGCTGTTTTATCGAGTTGAAACGGTGGCAAATGATCCGTTGATGCCAGTGAAGTGGCTAAAAACTCGCAATGTTGCATTTCCTGTTGTCACCCAGGGGCTCATGAACATGGCGTACATGGGCAGTTTCTTGCTGGTTCCGCAAATGCTGGAAAATGCTCTGGATTATTCGCCATCTCACATTGGGTGGCTCGTCATTTCACGACCGCTGACGTTTTCGTTGATTGCTCCATTTGCAGGATTTTTCGTGGGCAAGCTGGGCGAGCGTAAAACAGGAATGCTTGGCGCGTTAATGATTCTTCTCGCAATGGTTGCGCTCATCTCGGTGCAGTCGCCAAACAGTGATTGGAAAGTGGTGCTTGGACTTTCACTCACCGGCTTCGGCATGGGAATTGCAGCACCATCGTTAACTGCACTTCTTGCAGCATCGGTGAAGGAAAGCGACATGGGAGTTGCAAGTGCAATGCAGCAACTGATGTCGCAGATGGGTGCTGTACTTGGTGGAGCGCTGATGATTGCTGTTCACGACATTACAGAAAGCAGCGGAAAAGTAGTGAGCTACTCGTACGGATTGCTTATTGGCGTAGTTGCCACCATCGCGGCAATCATTACTGCGAGTTTGGTGCGCTCAACCGAAAACTAAAGTGTTGATGTGATGGCCATAATTTCGGCCGCAACCTGATCTGCCAAGTCATCCTTTGGCATTGCTATTTGCATTTGCATCATTTTGGTCATGTCGCCTTCGACCTTGACTTTGCCTGACAAAAATGCCTGCATACCTGCTTGCGGGTCTTGCTCAAGAAATATTGCGCGGGCAGTTGCGTAATCGGTGGTCACCGTGAGGTCTGGGGAATCAAGATGGCCCAAGTCCATTACGAGTTCACCAGATGACGTATCGATATGACTATGAATGACTCCATCACCAAATGGCACATTCTTCACCACTTGGTTCATGCG
>JBEGJW010000040.1:0-12590 GCA_041184445.1 Actinomycetota bacterium | reverse complement strand
TCAAGAGCGAGCGCTGGGTGCGGTGTTGCGCCAAGGCCACCTGCGATGTACACGCGGAAGCCCGGCTCAACCGTCCCGTCCTCGTTCGTGCGCGAAGTTGCAACAACACCAAAGTCGTTAAACATTGCTTGACCGCAATCGGTTGAGCAACCGGAGAAGTTGACTTTGAATTTGCGTGGCAAACGTTGACCGATTGGGTTACGCACGAAGTGACGGAACGTAGCTTCAGCCCACGGCGTAACGTCGAGTTTTTCGTGAGGTGTCGCCACATGCCTCGCGGGAAGTTAAACCAACCTCTGCAATCTCGCGGAGGAGTGCTGGCATCTTTGTGAGTTCAACGAAGTGAAACTGAATGTTCTGGCGAGTGGTGATGTGGCCCCAACCGCGTGAGTATTCGGTTGACAGCTTTGCCATCAATTCAAGCTGTTCTGGTGTAATCGTTCCGGCTGGCAACTTGATGCGCACCATTTGATTTGTGCCGCCTTGGCGCTGGCCGTACACGCCGTTGTTCAAGCGAATGACGCGGAAGACGTCTTCTGCAATTTCACCAGCGAGGTACTGGGCGATGGCTACCTCAAAGCGCTCAATGTCAGCCTGCTGTTCCTTGTACAGGCTTCGTGTTTGCGCGATTACTGGTGCGATTCCCATGGTTTCCCCTTGTTGACCTGTATTTGAGCCATGTGGCTAAATACGACTAATTAGGTCAACTTTATCGGGAATTGGCTATTTGGGCAATTGCAGCTCCAGATTATTGGCCGGGATCTTGTCCAATCTCTCGGAGGCCATCATGCAGCGCCTTGCGCAGGCGCCGCGCCAGGTCCGGACTGAAGTGGCCAACTAGCCCTTCACCAGGATGTCCAATTTCGTCGATAGTGAGCACAATGCGCGGCTCGGCATCGTCGTAATCGTCACTTATGGCAACTCCCCATGAAATGAGCTTGGCGTCTTCGTCGCCTGCAGGAAGGTCGCCTTGCTGGAACGGGTAGTCGTCAATTGATCTGCGCATGGGGTAAGTCTGACAGATTACGAGTTAAGCGATGTACTTCACTCCAAGTAGCGAAACGATGGCTATTCCCGCCCACGATGTAAGAGCGAGTAGTAACGGGCGTCCGCCGACTTTTAGTAACTCACGAATTTTCACTTCAGATCCAAGGCCTACAAGTGCAGCTGCCAGTGCCCATTGTTCAATCTTTTTCAATGGGGACAACCAGTCGTCAGGAATTACTCCAACTGTGCGCAAAAACACCATGGTGATAAACCCAACTACGAACAGAGGAACAACTGGTGCTTTTCGGCCGGGGAAACGCGGTGTAATTCCAGCCTTAGGTCGCTGAATCCACACGCTGATGACTCCGATGAGCGGCGCAAGCAGAAGTACTCGAGAAAGCTTGACCACGGTTGCGGAATGAACCGCATCGTTTCCACCTGTAGACGCTGTTGCAATTACTTGGGCGACGTCGTGCACGCTTGCACCGACCCATGCTCCAAATTGGTGTGCATCTCCAAGTCCTACGACATTGCGGAGGAGGGGAAGCACTGCAATTGCCAAGCTGCCACACAGCGTTACGAGAGCAATTGCGTATGCAACTTCTTCTTCGTCGGCATCAACAACACCGTCTACGGCAGCCACTGCTGATGCTCCACAAATCGAGAATCCGGTAGCGATCAAGAGCGAAAGCGATTTAGAAACGCCTAGACGTGGTCCAAGCCACATAGTGCCAAGAAATGTTGTCGCCACAACGAGCAACACCACAATTAACTCACGACCGCCAAGTTCAACGATCTGTTCTGCCGCTAACTGCGTTCCAAGAAGGACAATTCCAAATCTCAAAACCCTTTTCGCGGCAAACTTCTGTCCAGGTGCGAAGGCCTTTGGGATGACACCAAGATTCCCAATAATGACACCAATAACCAGTGACGCCACGAGCGGAGAGACGGTGTCGTATCGCCAATGAATGTTGAACCCAACAAAGGTCACAGCCAAGGCAAATATGAGTCCAGGAAGGTACCTGCGCACTGCACTTATCACTCCTGAATTGTAGAATTTATGCATGGCGCAAAGCGATTCATCATCTTCCAGAGTGTTGAAGGAAGCCGGTGAGTGGAGAACACTTGCTGTAATTGTTGCTGTGTACGGGCTAACGGTGCTCACCGTTGTTCGTTATGAGGTGCTTACGCCGTGGTTGGCTGTGCCGTTCCTTGCTGTGCTCGGTGCTTGGCACCTCAGCATGCAGCACGAAGTGCTTCACGGACACCCGTTTAAGAATCAGTTTCTGAACGATTTCATTGGCGGGATTCCCGTCACCTTGTGGATTCCGTATTTGGCATTCAAAAAAGATCACCACGAACACCATCTTTCGGACTTAACAAACCCAGCGCTCGACAACGAGAGTTATTACGTGTCGCAGGAGCAGTGGGATAAGGCAGGAAGAATTCGCCGTGCTGCTTGGACAGCAAATCGCACCATATTGTTCCGCATGTTTGTGTGGACCATTGTCAGCACCATTACGTATGTGTTGTCGGTGCTGAAGCGCGCTGCACGAAATGAAAAGAGTGACCGCTTAGCAGTTGTGTTGCACGTTGTTGGCGTTGCATTTGTGGTGTATTTGGTTTCACTGTCGAGCATGCCGCTGTGGCAGTTTGCGCTTGGCACGGTGTATGGAGGGCGAATTCTGAATGCCATTCGTCCATTCCCCGAGCACAAATATCAAAGTGGTGTAGAAACACGAACCGCAATGATCATGGCAGGACCATTCATGAGTTTGCTGATGTTGAATAACAACCTGCATGTTGCGCACCACGACGAACCGTGGGTTCCGTGGTATCGCTATGACGGTCTGATGAACCGAGTGAAGGCAGTAGAGCGCGCACGTGAAGCTGGTATTTTGTACGAAGGTGGTTATGCGGAAGTGTTCCGCAAGTTTTCGTTCAAGCCAGTTGATTCGCCTGTGCGCGAACGCAACTAATTAACGCGAGGCAACAACAGGGAAGCGCGGGTCGTTTAGCGCATCACCAAATTGCAGGCCATTACCTTCAAGTGGAGGTGACGTTTTCCATGGTCGCGAAGCAAACACTGCGTCGTCACCCACATATCGAAAGCTAACAGCGCGTCGAAGCTGCACGCCGGTTCCTGCTGTGCCCGGCGCTGCATGCAGCGTGCGGTAATGAAACGCAACCGCATCGCCAAGTTGTACGGGGGTAGAGATCACTTCGTGAGCATTGAGTTCTTCGACTGATGGCAGATGCACGAAGTCGTGTGCCGATTCAACGTAAGCAGTTTGATCCTTGAATCGTTTTGGAATGAATCGCTTGTTCCACTTATGGCTGCCAGCAATGAATCGCAGCGCCACCGAATCGGGAATTGGGTCGAGCGGAATCCAAATGCTCACGTTGTCCATGCCGTCGATTCCGTAATAGGGATCGTCGTGATGCCACGGGGTGACTTCCTTGGTTTCTGCTTCTTTAACCAGAACGTGCTCGTGAAAAAGGCGGGCAACATTGGTGCCCATGAGATTGAGCGCGGCTGATGGAACAACACCATGCATGCCAACTTCGGCAAATTGCGAGAAGCGATTCCAGTTCACATAGTCATCAAAAAAACGCCCTGTTGCGCCTGTTGGGGTGTATTCATTTGCCCACGGGCCAGGACTTGCCATATTGGCTGTAACGCCTTGGCGCAGAGCTTCTAGGGCCTCAGGAGCCACCAGATTGCGCAACACCACCACACCATCGCGTTGGTACGCAGCACAGACTTGCGGGGCAATAGCCATGGGGAAACACTAATTGGAATTGAATTACATGAGATAAATGAAGAACCCGCCAGCAGAAGCCGGCGGGTTCCAGAGTTCCTCTAGCGGAATCCGCTAATTACATTCGGAAGCCCTTGTTCACCATGGAGATGACAGCGTCTTTAACAGGAATCATTCCTGCAATGATTGCGCCGTTAGCGCAATAGGTCTGCCAATCCTGGTCGAACGTCATGCCCCAACCGGTTGCTGGTGTCATCTTGAGTACCCAGCACATTGCAATAGCAACGATGAGGCCCCAGTTTGAACCAACGATTGGAATCTTCTTGATAATGCCCGACAGCTGAATGGTGCCAAGTACCGAATCGACAACGGTCGTTACGGCGCCGAGCAAGAGTGCTGCGATGAGTAGGTATCCAAGTGTGTACATTTCATTTCCCCAGTTCTGTGGGCGACGTTGCCCACGAATTCGACCGTAAATGACTTTTGTCACCAAGTGGTGGATTACACGAAACTGCAACAATTCGCCCCTTAAATAGGCGAAAATATCGATTTTGTAACACTTGCAAAGTCGTAAGGTGGGCGCGATGAGCGGGGAAGTTTTGCCAGTGTTGGGAAGTGGCCCTTGGTCGCCATTGCGCATTGCGCTGTATCGGTCCATGTGGATCGCAGCTCTGGTTTCGAACGTAGGTACCTTTATGCACATCGTTGCTGCTGGTTGGGCAATGACGTCGCTTACCGATTCGCCCACGCTTGTTGGGTTGGTGCAAACCAGTTGGGCAGTACCAGGATTCGTGCTTGCTTTGCATGCTGGAGCCTTTGCAGACATGGTGGAGCGAAAGCGCCTCATCGCTTTCACCCAAGTGTTAGCACTGGCTATTGCTGCCGCATTGGGTGTGCTTGAGATAACAGGAAACCTAGGCGTGGTCACACTGCTGGTGGGAACTTTTCTTGAATCGGTTGCGCTCACTATTTCAGCACCGGCGTTCATGGCCCTTACGCCACAGCTTGTGGGCACGCAGTATTTATCGCAAGCTTTTGGACTGGATTCAGTGTCGCGCAACATTGCGCAATCAGTTGGGCCTGCACTTGCCGGCGCGGTTATTGCGTTCACAAACCCCGGCGCAGTATTCATTCTGAACGCGGTTTCATTTGTGGGAATTTTGATTGTGGTGCGAAAACTTCCTGCCTTCTCTATTCACCTAGATAGTGCGGCAAAAATAAATCGCGTCATCATGGACGGAATTCGTCATGTAGTGCACACCAAGCATCTACGTCATGTTGCTTTGCGGCTCGCACTCATGCTTGGTGCAACTGCTTCGCTTAATGCAATGTTGCCAGTTATTGCGAAGAACTCGCTTCGTGTTAGCGCCAGCGGTTTCGGCATATTGGCTGGTGCATTGGGGGTGGGGGCAGTGTTCGCAGTGTGGCTGTTGCCGTTATTGCGCAAAGCGTTAAATTCGGAGTCGATGTCTTTGGCGGCGGCAGTGGTCTGGGCAATTGCTGTTGTGTGTTTCGCTCTTGCTCACAACATGGTTATGGCTGTAACTGCCTTGCTGTTCAGTGGCTCGGCGCTGATGGTGATGATCAACACCTTGTTCTCCACCTTTATTGCGCAACTGCCGGATCATTTGCGTGGACGTGGATCCTCGATTGGCATGCTTATGGTGTGGCTCGGAACTTCGGTTGGCGCATTCGCGTGGGGTTACACGGCATCTTCAACTTCGGTTCGTGTAGCGCTCATTGCTTCTGCTGCGGTAACCGCAGGCATAGGCGTGTTGAATCGTATTGCGTTGCCGTTAGGCGCTGAAACGAATTAAGCGTGAACGGTGAGGCGGCGAACTGCTTCCACCACCACATCGTCAACCGTGATGCTGCCGGCTTCAACAGCACGAGCAAGATCCACGCGCATTTCATGTTCCCAGAAGCGCTCCAGGTGAGCAACCGTTGACTTCACGGCGTCCAAGCTGCTGTCTGCTGAGAACTGACGTGCAATCTGGTTAGCCATGCGTACGAGTGCGCTCAAGCGATGTGCTGGGTGATCAAGTTCGGCGGTAGCGGCACTGCGACCCGGTGACACCTGAACTGCAGTTACTTTGTATTCAGGGCAGTTGGTGGCCCAGTCAGAGTTGTCGGTGGTAATCACGTTTGCACCACTGATTGGGTAGTGGAACGTGGTGTACACCACGCCAGGAGCCACTCGCTCGGTTACCTGTGCGCGAAGCACAGTGTTTCCTACGCGGCTAGTGATGGTGACTTCTTCGCCGTCACGCACGCCTCGTTCGAGTGCATCGCTTGGGTGAATCTCCAGCAAGTCTTCTGGGTGCCATGCAACGTTCTTGGTGCGTCGTGTTTGAGCACCCACGTTGTATTGGCTGAGAATGCGTCCGGTGGTGAGGAGCAGTGGGAACTTGCGGTTCGACTTCTCTTCAGTTGGAACGTATGGAGTTGGCGTGAACTTGCCAAGACCGCGCACAAACTTTTCTTTGTGCATGATTGGCGTGCCGTGTGGATTGGCGTCGTTACATGGCCACTGCACACTGCCTTCTTCGTCGAGGCGAGCAAACGATACGCCCTTAAACGTTGGGGTGAGTGCGGCAATTTCGTCCATAATTTCGCTGGACTCGTTGTAACTCATTGGGTGACCAAGCGCATTGGCCAGTTCGCACACAATTTCCCACTCGTGCTTGCCGGTTTGTGGGCGCATTGCAGGGCGAACGCGGTTAATGCGACGCTCTGCGTTGGTGAACGTTCCATCTTTTTCGAGGAACGATGTGCCAGGGAAGAACACGTGTGCAAAACGTGCGGTCTCGTTCAAGAAGAGGTCTTGAACGATGACGCACTCCATTGCGGAAAGTGCGGACTCAACGTGTGCGGTGTTTGGGTCGGACTGCGCAATGTCTTCGCCGTGTACGAAGAGGCCCTTGAAGTTGCCATCAATTGCGGTGTCGAACATGTTTGGAATGCGCAAGCCTGGCTCAGACTGAATGACCGTGCCCCACAGTTGCTCGAACATGGTGCGTGTCGCATCGTCGCTCACGTGGCGGTAGCCAGGAAGTTCGTGTGGGAATGAACCCATATCACACGAACCCTGCACGTTGTTCTGACCGCGAAGTGGGTTTACACCTACGCCGTCGCGACCGAGGTTGCCGGTTGCCATGGCCAAGTTGGCCATACCCATCACCATGGTGCTGCCTTGGCTGTGCTCGGTAACTCCCAAGCCGTAATAGATAGCTCCGTTGCCACCAGTTGCGAACAAGCGGGCTGCTTCGCGTACCTGTGCAGCAGGAACACCTGTGTGGGCCTCCATCGCTTCTGGGCTGTTTTCCTGGCGTGAAACGAACTCGCTCCAAATTGCGTATTCAGTTGGTTCACAACGCTCGGCAATGAATTTGGTGTCGGCTAGGCCTTCGGTAACGATGACGTGGGCGAGAGAGTTGATCACCGCAACGTTGGTGCCAGGTTGTAGTTGCAAGAAACCTGAGGCTTCTATGTGTGCAGTCTTGACCAAATCGATTTTGCGTGGGTCAACAACGATGAGCTTTGCACCTTCGCGCAAGCGCTTCTTCATGCGTGAAGCAAACACTGGGTGAGCATCGGTTGGGTTTGCGCCAATCAGCAAGATGACGTCGGCGTATTCCACTGACTTGAAGTCTTGTGTTCCGGCTGACGTTCCGAAAGCGTTGCTGAGTCCGAAACCAGTAGGTGAGTGGCACACGCGTGCGCAGGTGTCAACGTTGTTGTTGCCAAATGCTGCACGCACCATCTTTTGCACGACGAATACTTCTTCGTTAGTGCAACGCGATGACGTAATTGCGCCAATTGAGTACTTGCCATGTCGCGACTGAATGTCTTGCAGTTTTCCTGCGGCATACGCTATGGCTTCTTCGAATGAAACTTTCTTCCACTCGTCGGTGATTGATTCGCGAATCATTGGCTCGAGCTGACGATCTTGGTGGTTTGCATAACCCCAAGCGAAGCGACCCTTTACGCATGAGTGACCTTCGTTTGCACCACCATTTTTGTATGGCGTCATGCGCACGACGGTTTCGCCTTGCATCTCTGCCTTGAACGAGCAACCGACTCCGCAATATGCGCATGTGGTGAGCACGGTGCGACGTGGCTGACCAAGTTCAATAACAGTGTTTTCGGTGAGCGTTGCCGTTGGGCAGGCTTGCACGCAAGCACCACACGACACGCAAGGCGAGTCGAAGAAGTTGCCGTTGAAACCGGCGGCTACGCGTGAGCCGAAACCGCGGCCTTCAATGGTGAGTGCGAATGTTCCCTGAATTTCTTCGCATGCACGAACGCAACGGTTGCACACGATGCACTTCGAAGAGTCAAAGGTGAAGTACGGGTTTGAGGTGTCTTTGCCGAGGCTCAGGTGGTTGTCGCCGTCGTATCCGTAACGAACATCGCGAAGACCAACGGCGCCAGACATATCTTGCAATTCGCAGTCGCCGTTTGCGGCGCATGTGAGGCAGTCCAATGGGTGGTCGCTGATGTACAGCTCCATTACTCCGCGGCGCAAGCGCTCAAGCTTTGGAGTCTGCGTGCTGACGGTCATGCCAGGTGAGCATGGGGTGGTGCACGAAGCAGGAGTTCCCTTGCGTCCATCAATTTCCACCAAGCACAAGCGGCACGAACCAAATGGATCGAGTGAGTCGGTTGCGCACAACTTTGGAACATCTACGCCTGCAAGCGCTGCTGCGCGCATGACGGAGGTTCCTTCGGCAACGGAAATCTTTACGCCATCGATTGTCACCTCGACTGCTGTTTGTTCTCCGTTACGGCTGCTTGGCTTTGGGGCCGGTGTGCCGAGGTCGTGATCCATGAGTGTCATGTTGATGTTCCCTTGTTAGCCCTGAAAGTCTTCGGTGAAATTCTTGAGTGCACTGCGTACGGGGAGTGGCGTGAGGCCACCCATTGCACACAGTGATCCGTCGGCCATAACTTCGCAGAGGTCGACGAGTACTTCTATGTTTGCATCGCGATTAATGCCTGCAGTGATCTTGTCAATAAGTTCGACACCGCGGGTGGATCCGATGCGGCACGGCGTGCACTTGCCACAACTTTCGGCAGCACAGAACTCCATGGCAAAACGGGCTTGTGCAGCCATGTTTACGGTGTCGTCAAACACCACGATTCCGCCGTGGCCAACCATTGCTTCGGCTGCCGCAAATGATTCGTAATCCATTGGCAAATCAAACTTGTCAGATGGGAGGTAGGCGCCAAGTGGGCCGCCAACTTGCACCGCGCGAATTGGACGGCCACTTTCCGTTGCTCCACCGAGGTCGTTTACTAATTCGCCAAGTGTGATGCCAAATGCAGTTTCAACAATTCCGCCTCGGGCAATGTTGCCGGCAAGTTGGAACACTTGCGTTCCTCGACTGCGACCCATGCCTAGAGCTGCATACGCTGCAGCACCGTCGGCGAGAATCGCCGGAATGGTTCCCAGTGACAACACGTTGTTCACCACAGTTGGTTTTCCGAAGAGTCCTTCGAGTGCTGGTAGTGGTGGCTTGGCGCGAACAACACCGCGCTTGCCTTCAAGGCTTTCGAGCAATGCGGTTTCTTCGCCGCAAATGTATGCACCTGCACCAACACGAACGTGAATAGTGAATGCGAAACCAGAACCCAACACATTGTCGCCAAGCCAACCTTGCTCGGTTGCTGCATCGACTGCTTTGTTCAACGCTTCAATTGCTTCTGGGTATTCGCTGCGTACGTATATATAGCCAGTGTTTGCGCCTACAGCCCAACCAGCAATGGTCATGCCTTCAAGCAGCATGAACGGATCGCCTTCCATGAGCATGCGGTCGGCAAATGTTCCGCTGTCGCCTTCGTCTGCGTTGCACACGATGTACTTGGTTGTGCCAGGTGCTTCAAGCACGGTGCGCCACTTAATTCCTGTAGGGAATGCTGCACCACCGCGACCGCGAAGTCCACTGTCGGTTACTTCGGTAACCACATCGCTTGGGGTCATTGCAAGCGCACGCTTCAAACCTTTAACGCCACCGTTGGCTTCGTAATCCTGCGCAGAGCGAGGGTCAACAACACCAACGCGCTGGTAGGTCACACGTTGTTGCCGTTTGATCCACGGAAGTTCGGTGGTGAGACCAAGTCGCAGTGGGTGAGCGCCACCATTGAGAACATCGGCGCTGAGCAAACTTGGAACGTCGTCAACTAGTACTGGTCCGTATGCAATGCGGCCTTCCTTGGTAACCACTTCGATCATTGGCTCGAGCCACAGCATTCCCCACGAGCCGTTGCGAACAACACGTACACCCTTTTGTTTTGCAAATGCTGCAGCAACGTCGTCTGCACCAGCGGCGCGTGATGCTGCATCGCGCGGCACGTACACCGTGACGCCTTCGCCAGTGGTGTCAATAGATGGTTCAGGAATTCGTTTGGCAATTGCATCACCAATAATGGTTTCAATTGAAGTTTCGTTTACGCCACCAATAAGTCGACCATCAACAGAAACTGCAGGTCCGAGTGCGCAATGACCCAAGCAGAACACTTCTTCAACAACAACTTTCTTACCATCACCTGAAAGGAGAGCGCGGTCCCATACATCGCGACCGCCACGCGACTGACAAGCCTCCGCGCGACACACTTGCACGATTGGGCCAGCTGGTTCTTCTGTGCGGAAGTCTTTGTAGAAGGTGATGACGCCATGGACTTCAGAAACCGTGACATTAAATACGTCGGCGAAAACAGGGATGAGATCTTTGCTGATATATCTGGCGTGGTGCTGCACAGCATGCAGTGCAGGCAGCATGCCGCCTTCAACGCCGGCAAATTGGCGGACGATGGCCTCAAGTTCGGGGAGCGATGCGTTGGTAGTCAAGGCTCACAAGCGTAGGCGAAATAAGGGCTAGAGCGACAGTGGGCTCTCCATTCAACGCTTTTTCGGGGGTTACTTGAGCTTCTTGCGCGGGGGTTTGGTGGTGATGGCGTGATATTCGCGGAGGAGCTCGGAGGCGGTCAGGGCAAGGGCGAAGGCAACCGCGTCGATAACGGCCAGAGAAGGGTTCGCGTTTCCTCGTTCAATTTGTCCCATGTACGAGCGATCAACGTTGCATCGTCGGGCAAGTTCTTCTTGGCTGATCGCAAGTTCTTTGCGGCGGGCGCGAATATTGAGTCCGAGGTTCTGCGAAATATTCACGACTTCTATGTATATGTCACGCGTCACTCATTTTCTACTGACTGACAGTCCACGGACAATAGTCCGCTACATATGAGTGCTAACTCCGAACTTTTTGTTGTATATATGCATCGGAATAGTTCTGTCCCTCAATATATATATATATTGAAATCAGAGCGACTGAAAAATTTCGCGAATTTCTTTTTCTGGATCGCTGAGTACCACAAATTCAGCATTGATTTCCAAAGTTTTGCGATTCGTCGTATCAAATGCTGGCCAAGTTGGTCGCGAGGTGGTGGCGAATTGTGCAATCTCGTCTGCAAAGCGAGCAGCAATTCCCGCACGCTCACTGCCGTCTCCGGTCAGCATGTCGGTTCCCGGTGCGCTTAAGTTGTCGAATGCAAAAGGAACATCAAGTGCGTGACAGCTACCAAGTATTCCGTCAAATGCTGGAGTTGCCCACGTGAACCAATACATCCACGTTGGATTGTTGTGGCCCGCATGTTGCTCGGCAAGTCGTTGTGCGCGCTGACGAAATGACGTGTCTGTTCGAACTGATGAAATGAGTTGCTTCGGGGATTCCGTTGGTCGCAGTTTTTCATATGCGGATCGAGCAGCAGCTGCATGATCTCCGAACACTTCGCCGCTTACTCGTTCCCAGTCGTGCTGGTCAAAATTGGCCTGCAATGGGTCAAGAGCAGACCACAATCGGTCTTCGTCGTGATTCGACCCGAGCACAAGTGGGAGCTGCGACTGTGCAGCTGCGCTCAGAATGTCAAACGGCAACGCCTCTCCACCAGCAGTTGGTGTGTAGAAATCGAAGTTCGCGGCAGGCAGAGCCATTTGTTTTGCTTGTGCAGCCAACATGTCGTCTAGCGGCATTGCGCGCACTGCATCAATTGAAGAAACTTTGGCAAGTTCTAAAAACTGCGTTTGCAATTCCTGAGCTCGTGGCAACGTTCGTAATTGACCGATGCTTGGACTCATCGCCCATACTTTGTGGAACAAACCCTTGGCTTCTGGGCTGCTCATGAGTGACACCACTGCCGAACCACCAGCAGATTCACCAAAGATGGTCACGTTGTTTGCATCGCCATCAAACGCTGCAATATTGCGTTGCACCCAACGAAGCGCAGAAATCATGTCAAGTGTTCCGTAATTGCCTTCGCCGAGGAATCCGAATGATCCGAGTCGGTAGTTGATGGTGACCACCACTGCGCCACGTGATGCAAGTGCACTTCCGTGATACCAAGGAATTGAACCTGCACCATTGGTGTACGCGCCACCGTGAATCCACACGAGCACAGGGAGTTTCGTCGAACCAATTGGCGCATTGCGTGTGAACACATTGAGGTTCAAGCAATCTTCTGACATGTTGGAGCCGTCGAAGCCCAGCATTGCTTCCAACATTCCAGGCACTTGTGGGCAGATCGGGCCGAACTTCGTCGCGTCTAGTTCGCCATCCCATGAAGTGATGTCACGCGGAGGAGCGAGGCGATCGGCATGTGCAAAACGAATGCCAAGAAATTCGCATCCGCCGTCTTGGCGCGTATTTCCTCGCAATGAGCCGGAAGGAGTGGTGAGAGTGGTTACCTGTGACATGAGGTAACCGTAATGGAGCGGGTGACGGGAATCGAACCCGCATAGCCAGCTTGGAAGGCTGGAACTCTAGCCATTGAGCTACACCCGCAAAT
>JBEGJW010000039.1:0-13427 GCA_041184445.1 Actinomycetota bacterium | reverse complement strand
GTCACCGAGGTCATGTTGTCATTGACAAATGCCTCAAAAGGGTCAATTTGTCTGCGGGCCACTTTTTTATTCTAACAGTGGAACTTTTCATGCATTGAGGGTGTCTGTATCGGTGACCCTCAAAATATGGAGAACTCATGAAACGATTTTTACGACTGACATGTGCAGTAGCGCTTATTGGTTCAGTGTTAGGAATGTCTAACTCGGCAAGTGCACACGTATCCGTTTACGTAGCAGGCATGACGGGAATAGCGATCAATGCGGATGGTGCGACAACTTACGAGGTTGCATTCGCGCCAGGTCACGGATGTGCTGGACCTCGAACTACAGAAAATCCAAGTGGCGCGTACACCACTACGCGTTTAGTTGTAAACATGCCGCGAAACGCCGCTGGGCAATTTATTTTGAGCGATCCAAAAGTTCTGAATGGTCAGGGTTACACCGCCAAAATCAACAGAGTGGTTGATCCAACCAATGCAGCCGCATATCGAGTTGATTCGATCGAATATTCGAATTTTGCCCTGCCAGCAGTAAACAACGGTTGGGCTGCAAAGGATTCACAATTCTTTTCCATTTTGGTGAAACTTCCAACACTTGCTGCAGTGAAGTCAGCGAATACTGCATCGAGTGGTAATAGCGACACTGCCACTGGCGCGAAGATTTACTTCCCAACTATGCAGTATTGCGATGTAGCAGGACAAGGTGTTGGAGTGCAGGCTGATGGTTCAGTTCCTGCAGCAGCCACTTCGGCTACTGATGCAAAGTGCACTGCAAATGATCAAATTGAAGAAGTTCTCTTTGATAACTGGACAACTAAAGGCAACACACCAAGTTTGGTAATCGGCACAAGCAACGCTGCAGCAAACGTGATTGAAATTTTGGGCAATGCGCCGACGGTTTCGGCAGCGACCGCTGAGACATATTGCTACGACCCAACTGGAGTTAACCCAGCAACAGCTCGACTACAAGGCGCACTTACTGCAACACTGCGACCACAAGCTAAGAAGCTTGACGTCGTAATAGATGCCTCGCCAATTAATGCTGGCGCTGCATTTACAGTTCAGAATTCGAGCGGGAAAATCATTGCAAGTGGAAAATTGAATGCAAGCGGTGAGTTTGGAAAATCTGTAACAGTAAATAAGGCATGGAAGCTGCACGCAGGTTCACAAATTCGCTTGTACTTCGGAAAGAATGCAGTCGCAGCAGATCTTGCATGATGTTAGGTAGTTCATTTATCGGAAAGCTCAAATTCGTAACAGCTATTGCACTGGCAGGAAGTTTTCTTGTTGGTGCAACAGCTGTTGCGCATGCCCATTCGCCGGTAGGGGCACGCACGCCTAGCGAAAATCAAATTGTCACAAAAATGCCAGCGAGTATTTCGTTACTTGTGCTCGATGAAGGAATTGGCAATGCAAGCGACGATTACATTCGTGTATGGAATAGCAATGGTCAAAACATTGCGGCAAAGATGTCGGCAGCGCCCGCCACTGATGGAACAATCATTAGCGCCGCCTTGCTTTCAAGTGCTCCTGGTTGGTATGCGGCGAATTGGAGTGTTCAGTTTTCAGACGGACATATCTCAAGTGAGTCAATGCCATCGTGGTGGGCATTTGGAGTTGGGGTAAAAACCGCTGCTGCAAAAGTTTCGAGGTTTACGTTGCCTTCATCGTTTGGCACTGATTCTGCAACTTCAATTACTATTTCTGGTCTCAAAGTTGGTCTACGAAAACTTTCAATGCCAATAAAGGGAAACATTCGGGGAAGTGTTCAATGGACTTTGGCCGAACCGGTTGCTGCATCGCAGACACCATTAAAGGGCGCTCAGTTTTCATGGACATTGACAAATGATGGAAAATCCAAAACTGTAGGAACCGCCCAAGGCATTCTTCCCGCGGGTGGAAAGTATTTGGTGGTGGTGAGCTATCAGCCGTTAAGTCTCTCGTCAGTAACTACGACAAAAACGTGGTCCGGCTGGGTAACTATTGCGCCATAACTCATCAAACATGAATTGATGCAGATGCAAGTTGCGCGACTTGTTTGACAAGCGAATTCACATCCTTAATTCCACCAAGTTTCTTTTCAAGTGGACCATCGATGAGCAGAGTTGCTAATCCGTGTGCAACTGACCACATATAGGTGGCTTGGGCTTTGGCTTCATTAAGCGATGCATCTTTACCGAGCAAAGCAGTTACTTCGTCAAGCAAAATGCTGAATGCTCTATCGGCTTGAACAAGAGCGCCTGGGTAATTGCCAACATTGCACAAGTCATTTCTAAACATCACGCGAAAGTGACCTTTATGTTGCAGTGCAAAATGCACGTAGGCCTCACACATTGATGTTGCGCCATGAGTTCGGCTGTGCAATAGGGCATCGCCGAGTTCTGCATATCCCTCTTCCGAAATTGCCGCAAAAATTCCCGCTCTGTCGCCGAAGTGGTGGTACGGGGCTTGGTGTGAAACACCAGCTTCACGCGCGACTTCCCGCAGGGAAAGCGCGTCTGGCCCAGCGTTTGCGGAAATAACCAGAGCAGCATCGAGGACCACTCTGCGCAGGGCGTCTGATTTAACCGGAGCCATAACTTGACACTATCTAGTTTTAGTACTAGACACTGTCAAGTATGAATACGCACCCAGACTCCAAAATTCACGACCGCCGCTGGATCATCTTGCTGGTGCTCTGCATCAGCTTGTTCATGGTGGTGGTGGACAACCTCATCATCAACGTTGCACTTCCAACATTGTCGCGCGAACTGGGTGCATCAACCAGTGGGTTGCAATGGATCGTTGATTCATATGCACTGGTGTTTTCGTGTTTGCTCTTGGCATTCGGTGGCATCGGCGATCGCTTTGGACGCAAAGGTGCAATGCAAGTTGGACTTATCGTTTTC
Organism: Actinomycetota bacterium; assembly: GCA_041184445.1. Taxonomy (GTDB): domain Bacteria; phylum Actinomycetota; class Acidimicrobiia; order Acidimicrobiales; family Ilumatobacteraceae; genus UBA3006. The sequence continues at coordinate 10,540 of JBEGJW010000039.1, read as the reverse complement.
ATGGCGTGTTCTGTGTGGGCATCGTTCGCAACATCAACGGCAACATTGATCATCGCTCGCGGCACGATGGGTATTGGAGCAGCAGCGGTATTTCCAGCAACACTTGCAATTCTCATCGACGTATTTCGCGATCCAATTGAACGCGCAAAAGCTATTGGCGTTTGGTCGGCGGTTTCGGGAATGGCAGTTGCATTCGGTCCAATTTCAGGTGGCTTCCTTCTTGAGCACTTCTATTGGGGCTCCGTGTTCCTCGTCAACGTTCCTATCGTGATCATCGCTCTCGTGCTCGGTGCGGTGTTTATTCCGACATCAAAAGACCCGAACCCACACAGACTTGATTTCCCAGGCCTTGCTTTGTCAATTGGCATGGTTGGCTTGCTGGTGTACACGGTTATTGAAGGACCACATCGCGGATGGACGAGTGTTGAAACGCTTGCATCGTTTGCTGGTGCATTGTTATTGCTTGCAGCATTTGTTAAGCGCGAACTCTCAACGAACGAACCATTGCTCGATGTGCGTGTGTTTCGAAACGCGCGACTTTCTGCAGCAACGGGATCAATTGGAATTGCATTCTTCGTTTTGTTTGGGTTCACATTCTTAGTTACGCAGTACTTCCAGTTTGTTCGCGGCTACAGCACATTGTCTGCAGGCGTACACACGCTGCCGTTCGCTGTTGGTGCTGGAGTAACCGCCCCAATTGCTGCGCGACTTGCTTTGAAGTTTGGAACAAAGCGAATTGTGTCTATTGGTTTGACCAATATGGCTATTGGTCTCATCATCATTGGGTTCTGTGAAGCACAAACGGCCTATTGGGGGCCGGTGATCATCAGCATGTTGTTCCTTGCTAATGGACTTGCGCTCGTTACTTCGCCTGCAACTGATGCGGTGATGGGTGAGTTGCCACGTGAAAAAGCTGGCGTTGGTTCTGCAGTAAACGACGTGAGTCGTGAAGTTGGTGGCACACTCGGTGTGGCGATTAGCGGTTCGGTATTTGCATCGTTGTACGGACCAAAACTCGGCGAACTGCTAACCAGGTTCAACCTGCCTGCTGAAGCAGTGGCAATTGCCAAGGAATCTGCCGGGGCAGGCTTTGCCGTTGCGGAACGAGCTCCAACGCCGGAAGCGGCAGATGCAGTGCGCCAAGCCGTGAGCGAGGCCTTCATGCACGGGTTTCACACGGCCTGTTTCACAGGTGCTGGCGTTGCAATTGCAGGGGCCTTGTTTGCCCTGAAGTTTCTGCCAGCCCGCCGCTCCACTGTTTCGGCATAAGCAACTTCACCCTCGGGGGCTTTACCGTTTGGGGTGGGGGCTACTAGCCTGAATTCCCTTACGTAGGCATTCAAAGGGGAGAGCCATCATGGCAAGAATCGTAAAGGCAGCGTTGTTGCAGACCGACTGGACTGGCGACAAAGAATCGATGATCGATAAGCACGAGGCAGCAGCCCGTGAAGCCGCAAAGCAAGGCGCACAGATTATGTGCTTCCAAGAATTGTTTTATGGTCCATACTTCTGTCAAGAACAGGACCCAAAGTACTTTTCATACACCGAGCCAATTCCAGACGGCCCAACCACCAAGCGATTCCAGGCTCTCGCAAAAGAATTGAACATGGTGCTGGTGTTGCCAATGTACGAAATTGTTCAGCCAGGTCTGTATTACAACACCGCAGCGGTAATCGACGCCGACGGTCGTTATTTGGGCAAGTACCGTAAACAGCACATCCCGCAGGTTCCTGGTTTCTGGGAGAAGTACTACTTCACACCTGGTACACATGGCTACCCAGTGTTTGATACTGCAGTTGGCAAAGTTGGCGTGTACATCTGTTATGACCGCCACTTCCCAGAAGGTTGGCGCGCACTTGGACTTAATGGCGCAGAGATTGTGTTCAACCCATCGGCCACAAGCCGTGGTTTGTCTGAATACATCTGGCGTGTGGAGCAACCAGCATCGGCTGTTGCCAATATGTATTACGTCGGGGCAATTAACCGCGTTGGTATTGAAAAAGACATGGGCACCAATGACTTCTACGGTCAGAGTTACTTCGTAGACCCAGAAGGCAAATTCGTCGGTGAAGTCGGCGACGCGTTTAAGCACGAACTTATCGTTCGCGACTTGGATATGGACAAGATCCGCATGGTGCGCGATCGTTGGCCGTTCTACCGCGACCGTCGTCCAGACGCTTACCACGAAATTTCAGAACGCTAAAGAACACTTCGAGTCATTGGGGGAAACATGGCACGCACACTGATCAAGAACGGAACCGTCGTTAGCCCAACAGGTCGACATCGTGTCGATGTGTTGATCGAAGGTGACACCATTAGCGCATTGCTTGAACCGGGTCAGGTTGAAGCTCTCAACATCACTGCCGACAAAGTCATAGATGCAACAGGAAAGTTTGTAGTTCCTGGTGGTATCGATGTGCACACGCACATGGAGTTGCCTTTCGGCGGCACCAATGCGAGTGACACGTTTGAAACTGGTACCAATGCAGCAGCATGGGGTGGAGTCACCACCATTGTCGACTTTGCAGTGCAGCGATATGGCGAAAACGTTCAAGAATCGTTGAAAACATGGCACAAAAAAGCCGAAGGCAATTGTTCAATTGACTATGCATTCCACCAGATCATTGGTGGCATTGACGAGCAAGCTCTTGCCGACATGGACTATTTGGTAAAGAACGAAGGAATCACATCCTTCAAGTTGTTCATGGCTTACCCAGGTGTTTTCTACAGCGATGACGGTCAAATCCTGCGCGCGATGCAGCAGGCGAGTAGCAATGGTTCAACCATCATGATGCACGCTGAAAATGGCATTGCAATTGACGTGTTGGTGCAGCAGCACATCGCTCGTGGCGAAACCGATCCGAAGTATCACAGCTACAGCCGCCCAAGTTTGTTGGAAGGTGAAGCAACCAGCCGAGCAATCGTGTTGTCAAAAGTTGCAGGCAACGTGCCGTTGTACATCGTGCACATGTCGGCTTCTGAAGCTCTGAATGCACTTGCCGAAGCACGTCACGAAGGTTTGAACGTGTTTGCGGAAACATGCCCGCAGTACTTGTACATGACACTTGAAGATCACTTGGCGCAGCCAGGGTTCGAAGGTGCGAAGTATGTGTGCTCGCCACCAATTCGCAGTAAGCACGACAAGCACAATCACCATGCAGACCTATGGAAGGGTTTGCGCATGAATGAACTTGCAGTGGTGTCAACCGACCATTGTCCGTTCTGCATGAAGGATCAAAAAGAACTTGGCATCGGCAACTTCTCCAAGATTCCAAACGGAATGGGCTCAGTTGAACACCGCATGGAACTGATTTACCAGGGCGTTGTGCAAGGTGAAATTTCACTCGAGCGTTGGGTGGAAACCTGCAGCACATCACCAGCCCGCATGTTCGGCATGTATCCGAAGAAGGGCATCATTGCTCCAGGATCAGACGCCGACATTTTGGTATGGGATCCAAACGGTAAAACCAAGATCGGTATTAACGACAAGCACCACATGAACATGGACCACTCTTCGTGGGAAGGTTTCAAAGTGGACGGCAAGGTAGACACCGTGTTGTCACGTGGAATGGTCGTTGTCGAAAACGACACCTTTAAGGGCAAGAAGGGTCACGGCAAGTTCATTAAGCGCGACCTGTGCCAGTACCTCAATTAATTCAATAACCCCTCTAACAAAAACAATCAGGAGAGACATGCAACGCATTAGCCATTGGGTCAACAACAAGGTTGTAGCCGGAACATCAGGAAACGTAGGCAAGGTATACAACCCAGCCACAGGAGAAGTGCAGGCTGAAGTTGACCTTGCATCAGTAGCTGAAGTTGATGCAGCTGTTGCTAATGCAAAGGAAGCATTCGTTACTTGGCGTGCATCCAACTTGTCGCGTCGTGCAGAAATCATGTTCCGCATGCGTGAACTTATTGACGCAAATCGCAAAGAGCTTGCCAATATCGTTTCGCTAGAGCACGGAAAAGTGCCAAGCGATGCAATGGGTGAAATTGCTCGCGGCCTCGAAAACATCGAGTTTGCTTGCGGTATTCCAGCCATGTTGAAGGGTGGATATTCAGAGCAGGCTTCTGGCGGTGTTGATGTGTATTCAATTCGTCAGCCTCTTGGTGTTGTTGCAGGTATCACTCCGTTCAACTTCCCAGCCATGGTGCCAATGTGGATGTTTGCCAACGCAATCATGTGTGGAAACACTTTCATTTTGAAGCCATCAGAAAAAGATCCCTCTGCAGCAATGTTCGTTGCAGACTTGTTGCGTCAAGCTGGATTGCCAGATGGTGTGTTCACCGTGTTGCACGGCGACAAAGTTTCTGTTGATCGTTTGCTTGAACACAAAGATGTTCAGTCGGTTTCGTTCGTTGGTTCAACACCAATTGCGAAGTACGTTTACGAAACTGGTACCAAGAACGGAAAGCGTGTTCAGGCACTTGGTGGCGCAAAGAACCACATGTTGGTGCTCCCAGACGCAGACCTCGACATGGCGGCAGATGCTGCAGTTTCTGCAGCATATGGTTCGGCTGGCGAGCGTTGTATGGCTGTTTCAGTTGTGCTTGCAGTGGACTCCATTGCTGACGCACTCGTTGACAAGTTGAAGTCACGCATTCCAAATATCAAAGTTGGACCAGGAACCGATCCAGCAGCCGAGATGGGACCACTCATCAGCCGCGAACACCGCGACAAGGTTGCAAGCTTTGTAACGAATGCAAATGCTGAAGGCGCAAAAGTTGTGGTTGATGGAACCGACAAAGCAAAAGATGCTGGTTTCTTCTTGAACCCAAGTCTTATCGACAACGTGAAGCCAGGCATGAAGTGCTACGACGAAGAAATCTTCGGACCAGTTCTTACCGTTATGCGCGTGAAGAGCTACCAAGAAGGTCTCGACACCATCAACGCGAACCAGTTCGGTAACGGCACGGCAATCTTCACCCGTGACGGTGGCGTTGCTCGCCAGTTCCAATTTGACGTTCAGGTGGGAATGGTTGGCATCAACGTGCCAATCCCTGTTCCTGTGTCGTACTACTCATTTGGTGGTTGGAAAGCATCGCTGTTCGGCGACCAACACATGTACGGACCAGAAGGAATCAACTTCTTTACCCGCGGCAAAGTGGTTACCTCGCGTTGGCCAGACCCACGTACTTCGTCGGTCAACTTGGGATTCCCACAAAACCGTTAATCACACGTCTATATAAGCAAGGGGAGAGCAATGGACATCGGTGTTGTATTGCAAACCACTCCGCCATCATCGCGCGTAGTGGATCTAGCAAAGAAAGCCGAAATGTTCGGCTTTTCGCATGTTTGGACATTTGACAGTCACATTTTGTGGCAGGAGCCGTATGTGATTTTCAGTCAGATTTTGGCCGAAACTCGCAACGTCATTGTTGGGCCAATGGTGACCAACCCTGCAACGCGTGACTGGACAGTGACCGCAAGTACGTATGCAACGCTCAATGAAATGTACGGCAATCGCACCGTATGTGGAATTGGCCGTGGTGACTCAGCTGTTCGTGTAACCAATGGCAAGCCAACCACGCTTGCAACTTTGCGCGAGAGCGTGCATGTCATTCGTGAACTTGGATGTGGTCGAGCAGTCGATTACAACGGTTCAACCATTCGTTTCCCTTGGGCATCAAAGAGCGAACTCGAAGTGTGGGTTGCTGCATATGGTCCCAAAGCACTTGCACTTACCGGTGAAGTTGCCGATGGTTTCATTTTGCAACTTGCCGACTTGAGTATTGCTGAATGGACCATTAAAGCAGTTCGTAACGCAGCAGAAGCTGCGGGACGTGACCCAAAGAGTGTGAAGATCTGCGTAGCTGCACCTGCATATGTTGGAGATGACATTCCGTACATGCGAGATCAAACTCGTTGGTTCGGTGGAATGGTAGGTAACCACGTTGCCGACATCGTGGAGCGTTACGGCGAAAATTCGTCAGTTCCAAAAGCGCTTACGGACTACATCAAGAACCGCCAAGGTTACGACTACAACGAACATGGACGTACGGGCAATAGCCACACCACGTTTGTGCCAGACGAAATTATTGATCGATTCTGCATTCTTGGAAATGCAGACGAACATATTCGTCGCCTTAAGGAACTTAAGGAAATGGGCGTCGATCAATTCGCGGTGTACTTGCAGCACGATGGCAAGGAAGAAACGCTTGAGGCGTACGGCGAAAAAATCATTCCAGCAATTCAGGATTTGGGCAAAGCTAAACAATGAACAAACAACTGCGACGGGCTGCATATCGCACAGGAATGTTTCTTGTGTCGGTAGCGCTCGTGGCAGTGCTGTGGGAGTTGTACAAAGTAGTTGGGCCTGAAAAGGGCGGCAAGCTGTTTGGAGTCGCAATACTTCCGCGCTCGAATGACACTGCAATGCCTCACCTCTGGGAAATGCTCAGTCGCTATGCAGAACCTGAAATGCGCGGTCCACATTCACGTCAAATTTGGATGGTGGTAGTGCAGGGTGCGTGGTTTTCATTCCGCCTTGCACTGGTTGGATTCGTAATTGGATCATCAATCGGCGTTGCACTTGCAGCTTTGATGACGAGATTTAAAACTATGGAGCGCGGTTTGCTTCCGTATTTGGTTGTTTCACAAACCGTTCCGCTGATTGCTCTTGCTCCACTCGTGGTGTCGTGGGGCGGCAAGTTGCATATTTTTGGTTTTACGTGGCCGCGTTGGCTTTCCGCTTCGGTGCTCGGTGCGTTCCTGGCCTTCTTCCCGATTGCCGTAGGCACATTGCGTGGTTTGAAGAGTGCACCAGCAGCGTCACTCGAACTTATGGACAGCTATGCAGCGTCGTGGAAGCAAACACTGTTCAAACTGCGATTTCCAGCGGCAATTCCCTACATGGTTCCTGCGTTCAAGTTGGGTGCGTCAGGTTCAGTTATCGGTGTTGTCGTTGCTGAAATTTCAACTGGACTTAAAGGCGGAATTGGTCGCTTGATTATTGAGTACGCCCGCCAAGCAACGGGCGATCCGGCAAAAGTCTTTACCGCAGTTTTCGGCGCCGCAGGACTAGGTCTTGCAATGGCTGGACTTGTAACCCTTGCAGATGTGTTGTTGATGCGTAACCGACCAAAGGAGACCACCACATGAGCGCAGTTCATGTTGCGGGAGTAAGCAAAATATTCAATCAGGGGACACCGAAGCAAGTGGATGCACTTGTTGATGTGAACTTGACTGTCGAGCCGGGCGAATTTGTATCGCTCATCGGTCCATCGGGTTGCGGCAAGTCAACGTTGCTGCGCCTCATCGCCAACTTGCTCGAACCAACTACCGGCGCAGTAACTGTAAATGGCAAAACCGCAGCGCAGTCTCGTCTTGATCAGGATTACGGAATGGCGTTCCAGCAAGCGGGATTGTTTGACTGGCGCTCTGTTGCAAAAAATATCGAGCTCCCACTTGAGCTAAAAGGTTGGGACAAAGAAAAGCGTGCTTCACGTGCGCAGGAAATGCTTGAGCTCGTAAAACTTCCAGAGTTTGCCGACCTCATGCCGTGGCAACTGTCGGGCGGCATGCAACAGCGCATCGCTATTGCTCGCGCACTCGCCGCGCATCCTCCGCTGTTGTTGATGGACGAACCATTTGGGGCACTTGACGAAATGACCCGCGAATATATGCAAGGCGAATTGTTGCGTATTTGTGCAGAAACAAAGACGACCGTCGTGTTTGTTACGCACTCCATTCCAGAAGCGGTGTATCTGTCGAATCGGGTTGTGGTGATGTCACCGCGACCTGGTCGGATCACCGAAGTGGTGAATGTGAACCTCGGTGCCAATCGAAGTGAAGACACTCGCGCAGCGGAAAATTTCTTTTCTGGAATTACTGCCGTCCGTGAGGCGCTTCGTGGCACACATGCAGATCATGCAAACGCAGGCGCTGTACGCGGAGTTGAAGATCGCTGATCATGACGTTTGTTAATCGCCTTCGCAATATTGCCGTGCCGTTTGTATTTGGCGTTGGCTTTTTGGCGTTCTGGGAAGGTGCGGTCAAGTTCTTTCACCTAAAGCCATACTTTCTTGCGCCACCATCAAAAATCGTGAGTCAGTTTTTTGAAAATGCTTCACGAATTTGGGAAGCGGCATCAGTGTCTGGCATGAATGCACTGGTTGGTCTCATTGCGGGTACCGTGTTTGGTGTAGCGATGAGCTTCATCCTCAGCAGATTTCGATTCCTCAGTTCGCTCATTACACCGCTTGCAATTGCGTTAAATGCAATTCCAATTTTCGTTTTGGTTGCTGTGCTCAACAACATGTATTCAATAACGAGCGAAATTCCGCGTCGCATCATGGTGAGCCTCGTGGTGTATTTCATCGTGTTGGTAAACGTGGCAAAGGGATTAACACAGGTGAAAACCACTCACCTTGAAATCATGCATTCGTACGCCGCAAGCGATGTTGAAATTCTGCGTAAAGTTCGTGTGCCAAATGCGGTTCCATACCTCTTTACGGCACTCAAGATTTCGGCTCCAGCGGCGGTAATTACGTCGTTTGTTTCCGAATATTTCGGTGGTTCCCAGAATGGTCTGGGAAGCCGAATTACTAGCAATATCGCTAATTCCAAGAATGCTGCAGCCTGGGCTTATGTCCTAGGGGCATGTTTACTTGGATTAGCCTTTTACCTAGTCTCCGTAGTGCTGGAGAACGTCGCCTCCCGAGGCGCCGGAGCCACAAATAACACAAACAAGTAGAGAGCTCAGGCTCTCGGGGGAGTACCAAAATAATGAGGAAATCAGGAATCAAACTCGCTGTTGCGGGCTTTGCTGCCTTGTCTTTGGTCGTCGCAGCATGCGGCGGTTCAAGCAGCAGCACAAGTGACACAACAGCAGCATGTGAAACCACAACACCTGTCAAGTTGCAGTTGCAGTGGGTTACACAAGCACAATTTGCTGGCTATTTCGCAGCAGTAGACCAGGGCTTCTATGCAGCTCAGTGTCTAGACGTAACCATCGTTGAAGGTGGAGTTGACATCGTTCCGCAGCAGCAACTTGCTGACGGCGCAGTGGACTTCGCACTCTCATGGGTACCAAAGGCTCTCGCATCACGCGAAGCTGGCGCGAATATTGTCGACATTGCACAAATCTTCCAGCGTTCAGGAACGTTGCAGGTTTCGTTCAAGGACAAGAACATCGCAACTGCTGCAGATTTCAAGGGCAAGAAGATTGGTAACTGGGGCTTCGGCAACGAGTTCGAAATCTTCGCGGCACTCACCAAGGCCGGATTGGATCCTGCCAAGGATGTTTCATTGGTTCAACAGCAATTCGACATGTCAGGCTTGCTCGCAGGCGACATCGATGCTGCAGAAGCAATGACCTACAACGAGTACGCACAGGTTCTTGAAACCATGAACCCAGCAACCAATGCGTTGTACACACCAGAAGACCTCAACGTCGTTTCGTACGAAACTGAAGGCGTTGGAATGTTGCAGGACGCAATCTGGGCAAATGCGAAGTTCGTTGCAGCATCAATTCAGGGTTGGGCATTCTGCCGCGACAACGCTGAAGCTTGCCGTGACATCGTTGTAGCTAAGGGTTCAACCTTGGGTGCAAGCCACCAGTTGTGGCAGATGAACGAAGTAAGCAAGTTGATCTGGCCAGCACCTATGGGCGCAGGCATGATTGATGCAGCTGCTTGGGACCGCACCGTAACGCTTGCACAGGGAACCAAGAACCTTGAAGGTTCAACTGTTCTTACTGCAGCACCAACCGAAGGTGCATACACCAACGACATCGTGACCGCTGCATACGCGATCCTCGATGGTTTGGGAGTTGACTACAAGGGCGAATCATTTGCTCCTGCAACAGTCACCCTCAACGAAGGTGGAAACTGATTTAGTTCAGTTCTGTACGAATTGGGCGGGGTGCTTCGGCACCCCGCCTTTTTCATTTCTGGCTTATGGGTGCAGGCCACGCATACGGTGTGCGTCTGCAATGGTCTTCACACCAAGCACCGAGGCAGCGAGCCTGTTCGGCAACTTTGATTCTTGAGCGAATGCGTAGAAGCGTTCAAACGCAGCGCGCATGAGGTCGATCACTCGTGCATTCACTTCGTCTTCGTCCCACGTTAAGTGAGCGAAGTTCTGACACTGCTCAAGGTATGAACAAGTAACGCCACCGGCGTTTGCGTACACATCGGGAATAATAATGACGCCTTTGTCGGCCAAGATGAGGTCGGCAGAAGGAGTGAGCGGTCCGTTTGCGCCTTCCACGACCAACTGGGCTTTCATGTTGTTCGCTTCTTCTTCGCCAACGGCGTCTCCAAGTGCACATGGCATGACGATGTCGCAGTCAAGTGCAAATACAGCAGTTGAGCCAGCTACACCTCGTGCAACCACTTCACCTACTCCGGTGTCGCACACACTTCGTGCTCCTTCTCGGAATGCTTTATCGATTGCTGCAAGGTCGAGCCCGCCAGCTGAGTGGATAGTTCCACCTACGTCGGAAAGTCCAACGATGAGCGCTCCACGCGCTGCAGCAAGTCGCGCAGCCCATGAACCAACTTGTCCGTAACCCTGAATGGCAATCTTCTTGCC
>JBEGJW010000038.1:0-12844 GCA_041184445.1 Actinomycetota bacterium | reverse complement strand
CTACATCGCTTGATGCCATGGCCAGTGGTGGCATGTACGACCACATTGGAGGCGGATTCTCGCGATACAGCGTGGATGAAATGTGGCTCGTCCCCCATTTTGAGAAAATGCTGTACGACCAAGCACTGCTTGCCCGCGTCTACATGCATGCAGGAATACTGTTCGGCAACGAAACTTGGAAACAGGTTGCGCGCGAAACCATTGAATATGTATTGCGTGATCTCACCCATCGTGACGGTGGATTCTTTAGTGCTGAAGACGCCGACTCGCTCGACGACAGTGGTCACAGCCACGAGGGACACTTCTATGTATGGAGTCGCGACGAATTCATCAGTGTCCTGCCTGATCAACTTCACGAAGCAGCACTTGAGTGGTATGAAATCACTGCTTCAGGAAACTTTGAAGGCAAAAACATCCCTGCTCGACTCCATCACCGTGGCAACCTCTCCCGTCCACCTGCGGTTGAAGAAGCACGAAAACTTTTGTATCAGCACCGGGAAACTCGCAAGCGTCCATTATTAGACGACAAGGTACTCACCGAATGGAACGCCATGATGTTGTCCACGCTTTCCGAGGCTGCTTTCTTTTTTGAATCGCAAGAGTGGCTACAAGCAGCAATCCGCAATGGCGAATTTCTTGTGCGCGAGCTACGCACCACGCAAGGAAACTGGCACCGCAGCTGGCAAGAGTCTGGCTCACCACAGGCACGCCACCGAGCGCTTGCAGCGGACCTCGCCCAACTGGTTGACGCGTTCACACGACTCGGTGAAGCAAGTGGTCAAGCGCGTTGGATTGCTTACGCGCAAGAAGCAGCCGACGAAATGCTCACTCAGTGCTGGGATGCCGGAAATGGCGGATTATTTACTACTCCAGACAACGGCGAACAACTCATCGTTCGCCAGAAAGATGTGATGGATAATGCAACGCCTTCAGCTAATTCAACAGCCGCTCTTGCGCTGTACCGACTTGGCGCTCTAACTGGCAACAGCCGCTACACCCACCATGCCGAACAAATATTGCGTCTTCTTGCACGCATTGCAACGAGCGCCCCGTCTGCATTTGGCAACTTGCTCGCCTCGGTTCATCTTTGCCACGCAGGAATTACCGAAGTTGCACTACCCGGAAATCAACCCGACATGTTGCGCGAACTCCGCAAGCGCTGGCTGCCAACCATTGTGCTCGCATGGGGCGAAGCGTATGACTCGCCCTTGTGGACCGACCGAAATCAGAACTCTGCCTACGTGTGCAAAGAGTATTCGTGCTTGAAGCCAGCAACATCGCCAGATGAGTTAGTGGAAACATTACGCATTGCGCTCGCCTAACGATTTACCAACGAGATTGATGAATCGCTTCGTCTAGCGGCTTTCGCGGACGAACAGAACTTCTGCCCTTTTCACCATCTTGCGCAGCATGGCCCAAGGCGATTGCGCCAAGTAACTGCATGTGCTCGGGAACACCCAATCGAGTGCGCAGTTGTTGCTCGCCGTTAAACACTGCAAAGAACAATGCGCCTAGTTCGACATCATGCGCTGCTAACAACATCGACATGACTGCAAAAGATCCATCAACGGTCCAATACGGAGTTGGCCATGCGTCTACGCCCTCACCAAGCCCAGTTGCTGCCTTGTCAGCCTCGGCATACCGAGCAACATATGCAAGTGGATCGACAAACGGAAGAATGATCACGGGTGCATCAAGTAGATGTTTCCAACGAAAGGTTGTGCGTTTTTCGTTTGGCAGCGTGTCGTTCCAAAAGGCGGCAACATCTTCGCCTGTGAGCACTACGAAATGCGTGCCTTGCGTTTTTCCAGCCGAAGGAGCGCGAAGAGCTAAGTCGATAAGCGAATGCAAAACATCTTTGCCAATTGGTTCAGGTAGAAAAGCCCGCGTCATTCGACGGGAACGAACAAGGTCGGTGAATTTCACCGCGGTAACCGTTAGTGCTTTTCGAGTTTGCCAAGCTTGGCAAGTGACTCTGCCATGGTCCAACCATGAACGATGAGTGCTCCACCCTTGGCCTTTGTTACGCCCTTGAATTGCGCAGCAACTTCGGGGTTCACTTTTTCAGGCTTTGTCGATTCATGATCGAGAAAGCCGCTATGGCCATTTGTCTTCACGATGAAACTCTGCTCGTCGTAGGTTGACTCCACACCAAACCTGCGAGCAAGACGCTTGCCCCATGCGCGCTCTTCACCGACTGCGCGATGACCTGGGCGAGGAATCATTTCCGTTAGCGCCTTGAAGGATTCAAGTCCGTCAGCGCTCAAAAAACGTGAACCGACTACAACATCTTCGTCAGGGAAAGCCATGAGTGCGCGGTGATAGGCCTCGGTCATCAAACCCTTCAATACCGCGTCACGCTTTGGCGTGCGCTTCACACTCATCATGCCGAGCAATACACATGGAGTTCCACCGATGCGCTCAAGCGTTGAAAATGTGAAACCATGAACCTTGCCGCTTATTTTGGCACTGGTGAACAGCACCCAGTCCTCTTTGGCCTTGGCGATTACCTCTAGTGAGAAAAAGCCGCCCATGGCTGCCAATTCTTCGATCTCGATATCGGTAAGGGACGCACAATCACGCGTTTCAACCTCAACTGACATACCTACAGTCTGCCAGCAAAAATGTGGTTTGAGACGGGCCAATACTGCACCGCCCTATCCACTCAAGCACTGGCTATTCGATATAGGCGTTCTCGCCAAACTCCGTACGCAACACGCCAATAGCCCGATCAAGGTTGACATTGAATTCAGAACTCAGTCGCAACACATTCTCTGGCCCAAGATGCAAATACACGGGAGATGTTCCTGGGTACTCGAGCAGGGTTGACTTCAGCGACTCAATGGTGGCTTCAGACAGCACCTGAGCAGCAATCTTCAAATGCAGCGAGTCTTGGAATGCACGCAGACCTTCCAACACGGTGATGTCCATTGCCATGAACCCCACCCTGCTGTCGTCTCGCTTGTCTAGACGCCCACGCACAGAAACCAAAATGTCGTCGGCTAGTTGATGGCCAAATTTTTGCAACGTTTTTGGAAACAACGTGACTTCAACTGAACCCTGCAAGTCTTCCAATTGGAAGGTTGCCATTTGATCGCCCTTACGCGTGTATTTGCGCGCAAGTCCGTTAACAATTCCACCAATCACCATAAAGGCACCATCGTCTCGCTCTAATGCTTCCGGAATGGAGCAGTCAACGCGACGACGTAATGCTCCCTCAATTCCCATGAGCGGATGATCCGATACATACAGACCGAGCATTTCTTTTTCAAACTTCAGCTGTTCGGTCTTATCAAATTGCAGATCAGGAATATTTTGACGCTCAGAGAACCCTTCGGTTTCGTCGCCAAGATCGCCGAACAGACTCATCACGCCTTGATCACGCTCGCGACGACGCACCATGGTGTTGTCGATAATTGATTCGAATACCATGAGCAAGCCCTTACGTGGGTGCCCAAGCTTGTCGAATGCTCCGGCTTTAATGAGCGACTCAATTGTGCGCTTATTCAACGCTTGTTCGGGAACACGTTCCGCGAAGTCGTAGAACGACTCAAATGCTCCATGCACCTCACGATGCTCAATGATTTGTCGTACGAGACCCTCTCCAACGTTGCGAATAGCACTGAGGCCGAAGGTGATCTGCTGATCGTCGCCGTTGATAACTGGTTCGAAGTTGACGCCCGAGCGATTGATATCAGGCGTCAACACCGTGATGCCGCTGGTTCGCGCATCCGACAAATACACGGCCGCCTTTTCGTAGTTCGCTTTCACGCTGGTAAGCAAGCACGCCATGTACTCCACCGGATAATGCGCTTTGAGATATGCGGTTTGATACGAAATCAGCCCGTACCCATACGCGTGACTCTTCGCGAATGCGTAGTCAGCAAACTTCACGATGGTGTCGAAGAGTTCTTCACCCAGGTCTACGCCATAACCCGTTTGCTCACACCCCGCGACGAAACTGCCACGAGCCTCTTCCATCTTCTCGGGAATCTTTTTTCCGCAAGCTTTGCGCAAGTTGTCGGCTTCAGCCATGGAGAAGCCGGCAAACTTCTGCGACACGCGCATCAGGCTCTCCTGGTAAATCATGAGTCCGAAGGTGTCCCCCAAAACGTCTGCAGCATCGGGGTGGAAATACTGAATCTTTTTGCGACTGTTTTTGTAGTCGGCAAAGTCGTTGTGCATGTTGGCACTCATTGGACCCGGGCGATACAACGCGAGGACAGCAGAGAGATCCTCAAACCGTTCGGGTATCAACGACCTCAACAATGCACGCATCTGCGAGGACTCCAGCTGAAACACGCCAATGGTGTCTCCGCGCGACAGCAACTCATACGTTGGCTTATCGTCCATGGGAATGGTGTCGATTGAGAATCGCTCATCGCGCGTCTTGCGAATCATGGCGTTGGCATCGGAAATCACGTCAAGGTTGCGCAATCCAAGGATGTCCATTTTCAACAAACCAAGGTCTTCAACGCCGTGCATTTCATACTGCGTAACTACAGGTGCGTCTTCTGGTGCTTGACCCTGTTCAGGCTTGCGCTGAATTGGCAAGTACTCGGTAAGCGGTTCTTTGGTAATTACCACTGCTGCAGCGTGAATACCTACCGACCGCTTCAATCCTTCCAAACCTCGAGCCACTTGCACGATGCGTTTCACATCGGGATCAATTTCGCATAGTGCTCGCAGGTCTGATGCGGCCTGAAATCCTGCCTTGTGCTTCACGTCTTCTTCGAAGCAGTACTTCAACGGCGTGTCACGTCCCATCACTAGCGGCGGCATGAGCTTGGCGATTTTGTCGCCGAGTGGATACGGATAGCCAAGAACTCGCGCGGCATCGCGAACAGCGTTGCGAGCCTTAATCGTTCCGAATGTGATGATTTGCGCAACGTGATCGCGTCCGTACTTGTCGGCCGCATAGCGGATCATTTGATCGCGATAACGCGAGTCGAAGTCCATGTCGATGTCGGGCATGGAAATTCGGCTTGGGTTTAAGAAACGCTCAAAGATGAGGTCGTACTTAATGGGGTCTAGGTCGGTGATGCGCAAGCAATACGCAATTGCGCAGCCCGCAGCCGAACCACGACCAGGACCAACACGAATGTCTTGTTCACGCGCATAACGAATGAGGTCCCACACAATGAGGAAGTACGAACTGAATCCCATTCCGCCAATGACTTCAAGTTCATAGTCAAGACGTTGCGTTACCGAATCGGGAAGCTTTTCACCCCAGCGTTCGTGTGCTCCCTTGTAGGCAAGGTCGCGAAGGTATTCGCCATCGCCTGCAAAACCCTCTGGAATGGGAAAGTGAGGCAACACTGAGTTACCAAACGGAATGTCAATTTCGGCACGCTCTGCAATCCACAACGTGTTATCGCACGCAGCAGGAACTTCGCGGAACAAGTAGCGCATTTCTTGCGCCGACTTCAAATAGTGCTCGGTGCCTTCAAACTTGAAACGGTTCGGGTCTGCAATGGTGCAGCCGGTTTGCACGCACAACAATGCGTCGTGAGCTTCATGGTCTTCGCGATGTGTGTAGTGCGTATCATTAGTTGCCAACAGCGGCGCACCAATTTTCTTGGCTAATTCAATGAGCAGCGGATTGGTTTGGTGCTGCTCGGCAATTCCGTGATCTTGTATCTCGATAAAGAAATTGTCCTTGCCGAAAATGTCCTGCAAACGTCCGGCGTCGGTTTCCGCTCCAGAAATGTCGCCCTTCATCATTTTCTGCAACACGTGGCCACCTAAACATCCACTCGTTGCGATGATCCCTTCGCTGTGTCGCTGCAGAAGTTCCCAGTCCATTCGCGGCTGGTAGTAATAGCCCTCAAGGAATGCAAGGCTCGACAATTTGATGAGGTTCTTGTAACCGATGTTGTTTTCGGCGAGCAAGGTGAGGTGGTAATACACCTTTCCCCCACTTTCGGTTTCACCACCCGAGTCGTCAATCCGACCACGACGAGAAGGACGTTCCGAGCGATGCTCGTGCGCCATGTACGCCTCGGTACCGATGATCGGCTTAATTCCTTTTTCTTTGCACTGCTTATAAAAATCGACAACGCCATACATGTTGCCGTGATCAGTCATGCCAAGTGCCGGCATACCTTCGGCGGCAGCTTTGCCAACCAATTCATCCAGACGCGATGCTCCGTCCAACATCGAAAATTCGGTGTGAACGTGTAAGTGGGTAAACGAATCGGCCATTACGAACTCAGCGTACAACTGCCAATAAAGGCACATCAATTTCGGCATCGGTGAGCGACCCATGTCGACACACCAATGAATACGAGCCGGAATCTAGTGGTTCATCAAAACTTGTGGCCGTAAATGGAACCAATGCAACATCACCAAGTCGTTTACGTGCTACGTCGGTTACGCGTTTGCCGAACCAATGTTGTTCACATGCTTCGTCGCGCGACACCACCCATGCGTCGTGAGCGTGATGCTGTTTCGCTGCAGCTAATAAGTCGTGTTCTGCACCAGACTTCGCATGCAACCAACGGAACCGTCCCTCACCGGATTGGTGCGTGATGCGTGCAAGCACATCGGCATGTGGTGACTGCGTATTTTGCCCGACATGCACTTGACCATGGTCTGCGGTAACCAACAACACCGAGCCTGGCACCAACTGTTCAGCAACATCTGCAACTATTCGATCGGCGTTGCGCAATTCTGCGTTGTAGTACTCACCGAATCCGCGTTCATGTGCAATTTTGTCAACACCGTCGTAATAGGCGTACACAAATTTTTGACCACTGCGCAGTAACTGCCCTACTTGCACAGCAATACTCGACGCAGCACGCCAACCCATTGGCCGTGAACCGCGCAGGTGAGCTTCGGTGAATGCAGAACCTTCGAGCTCTGCCTTGCTTAAGACGGGAACGGCTGCTCCCATAAATGGTGGGCATGGTTGCACCAAGTCGGGCGGATACGTAGCGCGCAAATCGCCTTTGTCGTCGGCCCATCTCAGCATCTGCACCACATGACCGCCAAGGTCGATTCGGTACCCCATCATCCCGTGTTCGCCAGGCGTAAGACCAGTAGCAATCGATGTCAGCGCTGTCACCGTCGTTGTTGGAGCCACACTGGTGATGGAACCGCCCTGCATGCTGGAGAGCATTGGCGCGTGTTGCTGATGCTCGCGCAACTGATGCCAGCCAAGCCCATCAAGCACCAAGAGCACCACTTGATTTGCCCCCTGCACGCACGATGGCATCCATTGAGGAATTTCCTGCGTCGAACGAGGACCTAACAGGGCGGGAATCAGACCTGCAATTGAGCCACCTTGGTAGTCGGGGACTCGGGGCGCAGGCACCCGATCTACACTACAAGAGTGCGTGTATCTACTCGTGGTGACTATGCGTGTCGTGCACTGCTGTCGCTCGCCCTTCACGCCGATGACCAAGGACCCACTTCTGTTCGCGATATCGCTGCGCGCACTGCGCTTCCCCAGCCATACCTAGAGCAAATCCTGCTCGTCCTTAAAGGTGCAGGTCTCGTGAAATCAAAGCGCGGTGTTGGTGGTGGTTATGTTTTGGCTCGTCCACCAGAAGAAATTCTGCTCTCCGAAATCGTTGCTGCAGCGGATGGACCAATCACGCTCGGCGACTTTGGCCAGCCACACCAAGATGGAGCATGTGACCACGAAGGTCACTGCGTGTTGCTCGCTATTTGGAATGTTGCTGGCGAACATATGCGCCATCACTTAGCCGATTACACATTGGCGAAAATTGCACAAGCTGCTCGCGGCACTGCACAGTGGCCTGAACTTCACCACTAACCATTATTCGCAGCGAGCAATTACCGCTTGCATGTCTTGCGGAACCGGTGCTTCAAACGTCATCTCTTCACCAGTTGTTGGGTGAGTAAAGCTGAGTTTTGCAGCGTGCAACATTGGGCGCGGAGAAGACAGTGAACTCCTTGCTCCACCATACGTAGAGTCGCCTACTACTGGGTTGCCGATGGAATCGAGGTGCACGCGAATTTGATGTGTGCGACCTGTTTCCAATTGACATTCAACGAGTGCGCACGGTTGTGGCTGTTCGAACGTCTTCTTCACGTCATAGTGAGTGCGGGCAAATTTGCCGTCGATCACCACGGCCATTTTCGTTGGATCACGCTGATCGCGACCAATAGGTGCATCAATGAGTCCTGTTGCAACTTCAGGATGACCCCACACCAGCGCAACATACACACGCGTCACATCGCGGCGAGTGAGCGCATCGACCAAGAAGTCATAGGCAACCTGAGACCTGGCCACCACCATGAGTCCACTGGTACCGGCGTCTAAACGATGCACCACGCCAGGACGAAGTTGGTCTCCCACTGTTGCCACTTCTGGATACAGCGCCAGAATTCCGTTCACCAAAGTTCCGTTTGGGTTTCCAGCACCTGGGTGCACCACGATTCCTGGTGCCTTGTTCACCACAATCACGTCATCGTCGGCATACACCACGTCCAAAACCACTGAAGCATCGCCCTGAGGCAACTCCTTTTCAGGAATCATCGACGTATTGATCGTGACCTCTTGACCTTCACGAACTTTCACTTTTCCTGGCACCCCAGCAACACCATCAAGTGTGACCCCGCCTAGTTCGATGAGCGTTGCGGTAGTGGCACGACTGATGTCGGCAATCAAGGCAACCACGCGATCTAGTCGCTGTTCGTGCAATGCGGCGGGAATGGTTTCAATAAGCACTATTCGGTTCCTTCTAATACTTCTGGCTGCGAAACAATCATGCTGTACGCAACGGCAATTGCGCCGCACACGATGCCAATATCTGCAACGTTGAAAACTGGCCACCATCGCAAGTCGATGAAGTCCACAACAGCTCCACCCATGAATCCGCTTCCACGAAAGACACGGTCGACAACATTGCCCAGTGCGCCACCAATGATGCAGCCAGTTGCAATCACCGACACAACATTGCCCTGTTTGCGCATGGTGAGCAGCAAGATGGCAATCACCACGATGGCAAGCATTCCAATGAATGGACCAACGTTGGTGCCAGTAGAAAACGCCATGCCTTCGTTGTGCGTTAGCGCAAAGTGCAGAGTCCAAATGATGTGAATGTCACGCCCATCAGACAATGCAGACACTGCCCAACCTTTTGTAAGTACGTCAAGAACGAGCACCAATACTGCAGCGCCAAATCCAATCCAACTCGTGCGCACACGCGCAAATGTTGTGGTCATCGACGACCGATGCCGCCGACCCGCTCCAATACCGATTCGGTAGTCCATGGAATTGCCTTCAAGCGCTCGCGTGGAATTGGCAATCCGCTGTGAACGGAGTATCCGTATTCACCGCTTGCAATTCGAGCAAGTGCAGCATCAATCTCTTCAACTTCTTGTCGAGCTTGCGCCGACAGCATGAGGTCGCGCTCGCGTTCCACCACCATGGTGTCGCCTTCGCCGCCCTCTTCATCGAACTGCACGTCACCCATTTCAACGTCTTCAATGAGGGCGTTGGCTTCGTCTTCTAAACGCACCGCTTGCTTTGTGAGTAGCGAACGCTGTTCCAACATTGCGTCACGCTGACTGGTCAAAAACTTCAGATCGAATTCTTTCGTCGCCTGGATGCCGTCCTGGAATTCGGTTTTGATAATCGCCGGACGAGGTGGCGGTTCTGGCTTGCGCTTTGCTCGCAATGCGGCTTCGCGTGCTGCTTCTTTTTCTGCAAGCGCTGCTAAACGTGCTGCTTCCTTAGCTTCGCGTTCGGCGATTTTCTGCTTTTCAGCAGCTTCGCGTTGCGCCTGCTTTTCGGCTGCAATCCTGATCTTTTCTTTTGCCTTTTCTTTATCGGCAATGGCTTTTGCTTTTGCCTTTTCGGCCTGTTCCTTCTTTTTCGCAGCTGCGAGTTGCTTCTTCGCAATTTCGCGCTCGCGTATTTGCTTTTTGCGCAAAGCATCGGCTGCCTTTTTCGCATCGGCCTTCTTTTTGGCCTCAATCTTCTTCTGCGCTTCAATTTTCTTCTTGGCGTCAGCCTTCTTCTTGGCCTCAATCTTCTTCTGCGTTTCTATTTTCTTCTTCAGCGCGACCTTTTTTGCCAACTCGGCTTTCTTGCGGTCGGCAAGTTTCTTGGCTTCAATCTTCTTCTTCAGCTCAGCCTTCTTTGCGAGCTCGACCTTCTTCTTTGCAGCAGCAGCCTTGTTATTCGCAGGCTTTTTCGCAGCGGGTTTCTTGGCAGCAGACTTCTTCTTCGCTACCGGCTTCTTGGCAGCTGGCTTCTTCTTTGCCACTGGCTTTTTCGACACTGGCTTCTTCTTGGTTGGTTTTGACGGCATGACTACCTCCCTGACTTGGCGCTTCACCGTAGTCGTTCCACGGCAACATAAATGGGAGTCCCATCCAAGTCCGTGGTTCGCGGTGCGTCTGCATTGTAGGACAGGCGCTCAGCAAGGGTTTCTGCACAGATGTAATCGGCAAACGGGGCCACTTGCAGTGCCACGTCTTCAGGCAGACCGAGGATGAGATGGATTCGGTCTGACACCGCGAGGTCTGCCTCACGGCGCGTCTGCTGGACGATCCGCACGATGTCGCGTGCAGTTCCCTCTGCCACAAGCTCTGGAGTGAGCGCAATATCGAGCAGCAACACTCCCTTGCCATCCGGCAATGCTGAACTAGCGGTTGAATCGGCATCGCCAACTGCGGCGAGCAACTTCAACTGATATTCATGAGGCTGAAGTTCGTAACCGCCAGCAACCACGACATCACCCTGCTGTTTCCAGTCGCCCTTCTTTACGGCAACAATGACCTTCTGCGTGTCGCCGCCGAGTCGTGGGCCAAGTGCTGCTGGCACAACTTGCAATTCATGGCGTGCAACGCCTGCAACATCTGCGGTCAGTTTCACTTCACGTACGTTCACTTCTTCAGTAATGATCGATACGAATGGCTGCAAACCAAGAGCCAGCGGCGAAGCAACCGTCAGGCTTGCGAGCGGAAGCCGTACTCGACGCGAATGCGATTTGCGAAGCGACAACGTTGTTGAACACACATCACGAACCTGGTCCATCACGACAACCAAATCGTTATCGACTGGAATGTCTGCTGCAACTGGCCACTGCGTGAGGTGCACACTGCGATTACCCGTAAGACCGATGTACACCTGCTCGGTGATCAGCGGCAACAATGGCGCTGCAACGCGAGTCAGTACATCCAATACGGTGTGCAACGTATCAATTGCTTGTTGATCTCCCGCCCAAAAACGATTACGGCTGCGGCGGATGTACCAATTCGTTAACACATCAAGGAACGTGCGCACCTGTTGGCATGCGTTGAACAAGTCATATGCATCCATGCTGACCGTGGTGTCAACAACTAAGTGATGAAGTTTCGAAAAGATGTACGTGTCCAACACGTTGTCGGATGAATAATCAACCTTGCCCGACTTGCCATCGGCGTTTGCATATAGCGACAAGAAGTACCAGCTGTTCCACAGCGGCAACATCACTTGTCGAACGGTGTCGCGAATACCTTCCTCGGTAACGGCAAAATCCGAACCTCGCAGAATGGACGACGACAGCAAGTACCAACGCATTGCATCGGCGCCATAGCTGTCGAACACGCCCATTGGGTCTGGATAGTTACGCAGACTCTTCGACATTTTCTGACCATCGGCACCAAGCACAATGCCGTGACTCACACATGTTGAAAATGCAGGTCGATCGAACAGTGCCGTGGCTAATACGTGCAAGGTGTAAAACCATCCACGAGTTTGACCGATGTATTCAACAATGAAATCGCCAGGGTTGTGTTGCTCGAACCATTCTTGGTTTTCGAACGGGTAATGAACTTGCGCGAACGGCATTGAACCGCTTTCAAACCAGCAGTCCAACACTTCGGGAACACGGCGCATCATGGATTTGCCCGTTGGATCGTCAGGGTTAGCGCGCACCAAGTCGTCTACAACCGGACGATGCAACTCCGTTACCTTCACTCCGAAGTCGCGCTCTAGCTCGGCAACGCTTCCGTACACATCGATTCGCGGATATTCAGGGTTGTCGCTGCGCCACACAGGAATTGGTGAGCCCCAGAAACGGTTGCGACTGATGTTCCAATCGCGAGCATTTTCGAGCCACTTTCCAAAGCTTCCGTCTTTCAAGTGTTCTGGCACCCAGCGAATCTCTTGGTTCAATGCCACCATGCGATCTTTCACCGCGGTCACATTGACGAACCATGAACTCAACGCTTTATAAATAAGTGGCTTACCTGTGCGCCAACAATGCGGGTACGAGTGATCGTACGTTTCATGACGTAACACCACTCCGCGCTCCTTCAGCGCACGAATGATGAGCGGGTTTGCTTCAAATACTTGGATTCCCGCATAGTCGGGAACTTCTTGTGTGAACTCGCCGCGACTATTTACAGGAACAACGAGTTCAATGCCATTGTCCTTACACACTTGATAGTCGTCTTCACCGAAACCCGGCGCCATGTGCACCACGCCAGTTCCATCTTCGGTAGTAACGAATTCGCCTCCAAACACGCGGAACGCATCAGCATGATCGGCGAAATACGGAAACAGTGGCGTGTATCGCGTGTATCGCTGACCAACAAGTTCCGATCCACGAATGGTGCCAAGCACTTCTGCCCCGTCAAGTTCCTTTGCATATGCAGCCAACCGTGCTTCTGCCAGTACGTACACCTTGTCGTTGTGGCGCACGCGCACGTAGTCGACATCTGGCGCTACTGCCAATGCAAGGTTGCTCGGCAATGTCCATGGCGTAGTTGTCCACGCCAACAAGTTGTCGCCCGATTCCAATGTGAAACCAACAGTGAGTGCTGGGTCTTGCACCATTTTGTAGGCATCGTCCATACGTGTCTCGGTGTTCGACAACGGAGT
>JBEGJW010000037.1:12796-20159 GCA_041184445.1 Actinomycetota bacterium | reverse complement strand
AACCGATGGCATCAAAATTGCTCAGCGTCCAGTACTCGTGCCGATTCTTCGCGCTGGTCTTGGCATGCTGCCAGCAGCAATGGAACTTCTGCCCGATGCCGACATTGCAGTAGTTGGTGTGCAACGCGATGAAGAAACACATCAGCCAAGTGAGTACGTAGCAAAACTTCCATCACGTCTTGATGGTCGCCATTGCATCGTGCTCGACCCAATGCTTGCGACCGGTGGTTCGCTTGAATACGGATGCAAACTTCTTGCAGCGCGCGGCGCTCCGCAGCCAATCACCATTGCTTGCGTGCTTGCTGCACCAGAAGGAATTGCATACTTAGAAAAGTCTGGAATGGATCTGCATATCGTGACTGCATCAATTGATGAACGTCTCAATGAAAACGCTTTCATCGTTCCAGGACTCGGCGATGCTGGCGACCGACAATTCGGTCCACCTCACTGATCTAACGCTTGGCGTCAGCCAATAAACGATGCAACAACATCGTTGTACAAGTCCAAATTAATGGTGCGAGTTTTTCCACTCGTCACTTTCATGGACTCACGTTTAATTTCGCCGCTGCGAAGTACCACCATTTGGCCAAACTCTTTATTCACGCACGCATCAACTGCGGCAAGACCAAATCGAGTTGCAAGAACGCGGTCATAACTTGTTGGAGTTCCACCGCGTT
Organism: Actinomycetota bacterium; assembly: GCA_041184445.1. Taxonomy (GTDB): domain Bacteria; phylum Actinomycetota; class Acidimicrobiia; order Acidimicrobiales; family Ilumatobacteraceae; genus UBA3006. Next base: position 19,482 of record JBEGJW010000037.1, on the reverse strand, counting down.
GCACATGCCCAAGTTGCACTAATCGCGATTCGTAGCCCGTACGTGCTTCAAGTTCGCTGGCAATAACTCGCGAGACATCACCGTTATAAGCATGTCCGTTCTTATCGATTACCGGTGGCGGAATTTCTAATGTGCCAGGTTTTGGCTTCGCGCCTTCGGCAACCACCACGATGGACGCATACCGGCCATTTTCGTGACGACGTTTCACAATTTCGGTCAGCTCAATAATGTCGAATGGCGCTTCTGGCACCACGATTGCGGTGGCCCCACCTGCGATTCCAGCATTGAGCGCTATCCAACCCGCGTCTCGGCCCATCACCTCAACCACCATGATGCGGTCATGACTTTCGGCTGTGGTGTGTAGGCGGTCAATTGCATCGGTTGCTATTTGCACCGCAGTTTGGAAGCCAAATGTGTCGTCGGTGCCAACTACGTCGTTATCAATCGTTTTGGGCACACCAATAGTTGGCAGCCCAAACTCCTCGTGCAGTCGCGAGGCCACGGTGAGCGAACCATTTCCGCCAATCACCACTAGTGAATCAAGTGCTAAGTCGCTAAAAGCCTGTTGTACATTGGCAACGCCGTCTTTTTCGTCAAAAGGTCCGCCTCGGCGAGTGCCCAAAATCGTTCCACCTTTGGGGGCTATCCCACGCACATCGTTGGTTTTTAGCAACGAATATCGCTGCTCCATCACTCCGTCCCAAGCGTCATAAAACCCAATAATTTCGGCACCTAATTGGGTTTCAGCCTTGCGCACAATGGACCTGATGACGGCGTTGAGGCCGGGGCAATCGCCACCACCCGTCAACACTCCGATTCGCATGCGGTCACCCTATATGCATGTATGACTTTTGTCTTCGAAAAAATGTTGCCTGAAAGTTCGGACTTCTGTCCGCAAATTGATTATCGTTCTCCTTATGGCAAAAACAATTGTTCGGAAAGCAACAGAGGCAACCTTAAAGCGCGAAGTTAAAGACATGCGCAAAGTGCTCGCCGATCGGTTGTTCGAATTGCGAACTGATGCCGACTTGAGCCAAGCGAAACTTGCGGAAATCGCAGGTGTTGATCGCAAGACAATCAACCGAATTGAAAACGGTCACTTCTCTCCTGCACTTGACACCATTGTGCGTTTAAGCGTTGCACTTGGCATTACGCCTTCTGCATTGCTCGCTAAATAGTTTCTGACTTAAGACTGAAGTTTTTGCACCGCGTGTGCAAAACGCGAACAGGTGTCTGCAATATTGACCCAATAATCTATGTTTTTCCCTTCTCGTGCTTCGCAAATGGTGCATGTAGAAGACCCGCCGCCAAAGCCAAATTGCAACGCTGCACCAACAATGACCTCTCGAACGTCTAACCGACTATTCGGCGAATTGTGGGTTACCCCTTCCAAATTGTCTACAAACTGGCACAGATTCACAGCCGGCGCGGCTATTCCCCGCTCACGCAATTCATGTAATCGCTGAACATCAAGACCCGAAAAGCCAACGACCAACTTTGCCGCGTTGACATCGGTTGGAGTAGCACTCAAGGCTTGCTCTTCAATTTTACGAACTTGCTCCGGCAGTTCCGGCTCTTCAACAACGGCAATGAACTCGGGTTCTACAAGAACGCGCACTCGTACTTTGATTACGGTGAGCTCTGTTGCAAGCGCGGATGACAGCAACATTGAAGCAACCACACCAACCGTTGCGTCGCGATCGGCAACTAAAATGACAAATGGTTCGAGTTCCATCTCCTACTAACGCGCCCAATTCGAGAATCGTGACATCCACATGAACGTGAGATTGACATGAGGGTGTACCACGTATTCATTGTACAAATTGTGGGACAGGGACTAAAGAAACCATTTTGAAGTCCATACCCTCGGGGCTCGCCGGCCTTCGCTCGGTTCTCCCAGTCCTTATATATGGTCAGCGCGACGGCTCACACCGATGCCCTTTTTTATGAAATTCTTGTCAACCCGCCACCAAACCCAATAACTACGCCGTTCCAGGGTCTTCGACTGCCTGAAGTTATACACAGGATGGGTTTGCGAACCCCCACAATGTTTGCCTAGTGTTTACCCATCTCCAGAGACGTATTCTCCGGAGCGTTAGTCCATCTACCTATGGGGGAAAAATGACAATCATTGACGAAACAACAAATGACGTTGCGAAGACTGGTGTCTCGCGTCGTCATTTCATTCAGGGTGCAGCAGCAACTGCAGCCGGTGCCGCGTTGCCAGTTGCTGGCATCGTTGGATCAGGTGCAGCAAGCGCAGCAACTGCAAAGACATTCCGCGTAGCAACAGGTAAGCAAGTTCACCCTGCTGCTCCATGGGAAACTTCAGACGGAAGTTTGTTCATCATCTCGCAAGTAGGTGAATGGCTTTGTTTCCAAAGGGCCGATGGTTCACTTGAGCCACGCATTGCAACAAGCTGGAAGTCATCGAATGGTGCAAAGACCTGGACATTCAAGATCCGCAAGGGCGTGAAGTTCAACGACGGAACCCCTGTAACGGTTGACGACATCATTTACACCTACCAGTCGGTATTCACCGCCAACCCATCACGTTCAAAGGGCAACTTCACCGGTCTGCTCGATGCAAACGGCATCGTCAAAGTTGACAACGAAACCATCGTGTTCAACCTGTTGACCGCTTCGGGTAACTTCCCGTACACCGTGTCATCGGTTTCGTACGGAATGTGCATCATCAAGAAGGGCGCAGACGGCGGTGCAGCATGGACAAAGACCATGATCTCAGCTGGACCTTGGAAGATGGAAAGCTACACCGAGTTCGAAAAGACCGTGTTCGTAAAGAACCCTTACTACTGGGACACCAACTTCAAGCCTGGCTTCGACAAGATGGAACTCATTCAGTACACCTCAGCAGCAACAGCATTGCCAGCACTCAAGACCGGCAAGCTTGATGCAGTGGCAGCACTTGAAGCAGCTGACGCTTTGTCACTCGACAAGGGCAAGTTCAACATCTTGACCACCAAGGCTGGCGCGGGTTTCGCACACGTTCACTTGCGTTGCAACTTTGGTCCATTCATGGACAAGCGTGTTCGTCAAGCAGCAGCACTCACCATTGACCGCGTTGGTTATGTAAAGGGTGTAATGAAGGGAATCGGCGGCGTTGTTGGAAACGACAGCGTTATGGACCCATACGCTTCAGCAGACAAGTCAGTTCCACAGCGCAAGCAGGACATCACCAAGGCCAAGGCACTGATGAAAGAAGCAGGCGTTCCAAACGGATTCACCGTAGACCTTTCATCATGGGCACGTGACGACATCAATAAGTACGCAAAGTTGATCAAAACTTCATTTGCCAAAATTGGTATCAAGGTGAACTTGTTCATTGACGGTTCAGACGGTGGTGGAGCTGTGTACTACACCTACAACCCATACCCATCGGCAAAGGGCAAAGTATTTGCCTACGACAACCACTCATGGTTGGCTTCAAACGTCGGAATCACTGACTGGGCAGGCCGTGGTGTGCCTGACCAATACCTCCAGCGCGAGTGGAAGTCCACTGCAGACTGGTCGGCAGCTCAGTTGAATGACGATGTTATGGACGCAGCAATTGATGAATACATTGCAGCACCAAACCCAGCCAAGCAAAAGGCTGCCAGCAAGAAGGTTCAGGAGCGCGCGCTTGAAATGACACCGTACATTTTGGCGTACACCTCGAACTTGATCTATTGCGCACGCAAGGGTGTGACCGGATTTGAGGTCAACTCAATGGGTCAGATCATTGCAAACAATGTGCAATTGGCATAACCATTAATTGAACAAATAATAAAACCCCCAGCGCGCCTCGGCACGCTGGGGGTTTTTTATTACCCACACACACTTGAGTAGAGTTCTAACTTCATGAAATCATTTCTCGCTAAACGACTTGGGCTGTCTGTTCTTACCGTAGGACTTGCTGCGATCATCGTTTTCTTTATGACGCACGTTTTGCCCGGCGACGTTGCACGTCAAAGCCTTGGTCGACAAGCAACGCCAGAAGACGTTGCTGCGTTTAACAAGCTTTATGGTCTTGATCAACCAATTTTGAATCAGTTGTTTCGTTGGATAAAAGAATTGCTGTCGGGAAACCTCGGTGTCTCCATGTCGACTTCTCGCCCAGTGTCTGTAACACTTATCCCAGCATTGGGTTATTCAGCACGTTTGGCAGCAGTCGCATTTGTACTCATCGTTCCACTCAGCATTGCCGGAGGCATTATTGCTGCAATGAATCGTGGCAAAAAAATAGATCGTGCAATCACCGTTGGCGGACTTTCTGCTGCCGTAATTCCAGAGTTCGTTTGGGCTGTAGTCCTCCTTCTGCTTTTCGGAGTGGTCTTTCAAATCTTCCCTATCTCGGCAATGCCAGATGAAGGTGCGGGTGGTTTCCTGCAAAGTATTTGGCACTTATTGCTTCCATCGATTGCCCTGTTCTTGGTGCTCTTTGGATACATCGCTCGAATTACTCGCGCAGGCGTAATTGAAGCACTCGACTCCGACTACATGCGTACTGCAGTGTTGAAGGGCTACTCACGTCGCAAAGCCGTAACGAACCACGTATTGCGCAACGCAATGTTGCCCACAATTGCAGTAGTAGCGAGCCAGATCCCTTACCTCATTGGTGGACTCGTTGCAGTAGAAATCGTCTTTAACTATCGCGGGTTCGGCACAGTGCTGCTCACTGCAGTTGGCGGTCGAGATTATGCCGTTCTACAGTCGGGAGTCATCTTGACCAGTGTGGTCATTGTTGTATTCCAACTCATCGCAGACGTTTTGTTCGCAGTATTGAACCCACGTATTCGTCAAAGGATTTCAGAATGAACGATTCATCAGTCGAAATCTCCAAGAAGTCAGACGCAGAGAGACTTCAGATCCGCAAAGAGCGACTCGCGCTGTTGCGTCGCAATAAAGCGTTCACCATTGGAATCACAGTTCTGGGTTTTTGGACACTGTGCGCGATATTTGGAAAGTACGTCACCCCGTTTAAGGCCGACGAGCAGAACTTTGAATTTGTCAGCATTTCACCAAACGGAACGTATTGGTTTGGAACAGATGCAAACGGACAAGACGTGTTCTCACGAGTAATCGTTGGGTCACGCTTAATTCTGGTCATGTCGTTTGCGGCAACCATTCTTGGCACGCTCGCAGGAACGTCAATCGGACTAATCACCGGCTATTTCAAGGGTTGGTTCGACATCATTGTGATGCGACTGCTTGAAGCAATTTCTTCCATTCCTGCAATCATCATTGCACTACTTGCAGTTGCAGCGATCGAAGGCCAGTCACCAACCATCACGGTGTTCATCATTGCATTCGTATTTACACCGAACATTGCTCGAACAGTTCGTGCAGCAGTGCTCGCCGAAGCCGAATTCGAATACGTAGCAGCGGCCCGATTGCGTACTGAGCGCACACCCCACATTCTGTTTAAAGAGATTTTGCCTAACGTGATGCCACCGATCATTGTTGAATTCACTGTTCGCTTGGGCTACGCAATTTTCGCAATCGCTACTCTCTCCTTCCTTGGTGCTGGAGTTGAATACGGTTCGCCAAACTGGGGAACTCAAATTTCAGAAAACTGGGCGCAAATCTTTAACAACCAGTGGTGGCCAACCGCATTCCCGGCAATTGCCATTGCAACGTTGGCAGTAAGCGTCAATCTCATTTCCGACGGTCTACTTGAGGTATTCGAAATATGAGCACTCCAACTCTTGAACTACGTAACCTCGAAGTTGCGTACACCGTTCGCGGAATTGATCGTGAAGTACTTCGTAACATTTCGCTTTCAATTGAACCGGGAGAGGCTTACGGACTTGTAGGTGAATCGGGTTGCGGAAAATCAACTGCCGCTTATGCCGCAATGCGCTACCTCCCACGTAACGGAAAGATCACCGGCGGATCAATCTTGTTCGAGGGTCGCGACATGGTCACTATGAGCGATGGTGAAGTGAGCGAGCTTCGCAACTCCGTAATTTCAATGGTGTATCAAAACCCAGTGGCTGCGCTTAACCCAACCATTCGCGTTGGTGATCAGGTAGCAGAAGTATTTGAACTTGCTGGAAAATCGAAATCAGAAGCAAAAAAACTTACGCTTGAAGCTCTCGTACGAGTAAAAATTGCCGACCCAGAAAAGGTGATGCGCCGTTATGCACACCAACTTTCTGGCGGTATGGCGCAGCGCGTGGTTATTGCCATGGCGCTTGCATCAAACCCTCGCCTACTCGTCATGGACGAACCAACTACTGGCCTCGATGCGACAGTAGAAGCCGAAGTGCTCGACCTTGTTCGCGAACTTCGTCGCGAAACAGGAACCGCAGTGTTGTTTATTTCGCACAACCTTGGCGTAATTCGCCATATGTGCGACCGCGTTGGCGTGTTGTATGCAGGTGCGCTCGTTGAACAAGGAACCACTGCCGACATTTTGTCGAACCCACAGCACCCGTACACCGTTGGCTTGTTGCGTTGTATCCCTCGTGGAGGCCTCCACAAGAACACCGACCGCCTAGAAACCATTCCAGGTTCGCCACCACCACTTGGTATGCACTTTGACGGTTGCGTTTTCGCTTCACGTTGCACTTTGGCCGACGATCGTTGCCGCACCGAAAAACCAGAGATGATCAATGTTGGAGATTCACACATCACACGATGCTTCCATCATGAGCAAGCACCAACGATGGCGCGCAATATTGAAG
>JBEGJW010000037.1:0-12778 GCA_041184445.1 Actinomycetota bacterium | reverse complement strand
CCAACTGGCGACTTACTGCAAATTGATTCATTGTCAAAAATTTTCAATCAAGACGGAAACAAAGTACAAGTTGTAAATAATGTTGCATTGCATGTTGCCGCAGGTGAAACGCTCGGCCTCGTAGGCGAATCTGGCTCTGGTAAAACAACAATTGCAAAAATGATTCTGGGCTTAACAGCTGCTGAGTCGTCAAGCACCATGGTGTTAAGTGGCAAGAAACTTGCTCGCACTCTGAACAAACGCGATGTTGCCGACGTTGGCGCTTTGCAAATTGTGTTCCAAAACCCCGATCAAGCCCTGAACCGTCGGCACAGCGTTACGCGAATTGTTTCCCGTGCAGTTGAGCGTCTTTCAGGACTCAATAGAAGCGAATCAGACAACCGTGCGCATGAGTTGCTTTCAGGAATGCGAGTTGACGCATCGCTACACAACGCTCGCCCAGCCCAGCTTTCAGGTGGACTAAAACAGCGCGTAGCCATCTCTCGTGCATTTGCTGGATCACCGAACCTTGTGGTGTGCGATGAACCAACTTCGGCACTCGACGTTTCGGTTCAAGCGACCATTTTGAACTTGCTCGTTGACCTGCAAAAACAAGACGACACTAGTTATCTGTTTATTTCTCACGACTTAGGTGTGGTGCGCTACATCAGCGACAGAATTGCCGTGTTGTACCTCGGTCGAGTGATGGAACTAGGTGCTGCAGAAACCGTGTTTAACGGACCACACCACCCATATACCGAAGCGCTTGTGTCCAGTGTTCCTGCCATTGATGGTTCACAACGCGTGCGTATTCGCCTTGAAGGTGATGTTCCAAGCCCCGCAAACCCACCAACAGGTTGCGTATTAAACCCACGCTGTCCACGTATGGCAGGCAGTGGTGTTGAAGGTTTGTGCACGACCGTAGAACCAGAACTCAAAGAAGTGGAGCCTGGTCACTTCATGCGCTGTCACATACCGCTTGATCAATTACGCGTTACACAACAGAAGTAATTTCACTTCCCTGTTGCACTATTGCTTGCAATAGTTAGCGCTGATATACCAAGGAAACTATGGCTTGTGGCTTGACGCGGCTCTTAAGCCAACCGTAGGCTTACCCCATTCAATGGCCACCAACCCGGTGGCTGAATAGGGGGAAATTCATGACATTGAACGTCAAGCGTTCACGTCGAGTACGCCAAATCGCAATCGGTTTGGGTCTCGCACTTGCTGTTTCCACTGTCGGCGTATCCGGCAGTAGTGCAGCAAAAGTACAAGCAGCCAAATCAGGCGGATCAATCACGGTTGGTATTTTCGATACCTTCCCAGGTTGGGGTCCAAAGGACAACCCAGCTAACTCCGCATTGATGGCAGCAAAGACCATCTACGAAACTCTCTTCGAGTTGAACGCAGACGGTCGCTATGTTCCATATCTTGCACAGTCAATCACTCCAAGTGCTGACTTCAAGACATGGACGCTGAAGTTGCGTGACGGAATTACTTTCTCTGACGGCACCAAGTTTGATGCTGCAGCAGTAAAGGCAAACCTTGATGCATCGAACGGAACCCAGATTCTTACCCTTGGTCTTGCAAAGTCTGCATGCACCGCCGGTACCAACCTTGGCTTCTACTCGAACATCTTGAAGAACACCGTTATCGATCCTTTGACGCTGCAAATCAACTTGCACCTCGCCAACTCGGAAATGCCAGAGACGCTGTACGCATCAGGTCGCGCATTCATGCGCTCCCCTGCACAGCTCACTGACCCAACCAAGTGCAGCACCACTGCAATCGGAACTGGTCCTTTCAAGATCAGCGCATGGTCACAAACTGAAATGACTGTTGTAAAGAACCCGACCTACTGGCGCAAAGACGCTGATGGCAAGCAACTTCCTTACCTCGACAGCATCAAGTTTGTTTATGCGAAGGAATCAGCACAGCGTGCAAACGGCGTGAAGTCCGGAACATTCGACGCTGTTCAAATGACTTCAGCATCTGACTCCAAGCAAATGAAGAGCCTCCGCAAGAACAGTTCACTTCAGAAATTGAATTCTGGTGCGTTCTGGTACCCATCCATTTGGTTCAACACCACCATTGCTCCATTCAACGTGAAGGAATGCCGTTTGGCAGTTTCTGCAGCGATTGACCGTGCGCAGTACGTGAAGGTGCGACTGAACGGAATTGGCGAAGCAGCAACTTCAGTTGTTGGTAAGAGCAGTGACCTATACAACAAGGCTGGGTTCCAGGGTTACGACGCCACTAAGGCAAAAACTTTGGTAGCAGCTTGCGCAACTGCGCTTGGTAAGCCACTTGAATTTACCTACCCATCCGACACCAGCTCGGATTCACAGGCCAACGCCACGTTCATTAAGAACCAACTTGCAAAAGTTGGCATCACCATGAACATCAAGGTTGAAGAGACTGCGGTCATCATTAAGAACGCATTCCCACAGACCTACCAGGCAATGGCTCTTTTGTTGAACGAAGCAAAGGGCGCAGGATTCGTCATGCCGTTCTGGGTTTCAGACAACTTCGGACCTGGATCACCAAACCCACTCACCAAGATTCCAACACTTGCTCCTTTGGGCAAGATTTTGAACTTGTCGAAGACGAATGATCCTGCGCTTGACGCAGCATTGTTCGCCGCACGTGGAGAAGGCGACGCAGCAAAGAAGGCTGCGCTCTACAAGTCAGCAACAAAGATTGTTCAAGAAAATGGCTACTCAACTGCAGTTGCAACCACTGAGTACGACATGGTCGTGAACAAGAAACTTAAGGGCATCGACGGACTTCCACTGCTTAGCGGTGGTAAGGCCAAGTCAATGGCCAACTACGGCATGAACTTCACAGGTGTATACATCGAGAAGTAAATCCGGGTTAGCACCTCAGCAATGAGGTAACCAAAAAGTCAGAGGGTGGTGGTGCAATTGCATCACCACCCTCTTTTTTGTAATGATGTACGAGGGGACATGATCAATGAACAAACTTGGGGAACTCGCAAAACGCATTGGGCAACTTGTGCTCGTGCTTTTTCTTGTCACCCTGTTTGTCGCGTTCCTTATGCGCCTGCTTCCAGCAGACACGGTGGACATTATGCTCCCCGGTCAGCCAGAAGAATTCAAGGCAATCATTCGCCATGAACTCGGATTAGATAAAGGTTTCTTTGGCTACTACTTCCAGTGGTTGGGCAACTTCGTACATGGAGATTTCGGAAGTTTCTATTTCGCCGGCGGCTCCGAAACTGTTGCGAGCCATCTCGGCAATGCGCTCCCCAAGTCGCTTTTGCTCATGTTGTATTCCCAGATCGTTGCTTTGGCTGTATCAATTCCACTCGGACTCTCAAGCGCCTACCGCGCAGGTTCAAAGTTTGATCGCGCAGTCAGTGGCACTCTCTTCACGTTCTCATCTATCCCTAGTTTTGCCATCGGACTTATTCTTGCTCTAGTTGTCGGCGTAAAGCTCGGCTGGGTTGAGCCACTCGGCTACGTGCCCATGAGCGAAGGTCTTGCTGAGCACTTCAAACACATGGTGCTCCCTGTTGCCAGCTTGTCATTCGGTCTCATTGCCGCGTACACGCGCCTCCTCCGCTCCGACGTGATCGCCACACTCAAAGAGGACTACGTCACTATGGCAGCCTCTAAGGGTCTGAGTGACCGTCGTATTTTATGGCGTCACGTATTCCGGCCTTCCAGCATCACACTTATGACGTCCGCTGCGCTCAACATGGGTGGCCTCATAGGTGGCGCAGTAGTAATCGAAAACATCTTCTCCATTCAAGGTGTTGGATTCGAGATCATTTACGCTCTGGGTACTCGCCAATACGTTGCACTGCAGTCGCTGATCGCACTGGTTGCTGTTGGGTACGTGCTCTTCAACGTTGTTGTAGATATTGCATCTGGGTTTATTGACCCTCGAACAAGGGAGCGCCGTGGACTCCGTTAAGAAATCTTGGATCTTTCGTATAACGATCGCCTGGTTCGCACTCATTACCTTCTTTGCAATTTTCGGACCATGGCTTCCGCTTCCTAAGTGGGATCAGGTTTATGACGATGCACTTTCGGTAACTCCGTTCAAACAGGGTCACTTATTCGGTACCGATTCAAATGGCTACGACATTTTCTCCGGAATTGTTTATGGAGCCCGCATTTCTCTCTTCATTTCATTTACTGCAGTGTTTGTAGGCGGCGCTATTGGTAGTGCTATCGGAATATCTGCGGCATACGTTCGTGGCAAATTTGATTATGTAGTTTCAACGTTGTTCAATGTTGTGCTGTCAATTCCCAACCTGGTGCTTTCACTTGCACTCATCGCCGTTCTGGCAACCAACGTCGACCCAAACGTGCCAACATCAACGGGCCGCAGAATTATGGTGCTTGTAATTTCACTCACCATTGTGATCATTCCCATTCTTGGACGCATTGCCCGCGCCGCAACGTTGTCCTGGTCTAATCGAGAGTTCGTACTTGCCGCTCGAAGCATGGGTTCAAAAGATCGCAACATTATTTGGCGACATATTGTTCCAAACGTTCTTCCTGCAATTTTTGCTGTGGCCTTTTTGGCAATTGGAGTGGTAATTGTTGCCGAAGCCTCGCTCTCACTGCTTGGAGCTGGAGTTCCCGATGGAACTAGCTGGGGCAGCATGGTGGCTCGTGGACGTAACGACATTGAATTTGCCCCACACATCATCATCATCCCACTGATATTCATCGCTTTAACGGTGATTGCATGCAATTACATCGGTGATGTCATTCGTAAACAACTTGATCAACGTCAGGCAAAACTGTGACATCGATGCTCAAACTCGAAAATCTCGAAATTTCTTTTGCCACCAATCGTGGAAGCCTGCATGCTGTGAAAGGTGTGACGCTCGATATCGCTTCTGGCGAGAGCATCGGAATTGTTGGTGAATCTGGTTCAGGAAAAACCGTGCTCTCCCGAGCCTCAATGGGGCTTCTCGCACCAACCGCTACACGCACAGGAATCGTCACATTTGACGGCAAGGAAATCTCATCCCTATCCCGCGACGAAGTTCGTGATAGTTGGGGAACCGGCATGGCAATGATCTTCCAAGATCCGATGACAGCGCTCAACCCGGTTCGTCGAGTCGGATCACAGATCATGGAAGGACTCACCGTCCGCTTAGGAATGTCAAAAGCAGATGCAAAAAAGCGCGCAATTGAACTGCTTGGCCGAGTTCGAATTCCAGACCCAGAACAAGCGCTGAAGAAATTCCCCGGCCAGTTGTCGGGCGGCATGCGCCAACGCGTCATGATCGCTATTGCGCTTGCCTGCAACCCAAAGTTGTTGTTTGCCGATGAACCAACTACAGCACTTGACGTAACAGTGCAGGCACAAATTTTGCAGCTGCTGAGCGAATTGCGTAAAGAACTAAACATGTCAATGGTGCTCGTCACCCACGACCTCGGAGTCGTTGCCGGTCATACTGACAAAATTGCTGTCATGTACGCAGGCGAAGTGGTGGAGTATGCAACTACTAAAGACCTCTTCGCCCGCATGCGCATGCCGTACACCGAAGCTCTAATGAAGTCCATCCCTCGCCTCTCCACTCCTTCCGGATCTCGACTCCCAGTAATTGAAGGTCGACTACCCGACCCAACTAAGCCAGAGCCTGGCTGTTTGTTTGCATCGCGTTGCCCGTATGCGCAAGAGAAGTGCCGAACACAGCACCCAGACCTCACCACAGACAGCAACGGACACCAGTACCGCTGCTTCTTCCCGCTTGGAGTCGCACAATGACCACGACATTCGATGGCAACACGGCACACCTTCGCCCTTCAGACCAGACATTGCTGCAAGTTAAGGATCTAGTTGTTGAGTTTGACCTTGGTGGTGGACGTGTTGTTAAAGCAGTGTCAAACGTGAGCCTCGACCTTGTTGAGGGCGAAACACTTTCCATCGTGGGTGAATCAGGTTGCGGAAAGTCCACACTCGGAAAAGCTATTTTGCAATTACCTGCACCAACATCTGGCTCAATTGTGTTTCAAGGAACTGATATCACCAAGTTGAGCAAAAAAGAATTGCGCAATGTTCGCCCCTCAATGCAAATGATTTTCCAGGACCCAGTTAGTTCGCTTGACCCACGCTTTCCTGTAAGTCGCGCCGTTGAAGAGCCACTCAAAATTTGGAATCGTGGAGACGAAGCAGAACGTTCTGCGAAAGTTGACGAACTGTTGAATTCTGTTGGGCTAGATCCTGCTCTTGTACGAGATCGACGCCCATACGAATTTTCTGGTGGCCAATGCCAGCGCATCAGCATTGCGCGTGCACTTGCGCTAGAACCAAAGTTGCTCATCTGCGATGAACCGGTGTCTGCACTCGACGTCAGCGTTCAGGCACAAATTCTGAACTTGCTTCAAGACATGAAAGAGGCTTATGGCCTCACCTTGATTTTTATCTCTCACGACCTAGCGGTAGTGAAAGCGGTAAGTACTCGAATCATGGTGATGTACCTTGGCAAGGTCTGCGAAATTGCTACCCCAGACGAGCTTTATTCGAACCCAAAACATCACTACACCTCGGCGCTCGTTGGTTCGGTTCCAGTCCCAGACCCAGAGCGCAAAGTCTCCGCAACATTGCTTGAAGGCGAACCACCATCGCCTCTTGACCCACCATCGGGTTGTCGCTTCCGCACACGCTGCCCAGCAGCAACCGACCTATGCGCAACCGAAGAGCCAATGCTGCGCTTGGCGGCAGATGGCCATTACGTTGCCTGCCATCACCCTCGCGCGTAACCGCAGAATCCTGCTCCACCCCTTGGGTACCATCGCCTGATGGACTTCATTCTTCCCCTCATTGTTGGCCTCGCCATTGGCGCGGGCGTGCTCTTTTTGGCAACGCGCCGGACCACAGCGCCTTCGTTACCAACGTACGAGCCAGCACCGCAGGTCGACATTGCCGGCCAGGTGAACCATGTGGTGCAATCGGCATTATCCGATGCACTCGCTGCACTCACCGAGCAGTCACGCCGCGATCGCGAAGAGTCCATCAAACTTGCAGCCGACCGCGTAGCCGAAGCCTCAGGCGAACGATTCGGCAAGAGCGCTCAACAAATTGACACTTCTCTGCGCAATGTGCAGGAAGACATTGGTCGTCGTATTGCCGAAATGGATGCCGAAATTGCAACGCTTCGCGAACAGAACACTAAGAAGTTCGGCAACGTTGAAGAAGCCGTTGCAGCATTGGCCAAAACAGCTGGCGACTTGAACAGTGTTCTGTCCAGCTCACAAGCTCGCGGTCAATGGGGCGAACGCATGGCCGAAGACATGTTGCGTGCAGCTGGCTTCATTGAGGGCATCAACTATGAAAAGCAAGACACCATAACCGGTGGCGGTCGCCCCGACTACACGTTCCTCATGCCACCCGACCGCGTGCTGTACATGGATGTGAAGTTCCCTCTCGATTCATACGCAAAATATGTTGGCGCCACCGAAACGACCTCACGTGAACAGCTAAAGCGCGAATTCATTACTGCCGTTCGTGCTCGAGTAACCGAATTGCAAAAGCGCGACTACGTGGTGTCAACGACACAACACTCCCTCGACTACGTACTCCTCTTTGTTCCAAACGAAAGCATCACGGGCTTTGTGCACGAAGTAGACCCAGAACTCATTGACTGGGCACTTGAACGCAAAGTTGTGCTGTGCTCACCACTTACCTTGTACGCATTCCTTGTCGTTGTTCGCCAAGCCACAGAAAGTTTCCACACTGAAGAAACTGCTGCACAAATCATGCAGATGATGGGCAAGTTCAAGAAGCAATGGGAGTTGTACACCAAGTCACTGGAGAAGGTGAAGAAAAACTTCGACACGCTGCAGGAAGAACTTGACGACCTCACCGTTGGCAAACGCTTCAAGGGTCTTGGCCGCGAAATCAAAAAGATTGACGAACTTCGTCAGCGACAAAATATTGCCGAACTTCCCGCTGATGATGACGGCGTTATTGACGTTGAAGACTACGAATAATTGCTAGAAGTGCAGTACTGAAGCAACCGGATAGTCACCAAGTTTTTCTCGTCCGCCCAGTGCGTCGAGTTCAATGAGAAACACCAACCCAGCCACCATTGCTCCAAGCCCTTCAACAAGGCGAATAGTGGCTGACGCTGTGCCTCCTGTAGCCAACACATCATCCACAATCAGCACCGTGTCACCATGCCCCACTGCATCTTCATGAATCTCTAAGCGGTCGGTGCCATATTCAAGTTCGTAATCCTGGCTAACAACGTTCCACGGCAACTTGCCTGGTTTACGTACTGGCACAAACCCTGCGCCAAGTTCTTCGGCAACCGGAGCCGCCAAGATGAATCCTCGTGCTTCTACCCCGACCACTTTTGACACCGTGCGGCTAGGCGCAGCATCAATGAGCGCCGCAATGGTCTGACGAAAGCCATTGGCATCGCCAATCAACGGCGTGATGTCGCGAAACATAATTCCCGGCGACGGAACATCGGGAATAGTGCGAATGAGCCGCAACAAATTGTCGTTAGACACGTGCAGATTGCTTCGAAAACTGCATCACACCATCGTCGACCGGTGAATGCTTAAACATCTTCTTGTCTCGACGATAGTTCTGCGGGTTAATCCAAGGCTCGTGGTCGCCCTGACGAGGCATACGGTGCATCATGCGTTGCATATAGCCAGAAGAGAACCCGTCAATCCATGGACGCTCTTTCATGTTGCGGTCTTGCTCACGCAAGCGCGGCGTGCATTGAGCAACACCTTTCTTGCGCATATGGTTCAGCAACCTGCATACATATTCGGCTGTGAGGTCGGAACGCAATGTCCACGATGCATTGATATAGCCAAATGTGGAAGCCAAGTTTGGAATGTCTGAATATGCGAAGCCTTTATACGTCCAGGTTTTTGCAAAGTCCACCTGATTGCCATCAACAAAGAAATCCATTTCACCGAGCGTCACTAATTCGAGCCCAGTTGCCGTGATGATGATGTCGGCATCGAGATGCTCACCAGAAGCAAGCTGAATGCCAGTTTCTGTAAACGAAGTGATGTGGTCGGTAACAACCGAAGCTTTGCCTTCGCGCATCGCCTTAAAGAAGTCGCCATTGGGAACCAAACACAAGCGCTGGTCCCACGGGTTGTACGAAGGCGTGAAGTGCTTTGCGATGTCGTAGTCGGCGCCAAGTTCCATTTTGATTCCACCAAGCAAGAGTTGCTTTACCTTGTCTGGGTCGGTGCGCGTTTTGTTGTACACCAGTTGTTGACGCCAGGTGTTTTTGAAACGTGTGAGGTTGTAAGCCAATTTTTCTGGCAACACTTTGCGCATGCGATTTGCCATCACGTCGTGGTCTGGGCGCGACACCATATAGGTAGGTGAACGTTGCAGCATGGTGACGTGCGCGGCCTTGTCTGCCATTGAAGGAACTATGGTGACCGCAGTTGCACCAGAGCCAATGACCACTACCCGCTTGCCGGCATAGTCAAGATCCGTCGGCCATTCCTGTGGGTGCACAACAGTTCCCTTAAACCGTTCACGACCGATGAACTCCGGCGTGTGGCCCTTCTTGTAGCTGTAGTAACCAGAACACATAAACAGGAACGAACATGTAATGGTGTTGCTTGCTCCTGTTGCCTTGTTTGTCGAGGTCACTGTCCACTGAGCATCGTCAGTCGACCACTCTGCTTTTGTCACTAATTGTCCGTAGCGAATGTGTTTGTCGATTCCGAACTGCGCCACCGTTTGTTTGAGATACTGCAAAATTGATGGGCCATCCGCAATGGACTTTGCTTCAGTCCATGGTTTGAAACTGAACCCGAGCGTGTGCATGTCGCTGTCGGAACGAATGCCCGGGTACTTAAATAAATCCCATGTACCGCCCAGGCCATCGCGACCTTCCAATATGACGTAGCTGCGATCTGGGCTCATGGTTTGCAAGTGGTAACCAGCACCAATTCCTGAAAGCCCCGCACCTACCACCACAACATCTACGTGTTCGGAAGTCATGGGTAAAACCCTAATCCTTTTGGTTATTGTCGTACGAGTGCAAGCGACCCAACGAAAGTTCCATTACGCCTGGGTCATTTTTGTGGTTGCCTTCATCACGTTGCTTGGTGCAGCAGGATTTCGCAGTACACCTGGAATTCTGATTGACCCACTTCACGCCGAGTTTGGGTGGAGTCGCGCAACCATTGCCACCGCCGTATCAATCAACGTCATCCTGTTCGGTTTTGTCGGACCATTTGCAGCTGCTTTACAACTTCGTTACGGCTTACGCCGCGTAACCATGAGCGCGCTCACCATCATCTCGAGTGGCGCACTCCTCACCACACAGATCACCCAACCATGGCACCTGTATTTACTGTGGGGAGGAGTTGTCGGAATTGGCTCGGGTTGCATGGCCACAGTATTTGCTTCGACTGTTGCATCTCGCTGGTTCGTGAAGCGCAGAGGTTTGGTTACCGGTGCGCTCACTGCTGCATCGGCAAGTGGACAGTTGGTATTCCTTCCACTCATGTCTCGACTTGCCGAACGCTCAGGCTGGCGTTACGTAGGTGTGACCATTGCGTTGTGCGCGCTTGCAGTTATCCCTGTTGTGTTTTTCTTTCTGCGCAACTCCCCTGCAGACATAGGCCTCACTCCATACGGCGCACCAGACGATCACGAACCACCAGTTCCACTGCAGAATCCCATTCGCTCAGCGTTCAATGCTTTTCACGATGCGCGTAAAGTTGGCGCCTTCTGGTTGCTGTGGGGATCATTCTTCGTGTGTGGCTTTTCTACAAACGGGCTCATCCAAACGCATTTCATTTCCGCTGCACACGACCATTTGCTCATGGCTTCAGTTGCCGCTGGCTACCTTGCGCTCATTGGCGGATTCGACGTCATCGGCACCGTGTTTTCGGGTTGGCTCACCGACCGCAGCGACCCCACAAAACTGTTGATGATCTATTACCTATTCCGCGGACTCAGCCTGTTGGTGCTTGACCCAATGCTGAACGCCAAAGGATGGGGGTTGCTTGGCTTCATGATGTTCTACGGGCTCGATTGGGTGGCAACAGTTCCACCAACCGTTGCGCTGTGCACACAAAAGTTTGGCAGCCAACGTGGTCCGTTGGTGTACGGATGGGTGTTTGCCGGTCACCAAACCGGGGCTGCAGTTGCAGCATTTGGCGCAGGGTACTTGCGCGACGTAACGGGAAGTTACAAATCTTCGTTTGTGATCGCAGGCATTGCATGCCTCATTGCCGCTTATGGAGTTACACGCATTGATTCAAGGCCGTACGCTCAGACTGCACTTACGTAATTAAGCGTTGTGCACCCAAATGGTGTCGGCTGCTGAGCGTATATTTTCACGTGAAGCACACACCACTACCAATTCATTGAATTGCACCAAACCTTCGTCTAGCGCAGCGTTAAACGCATCATCAACGGCAACCGCCATATCTACATTGCGCTGACACACCAACGGAGTGACTCCCCAATACAAGCGCAATCGGCGCGCTGTTTCATGCGAAGGAGTTGCAGCAATAATTTGTGCACCGGGGCGACATGCCGAAAGAATCTCGCTTGAATAACCCGAATACGTAAGCGCAATGATGCTGGCCGCTCCAGTCCGTTGCGCAAGCGCGGCAGTTGCAGCACCTACCGCAGACTCGGTTGGATGCGCATCGGCAAAAGATTTGTGTCCAACATGGGCTTCATTGGCTTCACAAATTCGAGCCATTGCAGTTACTGCGTTGATCGGGTCGTAACCCGTTGCAGTTTCAGCCGACAACATCACTGCGCCAAACCCTTGGCGAACCGCACCTGCAACGTCCGCCACTTCGGCACGTGTCGGGCGGTGGCTTGTGCGCATGGACTCCAGCATTTCTGTTGCGCAAATGGAAACCTTGCCCTCAATCATTGCTACTTCGGCAATGCGCTGCTGCATGGTTGGCACTTCTTCAAACGACAATTCGGCACCCAAGTCTCCACGTGCTGCCATCACGCCGTCTGCTGCGCGCGTAATTGCTTCAAGATTCATAAGCGCTTGGCGACGTTCAATCTTGGCGATAATTCGTGGCTCTTCACCAACGATGCCGCGCACCTCTTCGATGATTGCCGAGTCGCGCACAAACGACAATGCAATCCACTCTGCTCCACCCTGCTTGGCTGCAGCAATGTCGCCATAGTCCTTCTCGTTTAACGCTGACACTTTTACGTCGGTGTCTGGGAAGTTCACGCCACGGTGTGGTGCACATTCGCCACCAACTAATACTCGCGCCGTTATGTCGCCACCACGAATTGACGTGATCCATAATTCTATTTGTCCGTCTGCAACCAGCACACGCTCACCAGATTGAATACCAATTTCGTGCAAATCAAAACCGAACATGTCGGGAGTCAATTCAATTTCGGTGCCCTCAACAAAAGTGAACGCCGAATCGCCTGTGCGCAACTTGGGGCCCTGTACGTCCACAAGAATTCCAACGTTTGGTGTTGCAGCACGAATGTGTTGAATGAGTTCGAGCACTTCATGAGACTCGAGATACGAGCAGTTAATACGGAACGTGTCTACGCCCGCTTCCACGAGGCCTTGCAACATGTGCTCAGCACGAGATGCCGGACCTACTGTGGCGATGATTTTTGTACTACGCATGCACATCCACCATAGGTGGAGACAGACGATAAACGAACCTCAATTGGGCTAGCCGTCGGCCCAAAACGGCTGTATCATAAGGTTTCCGCAATTTGCGGGTGTAGCTCAATGGCTAGAGTTCCAGCCTTCCAAGCTGGCTATGCGGGTTCGATTCCCGTCACCCGCTCCATTACGGTTACCTCATGTCAC
>JBEGJW010000036.1:0-12828 GCA_041184445.1 Actinomycetota bacterium | reverse complement strand
CACGATCAACACCAGTCCTACGGAAAATGCTGCAAATACGTGCGTGTGCGTACTGCAAATACGGCGAAGTGTTGCCTTCGAACGCCAGCATGCGCTCCCAATCAAATACGTAGTCCTTAATTCGATCGGTTGAAAGGTCGGCATATTTCACTGCACCAATTCCAATCTGGCGCGCAACTTCTGCTTGCTGTGCCGCTGGAAGTTCAGCGTTCTTTTCCTTTACTGCAAATGCTGCACGCTCAATTGCCTCGGAGAGCAACGCATCAAGCTTCACAGATTTACCACTTCTACTCTTCATTATCTTGCGATCGGCTCCTAATACGCTGCCAAAAGCAACATGAGTAAGTTCGGTTCCTTCTGGAATCCATCCGGCCATTCGTGAAACAGTTGCAACCATCTCTAAATGTTGAGCCTGTGGCGACCCAACTACATACAACACCAGATTGGCGCCAATGCGCTCAACTCGATCGATCACGCATGCAAGGTCACTTGTTGCATAGTTGTATCCGCCATCGGTTTTGCGAATAATCAAAGGCAGCGGCTCGTTCTCGCGATTCAAAAACCCTTCGGGAAACACCACTTCGGCCCCATCGCTCACTTCGATTAATCCAGAAGAGCGAAGCCTGTTAACTACTTTTGCGAGCAGGGGATCGTATGCACTTTCACCCATGATGTCTTGTTCGGTCAATAGCACGCCCAAAATTTTGTATACCTTTGCAAAATATCTGGCGCTTTCAGCAACTAATAGTCTCCACATTCGCAAAGTGTCAACATCGCCACTTTGCAACAACACCACTCGTGCACGAGCGCGTTCCTTGAACTCATCGTTCGAATCAAACTTGGTTCGTGCCTGACGATAAAACGAGTCGAGGTCTCCAACGGACAATTCATTGGCGGCTTCTGTTTCGCCCAAATCGATGAGATGCTCAATGAGCATTCCAAACGGAGTGCCCCAGTCACCAATGTGATTTTCGCGAACAACACTGTGACCAACAAACTCGAGCATGCGAACCAACGCATCGCCAATGACCGTGCTGCGCAAATGCCCGACATGCATTTCTTTTGCAACGTTTGGCGCCGAGTAGTCAACAACAACTTTTAACTTCGCTGGAGCGTTGCGCACGCCAAGGCGAGTATCGGCAGCTGCTGCAACAAGTTCGCTCGCTAAGAACTCATTTGAAAATGTGACGTTGATAAACCCGGGCCCAGCAATTTCTATGGCGCTGCACACTCTCGAAAGGTCTGCTGCATCCAACACCAGTTGCGCAACTTCACGCGGCGTCTTTCCCAGCTGCTTTGCCAAGGCAAGCGAACCGTTCACTTGCGCGTCGGCCCTGTCGCTTCTGCGTACAACCGGGTCGCTGTCTACGCCGCCCGCAATGTGTGTAAATGTTGGCCGCAGCAATTCAGCAACGGTGAGGACCGGGTCAGCCATAGTCCTTCTATTGTTGCCTACCGCGCCGCACTAACTGCACTTAATTCAAAATCCCATCAATCGTGCGAGCGATAGCCTGACGGTAATTAGGCCCTCGTAGCTCAGTGGATAGAGCGTCGGTTTCCGGAACCGCAGGTCGTAGGTTCGATTCCTATCGAGGGCGCAATGGCATCAGCCAAGCGCTGATTTCACCAAAGCCGCAATTTTCCCGCCATCGGCACCCGAGCCAACGCGATCTCGAACTGCTTTCACTACAGCACCCATTGCCTTGCCACCTGTTTGTCCTGCTGCAGCAGCCTTTGCAATTTCGTCAGCAACAATTACTGCAACTTCGTCATCGCTCATTGCTGCTGGAAGGTAAGCCTCAATAACAGCAAGTTCTGCTCGTTCTTTCGCTGCAGCTTCTGTGCGACCAGCATCTGCATAAATCTGTGCAGATTCAGCGCGCTTTTTGGCTTCACTCTGTAAAACCTTGATCGTTTGATCATCGGTCAACACAATTGCTTCGTCTCCAGCGACTTCGGCATTTTGAATTGCTGACAGCACCATGCGAAGCGTGGAGAGTTTTGCCTCTTCACGAGCCTTCATTGCCTCGGTGATATCTGCCTTGATGCGGTCTTTAAATGTGGTCACCCCTCTATTCTGCCTGTTTTCAAGGGGTATGACGAGCCTTCAATATGGCTACTTCTCTACACTGTTATTGCTCATGAACAACGAGACCTTTGAACTTTTCTTTGCTCTACTCAGCGTGGCTCTGCTCATTGGCACACTCATTATTTTGAAGGCACGAATTTTTGCCAAGCACTTTTCCATTGCACGTGCCATTTTGGATGGTTTCGCTCCTTATGCACGTCCGTTGGCTGCAGCTGTTACTACGACTTGCATGTTGGGTAGTTTGTACTTTTCTGAAATTGTTCACTACAAGCCATGCAAATTGTGCTGGTATCAACGAACCATGATGTACCCGTTGGCAATTCTGCTCATCATCTCCGTCATCATTAAAGACAAAAAGGTGTGGCGCTACGCCGTTCCACTTGCATCAATCGGAATCACGATCTCGACCTATCACTGGTTACTTGAGCGCATTCATAGTTTGGACACCGGCGTATGCGACGTTGAAGTTCCTTGCGAATTTGTGTGGTTCCAACACTTCGGTTTCGTCACTCTTCCATTCATGGCTCTCACTGGCTTCTTAGCAGTTCTCGTATTCACCACCCTTCCAAACACACAAACGGAGTAACTATGAGCAACACATCATCGGGCCGCGGCAAATTTATTGTTGGCGCAATCATCGCAATCGTCATTGGTGGTGCCGCCATTGTCGCAATCTCATCAAGTAGTTCAAAGTCCGATGTTGCAACAGGAGCTGTTTCCGAATTCAGTGACATCACCGTTACCGGTGATGCTCTTCCTGCGTTCGATTCGGTGTCAACTGCAGTTGACACCGCCATTGGAATGCCAGCGCCAGTTATTTCTGGCAAAGGATTCACCGGTACTTCAATCACCACAGAAGGAACTGGCACGCCTATGTTGTTGCTGTTCCTCGCCCACTGGTGCCCACACTGCCAACGCGAAGTTCCATTGCTTGTGCAATGGGAAAAAGACGGCAAGACACCAACTGGAATTGACGTCATTGCAGTAGCAACTGGCACCGACCCTGCGAACCCCAACTACCCACCATCTGAGTGGCTCGCTCGCGAACAGTTCCCAGCACTATGGCCTGTCATTGCCGACTCGAAGGACAAAGCTGCTGCAAATGCATTCGGTCTTTCGGGTTATCCATACTTCGTTCTTGTAGATGCGCAAGGAAACGTGTTTAAACGCGCTAGTGGCGAGGTGTCTATGGACGACCTCACCGCCATGATCAACCAAATGATTGGCGCATAACGCCAGATTCTCAAGTTGAGAATCATTCTCATTATCGCTAGAGTGGCGTAATGAGAATGATTCCTAAAAGTCTTGCGCTCGGCGCCGGAATCATTGCTCTGCTTGCTGCTTGTTCGTCAACAAAACCAGAGGCAACTGCGCGACCAAACATTGTGGTCACCTACTCGGTGCTTGGCTCAGTTGTTAGCGACTTAGTTGGCGATTCCGCCACTATCACCGTGCTCATTCCCGATGGCCAAGACCCCCACGAGTTTCAACCATCGGCGCGCGACATCGAAACCATCAACAACGCCAGCATTGTTGTTTCAAATGGACTCGATTTCGAGGAAGGATTACTTGAAGTTCTGGCTACCGCCGAATCACACGGAGTTCCGCAATATCGAGTGGGTAACAACATCGCACAGCGAACAGTCGAAGGTGAGCACGTTGTTGCCGACCCACACTTGTGGCTGTCACCAGACAATTTCATTCAAGCACTCCCCTCGCTTACTAGCGCAATCAATGCAGCAACCGGGCTTTCCATTAACTCAGCAACAGAGTCGGAACAGCTGAAGCAGCTAGACAACGATGTTTCAGCGTTGATGAACACCATCGCATCGTGTGTGATGGTGAGTGGACACGATGAATTGGGGTACTTCGCAGACCACTACGGCTGCACAGTTGTTGGCGCAATCATTCCTGGTTTGTCCACAACTTCGGAAGGAACGGCAAAACAACTTGCAGTGTTGAAAGATCTTGCAGTAGCCAACAATGTGAAAGCAATTTTTACTGGTCTAGGAACTCCACAGAATGTTGCCGACCAATTAGCGAATGAACTCGACATCAAAGCAGTAACGCTGAGCACGCACTACTTGCATGATGCTGCGAACTACCGTGATTTCATGCTCAACCTTGCACACCAGATTGTTGATGCATTGAAATGAACTACCTCATTGACCCGTTCGCAAACAACGAGTTCATGAGGCTTGCGTTGTTTGGCGGAATCTTGGTGGCTTGCACATGCGCCATTGCAGGAACGTTTGTCGTATTGCGCGGTTTGGCATTTGTTGGTGACGCACTGGCACACGGCGTGCTCCCCGGAATTGCAACTGCAATGTTGCTTGGAGTGTCTGGAATAGTTGGCGCGGCAATTGGCGCAGCCGTCATGATGGGTGGTGTCAGCGTGGTGTCTAGGCGATTCAGACTTTCTGGCGACACCGCAATTGGTTTGCTCTTCGTTGGCATGCTGGCGCTCGGCGTCATGATCACTTCACGTTCATCTTCATTTGTTGGCGACCTTGCTCACATTTTGTTCGGCGAACTGCTTGGCATCACCACAACTGACTTGGCATGGCAGTTCATTGCACTCGTGATAGTTGGAGCAATTGCATTCGTCAGTCGCCGACCATTCCTGCTGTTGTCGGTAGATGACGGCCTCGCCCGTACCTCTGGTTTCTCGGCTCGCATGTTCCACAATGTGATGCTCACCATGGTGGCCCTTACGGTGATCGCAAGTTTCCAAACCGTTGGCACTTTGCTGGTGTTGGGAATGCTCATTGCCCCTGCAGCCACTGGCTCATTGTTCGCCCGACGTATCGAAAGCATGATGCTCATCGCCGCACTCGTTGGCTCGTTGTCTACATATATAGGTCTGCTCGTGAGCTACCACTACGACTTGGCCGCAGGCGCAAGCATCGTGCTTACTGCGGTGGTCATCTTCGCCATTTCGGCGACGGCAAATGAAATTCGCAAATCTCGTGGGCACGATCATCATGATCACGAGCATCCACACGTTCACGGCGAGATCCACGTCTGATGACCTCTATTCACGCTTCCTCGCTTGCAGTTGGTTACGGTAAACGGCCGGTTGTCGACAACATCTCGCTTAACTTGCAGCCTGGTGAATTGCTCGTGCTTATTGGTACGAATGGTTCAGGTAAATCCACTTTGCTCAAAACACTTGCAGGTTTGATTCACCCAATGCACGGCGAACTCTCGTTGCTTGGGTCTGCGCCAGGACAACTTCCTACGAGAGTTGCATATTTGCCACAGCACCCAGTTTCTTCGCACACGCTCCCACTCTGCGTACAAGACGTAGTTGCCATGGGTCGTTACGCACACCTTGGGCTGTTCAAACGTTCAACAGATGCGGATCGCCTAATTGTTTTGGAATCCATGAAGCGAACTGGCATTGACAGCCATGCAAACGATCCGATTCGCGACTTGTCTGGTGGTCAGCAACAACGCACGCACCTTGCTCAAGTACTTGCACGTCAGGCGGAAGTGTTGCTGCTTGATGAACCAACTGCCGGCCTCGACCTCAACGGCCGCCAGGCGGTTGCCGACCTCATTGCAACAGAACGAGCACGCGGTGTAACGGTGGTGCTCGCAACTCACGAACTTGCCGATGCAGAATCGGCAAATGCAGTCATGTTGCTTGCCCAACGTGTTGTTGCACTCGGCGCTCCATCAGAAGCGCTTCGCGACGAATATTTACGCGAATGTTTCGGCTTTACCCAGCCGCACTAATTCCTTCAAGCTTCATCAGCTGACGTTTCATTTTCAGGCCTAACGAATATCCGCCAAGTCCGCCGTTACTTGCGATTACGCGATGACACGGAATGATGATCGGAATCGGATTCTTTCCGTTTGCAGATCCAACTGCACGAAATGCTTTTGCCTTGCGCATGGCCTTTGCCTGCTCACCATACGAAATGGTTTTCCCATAGGGAATTCGTGTGAGGGTTTTCCACGCTTTCACTTGAAAGGGTGTGCCTATTAGGTCGAACGGGAGATCAAACTTTTTGCGATCACCGGCAAAATACTGCGTCAATTGCTTGCGAGTTTCAGCGAGTATTTCCTGTGCGCGACCATCTGGCTTTGTAACCAACTTGCTGTACGTCGCTTTCACATCAATTGCAGTAAGCCCTTTGTTCGATGCAACTAAACGAAGTTTGCCAACTGGGGTTTCCATCACCAATTCGTTACGAACAATTTGCTCGGTCTTCATACTTAAAAACCTACCCCATATGGCAAACCTGTAAAACTCAAGTCATGACAGCAACCGTGATGACCGACATTGAAAGTCCAGCAAAAAAACGCATCGCATTAGTTGCGCACGACAACATGAAAGACGAAATGTTGGAGTGGGCAAAAGCCCATCGCGAGGAGCTTGCTCAGCACACACTCGTTGGTACTGGAACTACGGGGCGAATCATTGCCGAACACACTGGTTTAGAAGTTGAGCGCTTAAAGAGCGGCCCACTTGGCGGCGATCAACAACTTGGCGGGCGCATTGCCGAAGGCCGCATTGACATCATGATGTTTTTCTGGGACCCACTTGAACCTCAGCCACACGACCCAGACATCAAGGCCTTGCTGCGCATTGCAGCCGTATGGAATATTCCCGTTGCATGCAACCGCGCATCTGCTGACTTCATTATTTCTTCGCCTCTGATTTCACAGGTGTATCAGCGACGAGTACCCGAGTACCTCTAGAGCGAAGTTGGTGCCGGCGGTGGGCCGTACTGATTCATTTCTGGTGAACTTTTTTGGCACGCAAAAACAAAACTAACGATCGGAAGTAACTGCCACCAGCCACGACGACCTAGGTCGTGCATGCGACGACAGCCAACTGCAATTGAGGGCAAAAACAATGCCGCCGATGCAAGCGAATCAAGCCCAGAGAATCCGGAAACAGCAGCCGAAACAATTCCGGTAAACAGTGTCCACCACCAGAATTCGCTGCGCGATGCACGTCCCTTGAAATTTGCGTAATTACTAAAACCCGATTTCACTGCATTTTGAAAGTTCATGTTTATTTTTCGTCCGCGCCCTTTGGCTCTTTTGGCAATCCGAGTACTCGTTCGCCAACAATGTTTCGTTGAATCTGGCTTGTTCCACCCCAAATGGTTTCTGAGCGTGAGAAGAAGAACGCTGACATCATTGGGCTAACTGGGTAGCCCTCACGACGCTTATCGCGCTGCGCACCTGGCCAACCACTGTCCTTTGGACCGTTGTCGATCAACATGGAGTGTGCACCAAAAATATCGAGTGCGAGTTCCATTGCTTCTTTGTGCATTTCTGTCCAATACATCTTGTTCGTTGCACCAAGCGCGATAACACCCATGTCTTTTTTGCCTTCAAGGGTTGCGCCAAGTGAACGGAGTCCGTTGTAACGAAGAATCTGATACTTGGTGTAGTACTTCATCAGGCGCTGACGTATGGAGTCTTCTTTAATCGCTCCGTTTTCACGTGCTGCAGCCAGCATGATTCGGTATTCCTCTTCAAAGCGGCGGTAACCGGTAGTTGCGCTCATGCCGCGCTCAAATGCGAGCGTCGAGTTGGCTACTTTCCAACCGTTGTTAATACCACCAACAACATTGTCCTTCGGGCAACGTGCATTCGTAAAGAACACTTCGCAGAACTCTGCAGTTCCGTCTGGCTGCACAATGCCTCGCACTTCAACACCAGGTTGACGCATTGGAACCAAGAGGTACGAAATTCCGGCGTGCTTAGGTGCATTTGAATCGGTTCGTGTGAGCAAGAAGCAATAGTCAGCGTGGTGGCCCTGTGTTGTCCAGACTTTTTGGCCATTGATGACCCACTCATCACCGTCAAGTACTGCCGTTGTCTTCAAGCTTGCAAGGTCGCTACCACTATTTGGTTCACTGAATCCTTGGCACCAGCGCATTTTGCCGCTCAAAATTTGTGGCAAGAATTCCTTTTTCTGCTCTTCAGTTCCCCACTGCAACAATGTTGGACCAACAAGCGTGTCTCCAAAGAAGTCAGCGCGCATCGGAGCCTTCGCGTTCGCAAACTCTTCAGCAAGCACAACACCTTGCAATGTGTTCAAACCTTTGCCGCCGTATTCCTTTGGCCATGTTGCACAAATCCAACCGCCAGCGAACAATTTGCTTGGCCATTCAAGGTTGAACTTCTTACGCTCGTCGCTCGTCATTTCGAAGCCTTCGTCAAACCAACCCTTTGGCAGGTTCTCGGTGAGCCAGGCTTTTACTTCAACACGGAACGCTTCTGCTTCAGGGGTGTAAGTCAACATGACTACATTCTGCCCGCTAGCGACCTGTTCAGTCCATGTCGAGAAACATCATTGCTGTTCTCTGTTCACAGTGCCGTTACAAATGCCACATAGTCTGAACCCCATGTTGGTAACGGTTTCGGCAGCCCTTGAGGGGGTAAACCTCGGCCGCGTGCTTCTTGACCTGACCATCATTCTGTTGGTGGCGAAATTGGCCGCCGAAGCGTCAGACCGAATTCGCATTCCGGCCGTTATCGGCGAAATTGCCGCAGGCATCGTGATCGGTCCATCCGTACTTGGCCTGGTTTCCGCAAGCGACATGCTCTTTGTCCTTGCCGAATTCGGAGTCATTTTCCTTCTCATTCAAGTTGGCCTAGAAACAGACGTTGCAGAATTGCGAAGTGTTGGTCGTGCTTCAATGCTCGTTGCAGTTATTGGCGTTTCATTACCTATGGCTCTCGGAATTGGTGTGGGACTTGGAATCGGTGAATCAACCAACACGTCGCTGTTTATCGGAGCCGCGCTTACAGCTACAAGCATCGGAATTACCGCTCGCGTGTTTGGAGACTTACGAGCTCTAGCAACTGTCGAAGCTCGAACAGTACTTGGTGCAGCGGTTGTTGACGACGTACTTGGCCTCATCATCCTCACCGTCGTTACGCGAATTGTGGAACAAGGTTCTGTCGGCATCGGCACCATCGCCACAACAATCGGTTTGGCAGTCGGTTTCTTGATCGTCACTTCAGTAATCGGATTTGCCACGTTTCCAAGAGTTTTTGCGACTATTACCAAACACAGTCGAAGCACTGCCACGGTTTCAGTGACTGCAATTGGTGTTGCACTTGCGTTTTCGGTGCTTGCAGACAAAGCACACCTTGCACCGATCATTGGAGCATTTGTTGCTGGTCTTGCGTTGCGCAGAATTAATGCGAGCGAAAGAGTTGAGCGAGACGTTGCATCACTTGGCCAAGTCTTTGTTCCTGTTTTCTTTCTGTACATCGGTATTACTACCGATATCCAAGCGATGTTCGATGCTCGCGTCCTTGCAATTGCACTACTGCTTTCGGCAGTAGCCATTATCGGCAAGGTTGCTGCAGCAATTGGTGCATTTGGCACAAAGAGCGACAAGTTGGTTATCGGATTCGGAATGTTGCCGCGCGGTGAAGTTGGACTCATCTTTGCAACTATCGGCCTAAAGGTTGGCGCACTCAGTGAAGAGTTGTACGGATCAATTCTGTTCGTGGTTCTGCTCACCACATTGCTCGCTCCTCCTCTATTGCGCTGGAGGCTTGGCAAAGAATCGGTAGTTGTTGAAGACGCCGAACATGCTGAGCGACCTACAAATGGTTGGGTTGATGCTCAGAACGGAATTATTGAATTGCACGAAATTCCGCCCGTACGACTACTTGTGGAAATTGGTCTTGATTCGGCTTTGCTTGCTGCAGAGTCTCGACCGAGCGCGCGACTTCTGGACTGGTTTGCCATGCATCGCAACGCAACGCTCAGTTGGGAAAACGAGTCCGTGGTTCGCTTGCTGAATGTGCTTCGCTACGGAAACGCTCGGTCGTGGAGACTGCTCGACACCATTGGAATGGTGCAACGCGCTCTCCCCGAATTAGCCGAAGCAATGTCTGCACGGGCAAGCGATTCCACCGAACTAGACCCAACGCATGCATTGAACTTTCCAACCGTTGAAGCAGTTATCGCACAGGCATCGTCCACCTCAATTGAAGGTGACGAATTAGTACTTGCTGCGTTTGCACACGACATTTCACAATCCGGAGCAAACGGCCTCAATGCAATACGCCGCCTTGGTCTTGATCTCACGATGATGTCAAACATTGAACTGATCGTTGATGGTGCGTCATTGCTTCGATCAGTTGTTAGCTCTGAACCACTCAATATCAACAGTCGCCTACTGAGCCAAATTGCGACGCACCTAAAGTCGCCACGAATAGTTGAACAATGTCGCCAGTTGTGCGTCGCACGTAGCGATTTCAACGACACCAGTTACATGGCTCTCATTGAAGTGGTTTCAGAGGTACAAGAATTCCTCGCTCATCCCGACTTGGTTGACTCAACATCAAATTCACTTCTTGAAATGCGTGTCAATGCTGCACTTGCACTTACATCCAATTCTTCGGTTCGATCACGCATTACTCACGCACCTGCCAGTTATGCACTTAGCCACTCACCAGAGCAAATGGTGCAGCATGCAGAACTCGTAGAGCCATCGCCTCGCCCTGGTCAGGCCCGAGTTGCCGTGCATGCAACCGACAAACCTGATATCTGGCTCATCAATATTGCTTGCCGTGATCGCACCGCATTATTGGCACGCCTATCTAGTGCACTTTCTTCGCTCAATGTAAATGTGCTTTCTGCAGATATCGCCACGTGGGGCGATGGTGCGGTACTCGACATCTTCACGGTTCAATCGTCCATTCCTCCAAATCATTCCGAGGTAACCAATGCGGTTACCAATGCACTTGGCGGTCGTCGCGTAAAAGTTTCTGGACTACCTCTTTCATTGCATGCGGTCATTGACAACAGCGCGCACCCTTGGCACTCCGTGCTTACGGTGAGTGGACCAGACCGCACCGGGCTGCTGAGAGATATCACCGCCACTCTTGCCGACTTAAAGATGGTGATTCACCATGCCTACATCAGCACCGCTCAAGCCGTAGTGGAAAATAAGTTTGAAATCTCCGATCGACATGGTCGCAAACTTGCCAGCAATGAGATTGACAAAATCGTTCGGTCATTCCGTTAGCCCTACCTAGAGACAAGCCGCGAATATGGCGTAGAGTCGTGACGTGACCGTTACTGAAACTGCCCCAACCGGAACTGAGCGCTGGACCAACCAATGGAAAGAGCTCTACGAAGAAGTCATTAATACGGGTCTATGCACAGGTTGTGCCGGCTGCGTAATTTCGTGCCCCCACGAAGTAATTGGTTACAAGCATGAGGAAGGCAACTACAAGCCGTTCCATCTTGAAGAAGAACTTGGCATTGACAATTGCACTCACGGTGAAAAAGGTTGCACCAGTTGCACTCGCGCATGCCCGCGCTTCCGTTCATGGGAACCAGATGCCGATATGCACATTTTTGGCAAAGTTCGCGAAGAAAGCCAGATGTACGGTCAGTACAGACAGCTGTTATTGGTACGTGCAGCCGATGACAAGGTGCACGAATTAGGCCAAGACGGTGGCTTCGTTAGCGCCATGCTCATTTGGCTCATGAAGAACGACTACATCGATGCTGCTCTCACCAGCTTCCTGGAGGGCGATGGAACGTCGTGGAAAGCTTTGCCAGGTATTGCACGCAACCCAGAAGACGTATTGCGTGCAGCCGGTAGCCGCTACACCTATTCGGCTAACACACTTGCGCTGAAACAGGCACAAGAAGAAGGACTCAGTCGTCTTGCTCTCGTTGGCATGAGCTGCCAGTCATCGGTTCCGCCAATTATGTGGAAACGAAAGATCGGCAAAGTCAGCAAGCCGTTCTTGTTCAACATTGGTTTGTTGTGCTCGAAAACATTTGATGATGCAATTTTTGAAGAACTCTTCTTGGCCAAGTACGGCCTGAAAAAAGAAGAGATGGTCAAGATGAACATCAAGGGCGCGTTCCAAATTTGGATGAAGGACGGCTCGTTCCATGAAATCGATTTGAAGGAATGTCATCAGTGGACTCGTGAAGGCTGCAAAACCTGCCCAGACTTCGCTGCAGAACACGCCGACATTTCCACCGGTGGAATTGGCGAAGACAACGCCTGGACATTGTGTGTCGTGCGCACCGAACTTGGCGAAGAAGTAATGAACCGCATGATTGCTGACGGCAGCGTGATTGCTCGCCCTGCAGAAACCGATGCAACTGCAATGAAGTTGTTGAAGTTGCTCAGCACCGTAAGCCGCAGGCGCTGGCCAGCAAATGCTCACCCTGCCCCACTCGTCGGCGTTCCGCCGCCGAAGAAAAAGGCAGACGGTTCGGCACCAGCCGCCCATTAACTACTTCTTTGCGAGGCGCACTGCTTTCGTAAATACATCGTTCAACATTTTTTCGGTGAGTTTTCCCGTGAACGTGTTTTGCTGACTTGGGTGATAACTGCATACCAACGTGTATTTGCCGGCATCCACCACCACGCCGTGACCAAACTTTGGTCGAGGCTTCACTCCCAATTGTTCACACGCTGCTTTCAAAGCAATTGAACCCAAACACACAATCACTTTCACATTAGTGAGTAACTCAATTTCACGCTGCAAATAGGGCGCACACTTCTTCTCTTCTGCAGGTGTTGGCTTGTTCTGTGGTGGCGCGCATCGAACGGCGACGGTCACCCATGCATCTGTGAGTTGTAGCCCATCGTTTCTGTTTTCAGAGGCCTTCTGATTTGCGAGCCCAGCTTTATGCATTGCCCGAAAAAGCCATTCGCCACTTCTGTCACCTGTAAACACACGACCAGTTCGGTTTGCCCCATGCGCACCTGGCGCAA
>JBEGJW010000035.1:0-22992 GCA_041184445.1 Actinomycetota bacterium | reverse complement strand
AAGAAGTGGCAAGCGGCGAATAGGGATCACGTTGGTGAACGGAGTTCCGCGTAAGTCGATATCGACGCAACCATCTAGTTCGGTGCGATGAGCGCCATTCATTTCACCCCACCTGCCGTGACCATCGGTAGCAAGCCAAAGGTCGGGTTCATCGAGGTCGCGAAACAGTAGGAACTGTTGCACCATCCATGTTGCTGACATGCGAATAACGAACTGTGCTTTGTCGGCGCCAAGCGTTCCATTCGCTGTCCAGCCTTCGTTTTCCCATTGCAGCGTCACGGTGCTTTCGTGCGCGCCGTCAACAGACTTCCAGGTGGCGCTATGGCCTGAAGGTCCGAGCGCGGGGTAGTTCACCATGGCTACAGCCTGTCACGCGGCGATACCGTTCAGACAGATGATTCCACTGCATGATGCTCAAGAAGCGGTGTTGGCCGGTTGCAACCCATTGACGCCTGTGCAGGTTGCCTATTCAGACATGACCGGCAGAGTTTTGGCGCAAGATGTTGTTGCTACCGAGGATGTACCACCGTTTCATAACACCGCTGTAGATGGTTATGCCGTGCACGCTACAGATACTGAGCAGACACCTGTTGAATTGCGAGTAGTTGACACACTTGCTGCAGGAGCTGAACCCAAAGTTGCGTTGAATGCCGGTGAAGCCATTCGCATTATGACGGGTGCGCCAATGCCAAGCGGCGCAGACGCGGTAGTGATGGTGGAAGACACGCAACGAGTTGGCGAAACGCATGTTCTCATTTCGCGAAGCGCAAAGGTTCACGATGGTGTTCGCGACGCAGGAAGCGACGTGCGCGCGGGAGAAACAGTGTTTGTTCCCGGCACAGTGTTGAATGCTGCCGGTGTTGGTGTGCTTGCCAGCGTGAATGCTCGAACCGTGCGCGCGTTTCCTCGCGCACGAGTTGCGTTGTTATCAACTGGTGACGAATTAGTTACTGATGGTTCGCCATTGCGCATTGGGCAAATTCGCGAGAGCAACCTGACCATGTTGGATTCGATGATTGCTGCGACCGGGTGTGAAGTGATCAACCTCGGTGTGGTGCGCGACAATGAAGCAGAACTAGAACGTGTGTTTCGAGAAGTTGCAGAACGCTGCGATGCCATTGTGACCAGTGGTGGAGTAAGCATGGGCGACTTCGATGTGGTGAAGGCCGTGCTGTCAAAGATTGCCACCATGCAATGGATGCAAATGGCGATTAAGCCGGCAAAACCATTTGCCTTTGGTCAACTGCAATCCAGTGATGGCCGCACCATTCCGATCTTTGGTCTGCCAGGTAACCCCGTGAGTTCGCTTATTAGTTATGAATTGCTCGCACGACCTGCACTGCGCAAAATGATGGGGCATACCGAAAACTTGATGCGTCCTGCCATTCATGCGGTGCTTGACTCGCCGTTGAAGCGCAAACAAGACGGCAAGATTCACTTCATGCGTGTGTTCGGTGAGTTTGCCGAAGATGGTCGCTTGCACGTGCGTGATTCTGGACCGCAGGGAAGTCACCAATTGGCCAGTACAGCAATGGCAAATGGTCTTGCATGTGTGCCCGATGGCAATGGCTTGCAGGCAGGCGAACACGTGGCTGTGTACCTGCTGGGCTGACGGTACAACGGGTGCGAACCCTAGGCTGATCCTGTGGAATTGATTGACCCGTTCGGCCGAACCGTGCGCGATTTGCGTATTTCGATTACTGATCGCTGCAATTTCCGCTGCACCTATTGCATGCCTGCTGAGGGTATGAAGTGGCTGCCTCGCGAAGAGGTGCTGACATATGAAGAACTGCATCGCATTGCCAGCATTTGCGTTTCGCACTTTGATGTTGACGGCATTCGCCTTACTGGTGGCGAGCCAACCATGCGCGCGCACTTTCCAGTGCTCATAAACAAACTTGCTACGTTGCATGTTCCGGCCACGGCAAAGTCTCCGCGTGCGGGAAAACCAATTGACTTGGCGGTGACGACAAACGGTGCAACGCTGCGCTTGATTGCACAAGAATTACATGATTCGGGTCTTCGTCGTATCAATATCAGCCTTGACACGTTGAAGAAGCAGCGCTTTCTTGAAATGACTCGTCGTGACGAACTTGAACATGTGCTGGATGGAATTGATGCAGCCATTGCTACGGGCTTCTCGCCGGTGAAAATCAATGTTGTCGTTCAGCGCGGAGTCAATGATGACGAAATTGTTGACCTTGCAACATTTGGCCGCAACAAGGGAGTGGAAGTTCGCTTCATTGAATACATGCCGCTAGATGCCGATGGCACATGGCAGAACAACCAGGTTGTTGGCCAAGACGAAATTGTGGAAACCATTGCCAAGGTGTATCCGCTTGAGCTCGTTCCTGCGCGTGGCGCAGCACCTGCAGATCGTTGGCGTTACATAGATGGCATGGGAACTGTTGGCGTGATTCCATCGGTGACAAAACCATTTTGCGGCGATTGCGATCGCGTGCGACTTACTGCCGACGGCCAGTTTCGAACCTGCTTATTTTCAACCACCGAATTTGATTTGCGAAAACTGTTACGTAACGGCGCAAGTGATGACGACATCGCTGCAGAAATTAAGCGCGCAGTTGGCACCAAGTGGGCAGGACACAACATTGGCAACGTCACATTTGTTCGCCCACGCCGCACTATGAGTCAGATTGGCGGATGAACATGGGCAACACTCCAGAGTTCACACATCTTGATGAGTCGGGTAATGCCCACATGGTGGATGTGACGGCAAAGAGTGCTACCGCACGACGAGCAGTTGCGCGATGCACGGTGACGATGAAGCCAGAAACGGCTGCTGCAATTTCCAGTAAGGACATTCCCAAAGGAGATGTGATTGCAACCGCGCGCATTGCCGGCATCATGGCTGCCAAGCGCACGAGCGACATGATTCCGTTGTGTCACCCGCTGCACATTGGCGCAGTGCGCATCGACTTTGAAGTGGGCGACACGTTCGTTGCCATCGAAGCCCAGGTGGACACCGTGGATCGCACGGGGGTGGAGATGGAAGCCCTCCATGCGTGTTCAGTGGCAGCCCTCACTATTTACGACATGTGTAAGAGCGCCGATAAGGGCATGTCCATAGAGGGCTTGGCCCTGTGGGAAAAGACAGGTGGCAAAAGCGGCCCCTACAAGCGGGCTGAAGGCTAATAATCGGGCTTAAAACAGGGTGATTTACCCCTTGTTGTCCGTTTTGTAGCAATTCTGTAATACAATTACCAGCCTCATGAGCAAACTGATTCTTCTCATCGTGGGCGCAGCTTGGCTTGCTGTCTTGCTCCCACCTTTGGTTCGTGCGCGTCTTAATGGTTCGCCAGCCAACTCGGTGACTAACTTCCGTCGCCAGTTAAACCACCTTGAAAGCGCGGGAGGTCGATACCCGCAGCAACAACTGCGTGGAATGGCTCGTCCTCTTGCTCCAACCCAGCAGCGCCCTGCAGGTCGCGCACCTCGCCCAGCCGCTTATGGTTCGATGACTGGAGCTCTTGTTCGTCAGTCCGGCTCACGTCCGCAATATCGCCCACAGAATCTTTCGCCGGTTGCAATTCAGCGTCAAAAGCGCCAGAACTTGGTATTCGGCCTTGCTGGAACGAGCGCTGCATCGCTGATGCTTGGCGTGGCAACTGGCTCAAGCGCTTTTGTCTACACCTTCATTCTCAGCCTGTTGGCCCTCGTTGGCTATTGCTACGTGCTGGTGCAAATGCGAGTGAAGCGCGACAACGAGCGTTACCTGTCGCAGTTCCGCCGCAACTTTTAGTTCGATCCGCGTTCCCGCTGTGGCTTAGAGCCACGAACCCCTTGCCCGCTAATGTTTTCCGCGGGGGTACACCAACATGTCGATGACATTCCTAGAAGCCAATGCTGCAATTACGGGCCCAGGTCAGATATTTGAATTGATCGATGCAGAAGTACGAGGAGTGAAGACTCGCGTTTTCAAAAATGCTCCCGCTCACCTTGGACAACTGTTTGCTGGCTCTCGTGCCCATGGCGATAAGCCATTTCTCGTTTATGAAAACGAAACATACACCTTTACTCAAGCAATGGACCGCGTAGATGCGCTTGCTTCGCTATTGGTGAACACCTATGGCGTGAAAAAGGGCGACCGAGTTGCAGTTGCCATGCGCAACTTCCCTGAATGGGTCATGTCGTTTGCGGCAATTATTTCAGTTGGTGCAATCAACGTGTCCATGAACTCGTGGTGGACAGAAGACGAGATGGATTTTGCACTTGAAGACTCCGGTGCAACGGTGCTCATTTGTGATCAGCAGCGTTTCGACATTGGTGCCGCGAGTTGCGTGAAGAAGAACATCAAGGTGTTGGTAGTTCGCGCAGAAAAGCCATTGCCAGCGGGCGTAGACGAGTGGGAAAAAGTATTGCCACTTGGAGACAAGCATCCAGGTGCAGACATTCAGCCAGACGATGACGCCACCATTTTGTACACCTCAGGAACAACAGGTCGACCAAAAGGTGCTGTATCCACGCATCGCGCCATCATTTCATCGATCTTTGCGTTTTCCGCACGCAACAACGTGTTCCTTATGTCGGGTACAAAACTGAAAGAAGTTGACGGACCAGAAGTTCCGACTTCGTTTATTTTGATTGTTCCTCTGTTCCACGTAACTGGTTGTGTTCCAGTGATGATGAGTTGTTTCGTGGCTGGATTGAAATTGGCAATCATGTACAAGTGGGATGCTGAAAAGGCGCTTGAAATGATTGAGCGCGAAAAGATCACCAATTTTGTTGGTGTGCCAACACAAAGTTGGGACTTGGTGAACTCACCAGCATTCGAAAAATACGACACATCAAGCTTGCGTGCAGTGGGCGGCGGTGGAGCTCCATCGCCAACATCGCTCGTTGGCAAAGTGAACGACAAAGTGAAAAACGGAAACCCACAATTGGGCTACGGCATGACCGAGACCAATGCATTTGGGCCAGCAATTACGGGCTCCGATTACTTGTCACACCCAACCAGCACTGGTCGCGCTACATGGCCAATGATCGTTGAAGTTCGCGACGAAAACCTGAAGCCAGTTCCAACAGGGCAGTCAGGTGAAATTTGGTTCTTTGGTCCAATGCTCATTCGTGGTTACTGGAACCGCCCCGATGCAACTGCAGAAACCATTGTTGATGGCTGGTTGCGCTCAGGAGACTTGGGTCGCCTCGATGCAGACGGATACGTATACGTAGAAGATCGCGTGAAGGACATGATTCTTCGCGCTGGTGAAAACGTGTACGGCGCCGAAGTGGAAAGCGCAATTTACGAACACCCTGCAGTGCACGAAGCAGCTGTGTTTGGCGTACCGCACGAGCGTTTGGGTGAAGAAGTTGGCGTTGCTATTTTGCCAAACGATGGAATGACGCTGACACCAGAGGAACTGTGGGCATTCCTTGATGCAAAGATCGCTAAGTTCAAGATTCCTACTCAAGTAGTCATCATGAATGAGCCACTTCCACGCAATGCGGCTGGCAAGTTCTTGAAGCGCGAACTACAACAAAAGGTTGTGAAGGGTGAACTGAAGGCTTCAGTTCGTTCATAGTTACTTTTCTTCGGGCGGTCGAACGTGGCGAAACTGCCACAACAACAGCAAGTCATAAGTAATTTTTAGCGCTGCACAAATGAGCAGTGGCCAAGCAAAGTTGGATTGATCGAGCATCCATCCGGCAGCAATGGGCGGAAGTGCTGAAGCCAGGCTGCGCGGAACATTGGTGATGCTGGCAGCGGCAGCGCGCTCGCGTGGTGACACTACGGCCATTACGTAACTGGTGCGCACCGGCACATCCATTTGCGAAAGCAAACCGCGCGCAATAAACAGACTCATTGCAACCCACACATTTGGTGCGAGCACCACTCCGACAAGTAGGACACTTGCAGGAATGTGTGTGAACACCATGGTGCGCACCAAGCCAATGCGTTGCGAGATTTTTACGGCAAGCAGTGAAGACACTGCCGACAACATTCCTGCAGCGAAAAAGATGACTCCCAGATTGGCGCTCGAGAGTTCGAACCGGCGGTACACCCACAGCGCAAAGATTGCCTGAGTCGCAAAACCGCCACCAAATGAATCCAAACTAAACAGAGCGGCAAGTTTGTACACGATGCGCTTTGACTCGCCGAGTGCTCGGTCGGCTTTTGTTGGAGTATCTCGCGATACAAGAGAGAGTCGCGAATACAGAGCAAGTACAACGAGGCCCGCAATTCCGTACAGCACGAAACTTGCACGGTGTCCGAAGTTGTCGGTTCGATGTTGCGATGTAGCGATCCATACCGGGACTCCTGCACAGAGCGCACCTATTGATCCAACGAGTGAACCCGACAAGTTGTACACGGCAAATACTGAAGTGCGGTCGCGATCAGAAATACTTGTGGCCAATAGCGATTGCTCAAGTGGAAGAAACACACTCACATCTCCTGCACTTGGGTTCATGGTTCCTACTGCGGCGATGACTAGTAGAAGCACAAACGACGATGTCACGCCGAATGCAAGTCCGGTGACGATCATGAGTAGCGATGACATGGTGAGCAGCCGGGCAGGTGAGAAGCGATGAGCAAACACCCCTACCGACAGGGTGAGGGCGGCCGACCCCAACAGTGAAGCCGTAATTACGGAACCAATTTGGGTGCCGCTAAAGCCAAGGTGCAACAGGAATGCGGGCAGGATCACATAGGCGATGCCGTCTACGAACCCGCGAACGGCTCTGGTGCCAATGAGCAGGCGTGCATCGAGGTGGGCTCGTCTTGTGATGGCTAGGGAACCCATAGGAGCACGGTAGTAGGTGAGCAACTAGAGTTTCCCCACGTGCCACCTATCGACATCACCCGTGGCGACGGGGTTCGCTACGACGTCATAGCAATTGGCAATGCCCTGGTCGATGTGATCGCCGCCGTTCCTGATGAATTTCTGGTGAACGAAGATGTGGTTAAAGGTTCCATGACGTTGGTGGATGCAGATCGCTCTGCACACTTGTATTCGCGCATTAGTAACCCAACACAAACCAGTGGTGGTTCTGCTTCGAACACCGCATACGGTCTTGCAAGTTTGGGCGGGCGAGCAGGCTTCATTGGAAAGATTGCCGACGACGATTTAGGCCATGTGTTTGGTGCAGACATGGACAAAGTTGGCGTGGGTTTTCATCCAGGCGAAACAAGTGCAACTGAGCCAACGGGCCGCTGCATTATTGCGGTAACCCCAGATGGCCAACGCAGCATGAGCACATTTCTTGGCGCCGCATCGTTGCTTGAGCCGGCAGATATTTCGCGCGACGCTGTGCAGTCTGGCGCGGTGTTGTTTCTTGAGGGGTATCTGTTTGACCGCGACGAAGCAAAAGCAGCTTTTAAAGTTGCGTCGAAGTATGCGCACGAGGCTGGTCGCAAGGTGTCACTCACGTTGTCCGATTCGTTTTGCGTAGATCGTCACCGCGAAGACTTCCTCGATCTCATTTTGAATGATATCGACGTGTTGTTTTGCAATGAATTTGAGTTGCAATCGTTGTATCAAACTTCGTACGAAGAAGCGCTAGAGCAATTGCGTAATGATTGTGAATTTGGCGCCGTTACTCGCGACAAGCGTGGGTCGGTTGTCATTAATGGTCACGACTTGGTGCACATTGAACCAGAACCTGTGGAGCGTGTTGTTGACGCAACTGGCGCAGGCGACCAATATGCAGCAGGCTTTTTATACGGCTTCACACGCGGTATGGCCATTGAGCATTGCGGGCGACTGGGATCGATGTCGGCTTCAGAAGTAATTACACACGTTGGCCCGCGACCACTCGTGCAACTCAGCACACTTATTCCAGAACATCTACGCTCGTAGTTATGGCTAGCAACGATCACGAAAATCTGACAGTTTTAGGCACAACTGTTCGCACTCCAATCGATCATGTTGAAGTGTTTCCTGCTCCAGCAGACGTCACGTTGGTTCGCTTCACGAGCGACGAGGTGTCATCAATTTGCCCCGTAACTGCTCAGCCAGACGTGGCAACTGTGGTGATTGAATACAGCCCCGACAAGTTCTGCATCGAGTCGAAGTCGTTAAAGCTGTACCTCTGGCGCTTCCGCAACATGGCGGTGTTTGCCGAGGCATTGGCTGCAGAAATCGCCAACGAAGTGATGGTTACGGTGAAACCAAACTGGGTGAAAGTGCAGCTCACGCAGCACCCGCGTGGCGGCATTGAAGTGCACGCAGTTGCCGAACGCAACCGCTTTCAGATCGCCAAGCTTCACCAATGTTGAAGCAACCCATGCACCAAGCACACCGAAGTGTTCGTCCAAAACTTTGCTTGCTCCGTCAATCAGCGTTTCCTCAGCCAGTTCGTATTGGCCTTCGTAGGTAATTTCAAGAGCGAAGTCAGCATTGCGCTCGCCATGAGTTGGATGGCTGATTTCGATCGTGATGTTGTCGCGCTCTAATTGCTCGGCGCCAATAGAGGGGCTATGCGGTGTGGCAATGATGTCAACGATTGAAGGCATTGGTTGCTCTGCAAGACGCTGAATACGAAACACCACTTCAATTTCAATGGCCGGCTGTTGATCAATTTCTTCTTCGATGTACCACTGCCTGTAAGTAGCCTGACTCCAACTTGGCCAATTCAGCGTGATGTGCGCTACAACGCGGGGAGGCAAGCCTTCGCCTGGAAGTCCGTAGGTGGTTTCCCACACCAAGTCGCCAAGCAAAATGTCTGACTGAAAATGTTCTTCGAATGCCTGGCGCTCGAGGTAGGCATTGCTGAATGCATCGCGAAGAGCGCCAATTGCATCGGTAAACACGTGATCAAGCATGCGTATTTAGGGTACTCGCTAACCTTGTGCCATGTCTTTGGTCCTCCTTGAAATTGCTGATGGTGTTGCCACCATTACGTTGAACAACCCAGATGAACGCAACACCATGACTGCTCCAATGGTGGCCGAAATTGTTGCTGCGATGGACCGCATTGAAAACGATCCTGCTATTGGTGCGCTTGTAGTTACCGGAACTGCGCCTGCGTTTTGCGCTGGCGCAAACTTGGGCAACTTGGCCGAAGCCGACGGCGAGTCGCTTGGCGTTATTTACGAAGGTTTCTTGCGCATTGCTCGCAGCCCGTTGCCAACAATTGCTGCCGTAAATGGCGCAGCAGTTGGAGCTGGCATGAACCTTGCACTTGGCTGTGATGTGCGCATTGCTGCACGACGAGCAAAGTTCGACACACGCTTTTTGCAACTTGGCATTCACCCAGGTGGCGGACACACATGGATGTGTTGCATCTGCTGCGGTGCTGTTTGGTGAAATTTATGATGGAGCAGAAGCAGAACGCG
This sequence comes from Actinomycetota bacterium, assembly GCA_041184445.1. GTDB lineage: Bacteria > Actinomycetota > Acidimicrobiia > Acidimicrobiales > Ilumatobacteraceae > UBA3006. The sequence continues at coordinate 13,697 of JBEGJW010000035.1, read as the reverse complement.
TTGGCCTTGCATACAAGTGTGTGGACGACGACAAGTTGCTTGCAACCGCGCATGAGTTAGCAAAGCGTGCAGCAAGCGCTCCTCGCGAATTGGTTATTGAAACAAAGAAGACCATCGCCGCTATGGCCGACGTGGATACCCACCCTGAAGCGGTGGCGCGCGAACTCACCCCGCAATTGTGGAGCACTCGCCAGCCGTGGTTTGCCGAACGACTTGCCGCGTTGCAGGCAAAAATCAGCAAGAAATAAGGCTTCCCGCCGCTCCAGGGTCTTTGACTTGCCACCTGCTCCGCGAGGTGTATGTTTGCATCAGTAAGACCTAGCTAGTGGATTTCGTCAGTGTTAAGAGCACAGAAGGCGGGGGAAGCAATGAGCAAGCGTCACGATCACCGGACAACGGTGTTTCCACCCAAGGTGGAACTTCGGGCACACGCCCACAATGAACGTCACCGAGTGAATTCGCAATTGCACGTGGTGGCAAACATGGTGAGCCATGGTGTTGAACCTGAAGATGTGGATGAACCAGGTATCGCTTGGAAAGGAATGCATCATCACGATGCAGAGATTGGTCGTGAGCAATCGCGTCGCCAACAGTTCAAGCACTGGAAGACAAAACAGTGGAAGCGACGCAAAGTTGCGCGCAAACAAGCCAGGTTGCGGACAGTTCTTCGCGGCGTGATTGCCATTCTTCAATGGTGAATCCGTAGCGAACATGATCTTCCCAGATGCCATTTATTTCAAGGAACCGCTCGGCGATTCCTTCATGACGTAGAGCAAGTTTCTCGACAACGCGATGGCTGGCAGCATTGCGTGGAATGATGCACACCTCAACTCGGTGTAAGCGAAGTTCGTCGAATGCAAACTTGGATAACACCAACACGGCTTCAGACATGTAGCTATTGCCGGCTTTAGCTTCATCAATCCAATAACCGATGGTGCCGCTTTGCATGGCTCCGCGCACGACGCTATTGAGGTTGACCTCACCGGCAAACACGTTGTTGATAAACAAGCCCATGCAATAGGCATTTCCTGCTTGACGCTCTCTGTCGCGAGCGGCACAACGATTGGTGAACGCATCGCGGCTTTTGGCTGGATCGGGTGACGTGATGAGCGGCATGGGCTCCCATTTGGTGAGCCATTCGCCGTTACGTAAGCGAACTTCACTCCATGCCTCAAAATCGGTGGCTACGAGTGGGCGAAGCATGATGCGACGACCAAACAAGCGAAGTGGTCCATTCGAGGAAATGATTCCTGCAGGGTGACCAATTGGTCGCGAGTATCCGGTCATGCAAGACCTAATTCGTCGCGTACTAATCCGTCGAGCAAGTTATTCACGGACACCATAATTTCAGGAATTCGCAGCTTGCGCATGACACCTACCAAAACACAGCATCCGCCAACAATGACATCGGCGCGGTCTGCTGGAAGGCCAGGGTTGAACTTTCGGTCGGCCAGCGTTTCAGTTGCCAGCGTTCTGAACACTTCTTCAACATTTTCGCGTGTCATTCGCACCCCGTGTAGCGCTGAGGCATCGAATTCTTGCAATCCGATTTCTACTGCAGCAATGGTGACGATGCTGCCCGCAACGCCAACCACGCGCGTGGCATTCATTACTTCTGGGTGATCGCGAATGAGGTCGTCCATGAAGTCGGTAACGAAACCGATGGCGTTGGTCAATTCCTCGGGGCGTGGCGGGTCATGAGCCAAATGGCTTTCGGTAAGCACCACGGTGCCAACAGGAAAACTCACGGCGTGTTGCAATGTTTTTTTGCCGATCATGATTTCGGTGCTACCGCCGCCAATGTCGATGACGAGCGTGATGCCGTCATGTGCGGGCAAGTGCGACAGGGCACCCGAATATGCAAGGCGTCCTTCTTCGGTGCCCGCAATGACGAGCGGGCGAGCGCCGAGCACCGCTTCAGCTTGATCGAGAAATACCGCAGCGTTGGTTGCACGACGACACGCTTCGGTCGCGGTAACTCGAACGGTGCCAACTCCGTGCTGCGCAATGAGGTCGGCATAGTGCTGAAGACGCGAAACGGTTCGCGCGATTGCTTCTTCGTTCAACATGTTGTCGTGCACGACTCCGCGACCTAAACCAGTCACGTGCACTTCGCGCACAATGTCTTTGCCTTGTGCATCGGCAATCAGCAAGTTGGTGGAATTAGTGCCAATGTCGATTGCGGCAACAGGCTTCGCGTTTGCTCGAACGTATGAACTGCGACTGACGCCAAGCTTTTCAGCAACCCAATCGCCAACTGGGTCATTGCCGCCAGCAAGCCACCATCCGAAATGCGCATGCAAGCACTTCACGCCAATGCGTGTGCCGGCCACGCCGCCAAATGGGCGTGGGCCAGTGTGGTCTGCAGGAATAAGTGCATCACGTTCGGCTGCGTAGCGATCGTGTGCTGCTGCAATAAGTGCTGCATCAAGTTCGGCTTCAACTTGGTTCACCGCGCCGGTTGCTTCAAGGCGACCAATCATTACGTTCTCACGCGCACCACACAGCCAATACAAGGTTGGCATGGGTGTTCCATCGGGAAGCAACGGCTGATTGCGCAACACGACGGGGTCGCCGTCTAGTGCGCGTACAACAACTTCAAACTTGCCTTGCGGAACTCGACCGAGCAACTCGGTGATTCGCGCGATGTCTTCTGCGCTTGGTGCGTTAGAAGAGTTTGACAAGTACAACTACCAACACGGCAATGCCAATGAGGGCGGGAATTGCGCGTTTTGCAATGGTGGATCCTGCAGTGTCGAGCAGGTTGAGCGGAGCAACTTCTGGTCCGTCGATCTTGCGAATGGTTGGTTGCTCGCTTGGTGCTTGCACTTCCGATGTTGCAGGTGCTGGAGCACTTGGTGCTGGCGCTGCCGAAATGAGTTGGTTCAAGTTTTCTGAAAACTGCGCGAGCAATTTGTCACTTACGTCGGCAAGTGCGCCACGGCCAAACTGTGCAACTTTTCCTGAAATGGAGAGGTCGGTGTGCACGGTGCACTTTGTTGAAGTTGGAGTTACCGAAGTCAGTTCGGCAGTGATCATTGCTGATGCGTTGCCCTTGCCGGTGGTATCGCGGCCCTCTCCCTTTAGTGATGCTTTGTGCGCCACATCATCGCGCGAAACAAAACTTGCTTGTCCTTTGAACTGAGCAAGAATTGGACCAACCTTGATCTTCACTTGACCGCGGTAGGTATCGCCCTCAACTTCGGTGAGCTGTGCGCCAGGTAGGCACGGTGCTATGCGCTCTAAATCGGTGAGAATTGCCCAGGCTTCTGCAACAGGAACGTTGACTACAAATTCGTGATTGAGATCCATGGTTACTTGCCTCGACTTTCGTGAATGATTTTCGCTACGCGCTCGATGTCTTCTACAAGATCAACATCAATTCCCGAGCCAGTACAGGGTACTTCAGCAACCAGTTCGGGGTGACTGCGGAGCAACGATCTTGCACCTTCGTCTCCAGTTTTGGGAACGAGTGCAAAAAATTCTGCGTGCAGTTTGACTGGGTTTGCACGCTCGCCCAAATAGGTTGCAACGGCAAGTGGGGAAGTGGAGCGAGCAACTGCTGTCCATGCTGAAGGTGGAATGCATGGTTGGTCGCCAAGCCCGATGACCACCGATTGCAGTCCACGTTCATTCGCCCACTGCAATGCACGTTGCACTGAACTGGCCATTCCGGTGGCCCACTCTTCGTTGTGTAGATAGGTGACGCCATCAGAGGCAGCATGGCGAGGCAGTTCGACAGACCCCCACACCACAGCGACAGGGCCGATGTCGGCCTCTAGCGCGCTCTGGAGGGCCCATTCGAAGACGGTTTTACCAGCGACCGAAGTCAGCAGTTTGTGGTGAGTCCCGCCAAACCGAGTACCCCCGCCTGCAGCCAGGAGTACCACGCCGACTGGCGGGTTTTTACTGGTTGGAGCGGGCATGACCCCATAATTACAGGCTTTGGTGAAGGTGACCTGCTCGAAACCCTGTATGACCCAAATATTACAGTTTCATGACATAGACTGTTACACAGTTGACATATAGCGAGTTCCCTCGCAAGCACTGCCCCCGAATCCGAATCAACCGCCCCCCGGTTGGTTCGCCTACCAAGGAGCCATTTCATGTCACGCACCACCAAACTCATAGCTGGTCTGCTCGTATCCCTCAGCATGTGGGGCGTCGGTTCAACCGCCGTCCACGCCATGCCGATGGGTCCAGCACAGGAAGCCATTATTCGCAAGGGCGCCGTTCAGGCGCAGCAGGCGGTGGATACCTACGCCGACAAGCGCGACCGTGACGCGTACGACTTGTATCTCGATCTTGCCGACAAACTTGCTGTCGATGTCGCCAACTTTTTAGGTGTTGATGTTGAACAGTTGCAATACGCATGGCGAACCGCCGACGTTGCACATCAACGCGCGATCATGGCCGGACTCACACAAATTGGAGTTCCCTACAAAGAGAACGCAACATCTGAATCCATCGCCTTCGATTGTTCGGGCTTTGTGCAGTTTGCGTGGTCTAGTGCAGGGTTTGTGTTGCCACACGGATCAAATTCTCAATATGCATATTCGCGCCGTGTGACATTTAAAAATGCACAGGCAGGCGATCTCATGTGGCGACCTGGACACGTGTCGATGTATCTCGGAGTTGACGGCGCAATCTTGCAAACTGCACGAACAGGTCGCAGCGTTGAATTGCACAACATGGACTCGCGAATTCTTGGTTGGACCCGGTTCGCAGATCCAACTGCATAACGATTACTTATGAATTGGTCCGTCGCCGTCGCGAAGTGACGGTGCACCACGACCTGTGCGTCGCGCAATGATTTCTCCACAAATAGAAATTGCCGTTTCCTCGGGTGTGCGTGCGCCAATGTCGAGTCCAATCGGCGACATCAGTCGGAGAAGTTGTTCGTCGGTGACACCAGCTTCAACCAGACGCTCCACTCGCTTCGCATGAGTTTTACGGCTGCCCATGACGCCGATGTAACCAACGTTGGTTGCAAGTGCACCAACTACTGCAGGAACATCAAACTTTGGGTCATGCGTCAAAATGCACACTGCGTCGCGCTGCGTAAGTTGTGCGCCACGTTCGGCAAATAGCGGCGCCGGCCAAGTGACCAGCACTTCGTCGGCCATAGGGAAGCGGCGCTTTGTTGCAAACACTTCGCGAGCGTCGCACACCAACACGTGATAGCCCAACACTTTGGCAACGCGGGCGAGTGCAGAAGTGAAATCAACTGCGCCAAAAATAACCATGGTTGGTGGTGGAGAGAATGCGTCAATGAACACACGAACTGTTGGGGTGTTCACTAAGTCTTCTGGAGTGGTTTGTCCTTCTGGCCCATAATGGCGAACGCTGGTTCTGCCAGCTTCAAGTTCGCCTTGCGTATCGCGCGCAACCACTCTGTCGAGTTCGGCATTGCCCAGTGTTCCTTGGGCTGCATCATTGGGGGTGACCAGCAGCATTGCGCCAATGTTTGGACCATCGATAACAGTTGCTAGTGCAACTGGTTTATTGGCGCGCGTGCGCTCTGAAAAAAGTTCGTATAGCGACATGATTAATTACCAGGTGAGCGGCTGAATGAAGAGATGAATGATTCCGCCGCAGGTGAGCCCAACTGCAAATGCTTCGTCGTCTGAATAGCCAAACTTCACCAATTTTGGTTGCTTGTCGCCATTCAAGATTGCGAGTGCTTCTGCAACCACTGCGCCTTCTACGCACCCGCCACTTACCGAACCGATTACTTCGCCATCTTCGTTTACGGCCATTGCGGCACCGGGGTCGCGTGGGCCTGAACCTTCAATGTCGACCACGCGTGCGAGAGCAATCTGTTTGCCTTGCGCCTTCCAGCGATCGATGTCGTTCAGTAGTTCGCGCATAGTTCCAGTCAATCGGCAGAAATGACGCGTGTGAGGCGTTCCATAGCTTCAAGTGAGTGGCCTTCAACGAATTCGTCAATGAAGGGCAGTGCTGCAGCCATACCTTTGGCGAGCGGCGCATAGCCAGGCGTGACTTTTAGTGGGTTTACCCAAATGAGTCGATGCGACACACGCTGTAATCGTTTCATCTGTTCGCCCAACAGCTCTGGGTTGCCTCTGTCCCAACCGTCAGACAACACGATCACGATTGCTCCACGTGCCATTCCGCGCACGCCCCAGGTGTCGTTGAACTTACGCAGGCTTTCACCAAGTCGCGTTCCACCACTCCAGTCAGGTACTTGCTCTGCTGCGCGTTTAATGGCTTTGTCAGGGTCGCGGCTGCGAAGTTCTTTCGTGAGGCGCGTGAGGCGCGTGCTGAAGGCGAAAGCTTCAACGCGTTGTCTGCCGGCGACTGCTGCGTGCATGAAGCGAAGAAGCGCACGCGCATATGGCTCCATGCTTCCTGAAATATCAAGCAGCACCACAATTCGGCGAAGTCGATCGCTTGGTTCTTTCCAATGTATGCGCATTGGCTCGCCACCATTGCTGATCGATGCGCGAATGGTGCGACGCAAATCGTGACGCGAACCATTTCGTTTGGCTGTAGTCAATCGAAGAGATCGCCGTGGTGGGCCCGCAAAGCGCAGCGCTTGCATCAGGCGTTGAGCTTCCGCGAGTTCGGTGTCGTCGTATTGGGCAAAGTCTTTCTTGCGCAAAGCTTCGGAAGCAGAAAACCGTAAATGAATCGCTGGGTTTGAGTCGTAGTCGCCAGCATTCGGATCGCTCTCGGTTTCGTCGTCAATAAGCAATGAAACTTTTCGTGGTGGCAGTTCTTCGTCTGCTTCTCCGCTTGTGCGGTGTTCCCAAAACACGGCAAACGCGCGGTCAAACAGTTGGTGATCTTCTGGTCTGCGCACCAAAGTGCTACGACCGGCCCAGAACACGTCGCTGCGCGAATCAAGCGACACCACATCGAGGGCGTTAACAAACGTTAAGACCGAATCAAGTGGTACTTGTAAACCGACACCGCGCAAAATTCGCGCGAATGACACTGCCATTTCTTCTGGCGAAGAGGCAATTGCAGTGGTCATGAATTATCCGTGCAGCAGGCCGCGATCGAATGCCTGAGCAACGATTTGGGCAATGCCTTGCTCGCGCACGCGGTCGTGATCTTCGCGGTATTTCAACACAGTTCCAAGCGTTGCCGAAACAACCGTTTCATTTAATTCGCGAGCACCAAGCTGGGCGAGCGCAGTTGCCCAGTCGATGGTTTCAGCAACTCCAGGTGGCTTATACAAATTGAGTGAACGCATGTGTTCCACCGCTGCTGCAACTTGTTTGGCAAGTGACTCGGCAATTTGTGGAACTCGCAAGCGAACAATTGCCACTTCGCGTTCAAAGGTTGGGTGATCGACCCAGTGATACAGACAACGGCGCTTCAACGCATCGTGTACATCGCGTGTGCGGTTTGAAGTAAGAATCACAATTGGCGGAGTAGCGGCCTTAAACGTTCCAAGTTCGGGAACGGTTACCTGGAAGTCGGAAAGAATTTCCAACAAGTAGGCCTCGAACTCATCGTCTGCACGATCAATTTCGTCAATCAATAACACGGCTGGTGTGTCGCGCTTGTCGATAGCGCGAAGCAGTGCGCGCTTAATGAGGAAGCGCTCGTTGTACAGCTCGCTTTCCAGTTCATTTGTTTTCTTGCTCGTTGCCTCTCCGCTTGCTTCGGCAGCGCGCAGGTGCAACAACTGTCGCGAGTAGTCCCAGTCGTACACGGCTTGTGCGGCGTCAATGCCTTCGTAACACTGCAAGCGAATCAGTTCGCCACCAGTCATTGCCGCAATCACTTTGGCAAGTTCGGTTTTGCCTACGCCTGCTTCGCCTTCAAGGAGTAATGGCCGATTGAGGGTGAGTGCCAAATACACAGCAGTAGTGAGGCCTTCTTCGGCCAAATAGTTCTGCTCGGCGAGCGCCGATCGAACTTGTTCTACCGAGGTGAATCCAGCGCTGGCCATGCGTTCAGGCTAGGGGTATGGGCTTTATGAATCGAAGCCGAGACCCAATCTGTCTAGGCTTCGGAGCCATAAATTGCGTTTTCCCGTCTTGTCTTCGCGATTCAACGCCCAGCGAGTGGTCTGAATGCCAATAAATCGGAATGGCTCGGGAGGGAATGGCAATGGCTTACTACGAACAAATTGAGTCTGCGTTGCGGGTGTTTTGCGACCATCAATCATGTCGAGCATGACTTCAGCACCAAATCGCGAACTTGCCACACCTAAACCGGTGTAGCCAATTGCGTACGCAACGCGGTCGCGCATTGCTTGCCCCCAGAACACGCTGTAACGGCTGCACGTGTCGATAGCGCCGCCCCATACGTGTGAAAAGCGAACGCCTTCAAGTTGGGGAAACGTTTCAAAGAAGTGCTGCGAAAGCTTTGCCCACGTTTCAGGGCGCGACTCAAGTTCGGAGTTCACTTTTCCTCCGAAGAAATACACCGCGTCGTAGCCGCCCCACAAAATTCTGTTGTCGGCAGTCAGTCGGTAGTAATGAAACTGATTTGAAATGTCGGAAAGTCCCTGACGATTTTTCCAACCGATGCTGGCAAGTTGTTGAGGTGTAAGTGGTTCGGTGGTTAAGCAATAGTCGTACACCGGCGCAATGTAGTTATGCATGCGACGCAGTAGTGGTTTAAATGCGTTGGTTGCTAACGCCACTCGTTTGGCGTGCACTTTGGACAGAGGAGTTTCCACAACAATTCCGCCTGGTGAATAGTCCAGTCCAATTGCTTTCGTGTCTTCGTAAATGCGCACACCAAGTTGTTCGGCTGCACGCTTTAGCCCCCAGGCAAGTCGGGCAGGGTCAACTAATGCTGCTGTGTCTTTGCACCACATTCCGCCAGTAAAAATTGGCGAAGCAACTTCTTTGCGCACTGCAGCTTGATCAAGCCATTCCACTTTGTGGCCAATCTCAAGTAGCTGGTCATAATCGTCTTTTAATTCGTCGAGGTACGTTGCCGAATGCCGAGTGCTGGCAATTTCAATCACGCCATTGCGTTCGAAATCGCAATCAATGTTGTAACGCTTAATCGCCGCTTCAATTTCGTTCAGGTTTTCAAGACCAAGGTCTTCAAGCAAGCCAACTTCGTCGGGGAAGCGTTGCTGTGCGTTGGCAATGCCGTGCGTGAGGCTGGAGTCCATAAACCCGCCGTTGCGACCACTTGCTGCAGAGGCAATTTCGTGAGCTTCAATCAGCACTACATCGCGATCAGGGTCGCGCTCTTTGGCCAATATTGCCGTCCATAAGCCGGTGTAGCCGCCACCCACGATGCAGAGATCACACGTTTCAGCGTGCACCAGCATTGGGTTCGACTCTGGCTCATCCGCGTCGTCAAACCAATACGGAAAAGAGTCGGCGTCTGCAATCGCGTCTAAAAAACGCTCGTCTTGTTGATACCCACCCATGGGTTTCTCACCACCTAACTAGGTCAAGGGTAGCAGTGAGGCAAGTATCGTTTCCCGCATGGATCTTGGAATTGCACAACGTACGGCAGTGGTTGCGGCGGCTTCGGCCGGGCTGGGGTTTGCCAGTGCTCAAGCACTTGCGAATGAGGGGGTGCGTGTGGTCATTTGCAGTCGCGATGCAGACCGCGTTGCCGACGCGGCAAAAAAAATAGGTCACGGATGTGTAGGAATTGTTGGCGATGTTTCTACAACTGATGGTGCACTTGCATTTATTCGTGAGGCAAAAACCATTCTTGGCGAAATTGACATTGTTGTTGCCAACGGTGGCGGACCACCTGCGGGCAACTTTGCATCTACTGACCTAGATCTGTATCCGGCTGCAATCGAACGCAGCATGTTGGCCACAGTGGCGATGTGCAAGGAAGTCATTCCAAGCATGCAAGAACGTGGTTGGGGTCGCATCGTGGCAATTACCAGTACCGCAGTTCGTCAGCCGTTTGCGAATCTCATTTTGTCCAGTACGGCACGCGCGGGACTTACCGCGTTTTTGAAAACGGTTGCTACTGAAGTTGCATCACATGGAATCACTGTGAATACAGTGCAGCCAGGCACACACGCCACCGATCGCATTAAGCAGTTGTACGGGTCAATGGAGGGCGCAGCCGAGGGAATTCCTGCAGGCGTAGTCGGCGACCCGAAAGATTTCGGAAGCGTTGTTGCGTTTCTGTGCAGTGAGCAGGCCAAATTCGTCACGGGCACTCACTTGCAAATTGATGGTGGCTCGTATCCGGGGTTGATCTAATGCTTCAGCATGTTGTTGCGCTTACATGGAATGATTCGGTTCCAGAAAACTATGCAGAGGTCGTGAACAAGGTGTTGCACGACATGGCAAAAACCATTCCGTCAGTGCGCAGCTATCGCTGTGGCGCCGATCTTGGTGTGAGCTCACATGCCAACGCCAATTACCTCATCGTTGCCGAGTTCGACGATGTTGCTGGGTGGCGCGAATACGACGAAAATGCGTTACACAACGAAGTGCGTGCGAAGTATTTTGCGCCGTACGTTGCGTCGCGCGCCGCTTCGCAAATTACTTTCTAGCCTTATACACGTGGCGGTCTTCCCACCGCGTTGATAGCGCACAGGCAATCCACACGTACACAAAACCGATGATGATGTCGGCTACGTAGTGTTCGCCGAAATACACCAAACAGAACGACATTGCGGCAGGAAGAATGAGCGCGATTGGTTTCATCCACGTGCGCATGAATCCCCAGAAGAACACCACAACAAGCAATGCGCACGCAGCATGCAGTGACGGCATTGCTGCAACAGGGTTTGAAATTGCTGCACCTCGATCGAACACTTTGGAGACCGTGTGCAGGCCCATGTGGCTCCAACCCCGTGCGGTAATGCGTTTTATTGGACCAATTAGGCCTTCTTTGGAGATCATCCATGGCGGGGCAACCGGAAACACGACATACGTGGCTACGGCAAGGAAAAACAGGATGCTCAGTCTGCGCACGTAGCGCACCCACAGTTCTCGACTGACCCACCACAACAACACTGCTACTCCCATTGGCAAAATGAAGTGAGTCATGTAGGTGACTGCAAGCGGGTATTCGTACCACGCAAGTTTTGCTGACACGTTGAAGTGCTGTTGTAGCCACACGTTTGGATCGACGCCAAAAAACATTGCACGGTCAATATTGCGGACCAACGTTTTGTGAACTGGAACTCCTATTTGGTCGGCTAGACCACGGCTGTATTCGTAGCCGAACAACATGCCTGCAAATATCGACCAGTCACGCAACATATTGCGCTGTGCGCGAAGCGGTTTACCTACATTGGCGAAAACGAACGCACCAAGAATCCACAGCGTTACTGCAATGCGGTCAACGGGTACGCCAAAATGTTGCGCAGACCACAAAAATATGGCCACATACAGGCCAATTGAAATCTGTCGAGTGCGAGAGTTATTTAGTTGATTCTTCAAGTGCTCGCCGTACCAGCACCTTGGCTAGGTGCGCGCGGTACTCGCTCGAAGCGTTTAAGTCACTCTGTGGTTCTGCCTCAGCTGCTGCAAGTTCTGCCGCTTCTGCGATTGATGCACCGTTTGCAAGTGCAGTGCTCACGCTGGTTGCAAGAATTGGTGTTGAACCCATGTTCACCAATGCAACGCCAGACTCTTTGCCATTGCGCCATGCGGCTACACCAACGATTGCCCAGTCCTGTGCACGGCGATTGAATTTCTGGAAACTCCATCCACCGGTTGTTTTTGGAACGCGAATTTCAACGAGCATCTCATCTGGCGCAAGTGCGCTTTCGAGGAAGCCTTTGTAGAAATCTGTTGCATGAATCTCACGTTGGCCATTTGGTCCCTGTGCAACATACGTTGCACCAAGCGCAAGTGTTGTTGCAGGAAGGTCACTTGCCGAGTCGGCGTGAGCGATGGATCCGCCAATGGTCCCGCGATGGCGAACTTGTGCATCACCGACATAGCCAGCTGCATGAGCAAGCAGCGGTACGTGCTGTTTCACGATGTCTGACTTTTCAACATCCATGTGACGTGTAAGTGCACCAATAGCAATGTGGTCGCCAGCGTCTTTGATGTACGACAAGTCGGTAATACGACCAATGTCGATCAACATGCTTGGTTGGGCCAAGCGGAGTTTCATCAATGGAATCAGGCTGTGGCCACCGGCAAGGAGCTTGGCTTCGTCGCCGTATTCACCAATAAGAGATATCGCTTCCGCTGCTGACGATGCGCGCTTGAGATCAAATTGTGCAGGAATCATGATCGGTCCTTATTTCTTCGCCGCTGCAAGAACGGATTGAACAATGTTGTGATAACCGGTGCAACGGCACAGGTTGCCTTCAAGACCGATGCGAATGTCATCTTCGGTTGGGTTTGCGTTTTCATTCAGCAAGCCAACTGCAGCCATCACCATTCCAGGTGTGCAGAAACCGCATTGCAAGCCGTGATTTTCCATGAAGGCCTGTTGCATTGGGTGCATCACACCGTCTTTGCTCATGCCTTCAATGGTGGTCACTACGCAACCATCGGCCTGCGCTGCCAAAATGGTGCAGCTTTTCACCGCTTCGCCATTCAGGTGAACGGTGCATGCTCCACAACTTGAAGTGTCACATCCAACGTTGGTTCCGGTGAGTTGCAGTGTTTCGCGAATGTAGTGAACTAAAAGCGTGCGTGGTTCAACGTCATGCTCAGTCGCTTTTCCGTTGACAGTAATGCTGACCTTCATGAGTTTCCCTTTGCTTTCTGCTTTTGAATTTCTGACCACACGCGTTCTGCAGTAGTTGGCATATCAATATGACGAACTCCAAGGTGGGCGAGTGCATCGATCACCGCAGATTGCACTGCAGGAGTTGAACCAATCGTTCCCGATTCACCGATTCCCTTTGCGCCAAGAACGTTGCGCGGAGTTGGGGTTTCCATGTGAATCACTTCGAAGCTAGGTAGCTCGGCTGCAGAAATGAACGCGTAGTCGGCAAAGTTCGAGGTAATCGGGTTTCCGTCACCGTCATAACGAACCTCTTCAAGTAACGCCTGTGCAGCTCCCTGAGCAATTCCACCGTGAATTTGTCCTTCAAGCAACAACGGGTTCAAAACTTTGCCCGCGTCATCGCACGCCACGTGACGCAACATTTTCACCTGGCCGGTTTCGGTGTCTACTTCAACAACTGAAACGTGAGCGCCGAATGGGAATGTTGCACCTTGTGCGACATAATCAGTTTCCTGAATAAGTCCACCGTCTTTTGCCAACGCAACGGACAAATCTGCCCACGATTTTGCAACTGCAGGTGTTCCCGTTACATGGAACGACGCAGACTCTTTGTCGAACACCACATCTTCTTCGTTTGCTTCTAGTAGACGGGCTGCATGCTTGCGAGCTTGCTCAACAAGTTCTCCTGCCGCCACGTGCACGGCAACGCCACCTTGCTGAAGTGAACGTGAACCCATGGTTCCGCCACCCTTTGGCACGAGGTCGGTGTCGCCCCAGACCACGTCAATCTTGTCCATCGGAATTCCGGTTTGATCGGAAGCGATCATGGCCCATGAAGTGACATGGCCTTGACCGTGAGGGGAAGTTCCGGTGTACACAATTGCACGGCCATCTTGGGTCACTTCGATCTTTGCGGATTCACCGCCACTGGACCCGGCTGTGATTTCTACGTACACACTGACGCCGATACCAAGTTGCTTCACGCTTCCACTTGCACGACGTGCAGCTTGTTCTGCACGAAGTTTGGTGTAGTCAGCTGCTGCAAGAACTCGATCTAACGACTCTTCGTAATCGCCAACGTC
>JBEGJW010000034.1:0-13780 GCA_041184445.1 Actinomycetota bacterium | reverse complement strand
TGTCAGATACTGGGGATCATGCTTGACCAACTATTTGAAGGTGAAAATGCGTATGGGTGGAGCTCTGAAAAAATTCTGGACTTAGAGTCACGACTCATGGCACCGGGGGAAGACGAAGGTGTCATGCTCGGCATCGATGATGCCGCACTGCTCTTGCAGGGCATGGCATTTACTGAGGTGATGTCTCAGGAGTTTCCGTGGATCGACACGGTCAGATGGGTGACTGACTTTGTTACTGAAGAACTACGAAAGCATTGGTCGGAGGAAGAGTGGCGAAGTATTTCTTGATCCGTCACTAATTGACTACGGGTGGCGTGCAATGTTGTCAAGAATTTGGGCGACGCGGATGGAGTCTGCACTTGGCACAATCTGGGCGACGCGGATGGAGTCTGCACTTGGCACAATCCAGCCTTCTTGGCCTTCAATCACGCGACTGACGTTTTCAACCATTTCAACGAATGCATTGGTGACGCCAAATTCTTCAACCACATCATTTACTCGAAGTGAACTCACTTCATTCCATGTGGTGAACGATTCGCCTGATTCAGTATGCATTCTTCCTTTTGACCCTTTAACAATGAACTGCTGTTGGCTGGCCAATGCAAACGAGCTCACCGCGTGGGCGGTAATCGAACCGTTAATTCGCACCGACACATCGGTCGTGAGGTCAACTCCTGTTGGTCCTATCGTGCGCGAAAGGTTCTCAATTTCTACATTGGTTGCACCCTTCGTAAGCGCTACCCAAGCATGTGCTTGGTAACACCCAACATCAAGCAACGCTCCGCCACCCATCAATGGGTTCAGTCGATAGTTATCGGTCATTTCTGAAATAAAGGTGAAAGCAGTTTCGATGTGCTCGATGTTTCCAATTTCTCCGCTGGATACTGCATTAACCATGCGAGAAAAACGTGGGTGCCATCGGCCCCATACCGCTTCAATCAAAAGTCGACCACTTTGTGAGGCACATGCAAACATGTCTTCTGTTTCTGTTGCATTTAGCCCAAGTGGCTTTTCGCACAAAACATGCTTTCCCGCTTCAAGCGACTTTGTTACCCATTCAAGATGCTGGCTGTTAGACAAGCTGATGTACACGGCATCAACTTGTGCGTCGGCCAAGAGATCTTCATAGGTGGCGTGCACTCGTTCTGGCTCAAGAGTTGCAGAACGTTGTTCATCACGGCTGGCTACGGCGTACAAATTCACTCCACGAGATGCGTGCACTGCTGGGGCTAGTCCACGGCTGGCAACGTAACCAGCACCGAGAAACCCCCAGTTAACCGTCACTAGTTATGACCGCCGAAGCACTGGTACAACAGGCATGGCGTTGTTGAGTGCCGATTGTTCGGCTGCTTGCATAATTGCAACAACATTGCGAGATTGCAATGCATTGACTTCCATCGGGGCTCCATTATTGATGTACTCAACGATGGATCGATGGAACTCGTGTGGCTTCAGCGGTTGTAAAGGCGCAATGCGCGATGATCCGTCAGTGTGGTGCACGGTCAGAATTGCGGGTAGGTCGGCAACTGCTGGTTCGCCTGCAGGGTTCCAATCGCCAATGATTGCGCCTTCAGTACCCAAGATATAAAACTTTGGTTTGCGAGCAGCCGCAAGATCAGAATGCACAAACGTTGCCTGCTTGCCGGTAGTGAATGTGACAGTGACATGTGCGTGGTCGGCATTCGTCGCGTGTGTCCAAACACGTTTGTGGTTTTGTCCACTCACATGGGCCACATCGTCAGGAATAATGTTCAAAATCTGGTCAAGGAAATGACTTCCCCAATCAAAAATTGCACCGCCAGAAACCTCAGCGTTTGAGTGCCAGTAATCGCATGGCCGTGAATACCCACCAACAAAACTGTCGTAGTGATACACGTCGCCAATTTCGCCCGAACGAATAATCTGTCGCAGTGTCACAAAGTCATCATCAAAACGGCGGTTTTGATACACCACCAACATGAGTTTTTTGCTTGAAGCAATCTCAATCAACTCATCGCATTGTTCCGCAGTAAGTGCCATTGGCTTTTCAAGCACAACGTGAATGCCGCGTGACAGCGATTCTTTTGCCCACTGAAAATGGCTATTTGGGGGAGTCGAAATAACCACAAGATCAATCAGCCCAGAATCCAGCATCGCGGTCGCGTCGCTAAATGCTGTTGCCTGTGGCGCTAGGGCAAGTGCGGCTGCAACTCGCTCTGGGTTCGTGTCGCATACGGCCGATAGATCAAGACCATTGGTGTTCTGGACTGCAAGGTTGTGCTCGTGTCCAATTGCGCCATACGCAAGAAGGCCTACGCGAATGTCGCTGTTTTTCATTGTTATTGAGATTATCGCCCGGCTTTGCACAAGGGCGAGGCGTGCTTCTTGATTGTGAGCAGTTGGCGTCGCAGCATGATTCCATCACCTGGTCCGAGGATGAGTCTTTCAAAAAACGATCCAAACGGAAGTTTGATATGAGATCGCATGCGCGTTACTAAACGAGTTCCTTGTGGGTCATCACGTAATTCATACGCAAGCGTGAAGTGAAGTTTCGGGGATTTCCTACCAAAAGACTTAATTTCAAGCACAAAATGACGTGGTGAATCAACAATGGCCGCAGTGAATGAAATTGGGCCAGAAGGTATCTTGTCTCCCGATTCAACCGACTGCCATTCTTCATGAACTTTGGTTGCACTTTTGCGACCTAGATTGTCGAGCCAGTCGTAGCTGTACCAGCCGGCACGACCAAAACCCATTTGTCGAATCCACGGAAACACATCCTGCGGTTGTGCACTGATGGTGATGGATCGTGTTGCAATGAGCGTCGCATCAGCACATAAGTCATCTCCAATAACTGGACCATGAATCTCTTCGCTTGTTGCACCCCAATATTGGAAGATCATGACTGTATTGAAGCGTAATATGAGAATTTGTGAGTGTGCCGTTGTTCATCGCCCAAGAAATAGGGCACACGCTCATTGATGAAAATGTCTGGATGCCTACGGTCACCATTGATGTATCACAGTTTCCCGAGGTTGCAGACCTTGCGCGGGTACATGCGGTGGAGGGAATTGGTGATGTCAGCACACATGCGATTCGCCAGGACAACACAGTTGTGGTTGGAGTGCAGTTAACAAGTCCGGTGCAAGCAATGTTCGCAGTTGCATTTAGTTTTGCGCTGCACCGAGAATTTCTCAACGAAGTAGCTGATGCGAAATCGCTTATTTTTGCGACAACAGATACAGGATCCGCACATGAGGAACAACCACTGTGGCTGAGCGTTGATATTGATGGAGAGGCCTTATGCCAAATAATGAATCTGGATGTTGACTGACTGCCGATCAACATGGGTTAGTAACCTTGTACGCCGAGGCCCCCGTAGCTCAGTGGATAGAGCGACGGTTTCCTAAACCGCAGGTCGCATGTTCGATTCATGCCGGGGGCACCAATGAAATGCTGGGTTATTGCGTGGCGTAACCGAATGCAAGTGACGTGGCTACTGCCAACCACAGTTGGTAAGGCAGGAATGCAAACCCAAGGACTGGCGATACGCGAAACGCAATGATGAGCATCGGAATCGTAAACAGGGTCGCAAGCACGAGCGCGAAACCAGATGCAAGAAGCAAGTGCGGCCCATAAAACAACCTTGCCCAAGTAAGCGCGGCTATCACGCTTAGTGCGAGCGAAGTCAACCAGACCACATGACTTGAGTTTGAAAGGCGGCTTGCTACAAGCCATGTAGCGGCAATAAGCATCGCAAAGTTGTACGGCCAGATAATTCCGAACACACTGCTGGGCGGCTGCCAAGCGGGGCGAGGAAGTGAGCGATACCAATCTGCATCGGTGGCCACCATGCGACCCGATCCGATTGCGTAAATAGCAATAATGACGGTTCCGAGAACTCCTACAACGTTTCGACTCAAGTTCAAGTGTGGCACGCAGACATCAGCCGTTTTTGTGGTCGTCAAACCATTCGCGGGCAGCAGCCAAAATTTGTGGTTCGGTAAGTGCAGGAACGTTTACGTCAAGAGCCGCAACCACCTTTTCTGCAGTTTTTGGATGAGTGCGTTCAAGGTGCTGAATGAGCCGAAGCATTGAATTGGACTTTCCCTTGCCGTGACCAACGAGGAGAATCTGACCAGCTGGAGCTAATGCTGCAGCAACGCCTTCCAGGTATGGGTGTTCGAAGCGATTCGTTTCGTGACCGTGTGTTGTCTGTTCTTGACGCACATGATGATGCACGTGTTCTGCCGCTGGTCGTGCAACAACTTCGGGCTTATCGCCTCGATGTGCATCAGTTGCCCAAATGCGAGTTTCGGTGTGTGTGACTGCTGCTACGACGAGTTTTCCGGTGATGTCCATGTGTTGTCACCCTACGCCTCATTGGCGCAATGTTGTGATCAGTCAAAACCAATGAATGAGGCAACCTTTTCGTTTGGTGAACGGCGTGACTTCACGTCGTTCGCTACAAACGTTTCGTCTGGGTAGCCCATTGCAACACAGGTCATAATCACTTGGTCTTCAGGAATGTTTGCGTTTTCGCGAACTACCGAAGACTGCATAATACCTTGGCCGTTAATGACTGAACCGATGCCTTTTGACCATGCAGCAAGTACGAGTCCGTATGTTGCAGCGCCGCAGTCGAAGTGGGCAATGGTGTCATCGGCAAGCGCCTTGTCAACGGTGATCACGATGGACACGGGAGCATCAAACTGCCGGAAGCCGCGCATGACCCAATCCAATCGACGCTCTTTGTCGTCACGGGCGATTCCCATCGCTTCAAATAGCTGAACGGCAATTTCAATTTGTCGTTCGCGGTGCGGGCCTTCGTAACCATGATTCAGTTTGATCTCGCGATCTACCGATGAACCAGCCATCATCTTTTCGGTGTTGCCCTTGCGAATGCGTTCGAGCGGTTCGCCAGTAAGTACATGGAAGTGCCACGGCTGGGTGTTCATGGACGATGGTGCTTGCTTGGCAATATAAATGATCTCTTCAAGAATCTCGCGAGGAATTGGATCCTTCTTGTAGCCGCGAATACTGCGTCGGTCTTGGGCGATTTCTTCATAGTCCATGGCAGAAGCCTAGAAGTGAAGCTGGAAACGGAACGAACTAGGGTTTTGTGATGGCTAAAACGGCACCACAACGACTGATTGACCATATGCGCGGGGTTCGCTACGGCGAAGTGCTTGCAATGTTCTTGCGTGACACCGGTTTAGAGGCAGAGGTGTACGGCACACAAATGTTGAATGATTGCCCGCAGGAGTTGTGGGAAACACTTGATGCAGATGCCATAGCGAAAGATATGGGCGCCGTGTTTGTGAAGTTAAACGGCCCTCGTTATTGGCTGCTTGATGGATTGGGCTCAAAGGTTGCTGTAGTGGACCCTGTGTTTAAGGATTTCAATGGCATACAAATGCGACGTATTGCCACTATTCCAATTGGTGCCGATTTTGCAACAGGTCCATACACAATTCGCAATGTGAATCGTGGCGCCGTGTTCTTCTTTGATGCTGGAAAAACTGTGTACGAATTAGTTGACCCAGAAGGTCAAGCATTCGTCATGCAGGCTCGCTGCGTTGGCGTAGATGCCTCAATTACAGAACAGTCACTAGCAATTCTTGGCGATCGACTTGCACTTCCAGAGGGTTGGTCGTATCGAACGAGAATTTTGGAGAGCGAGTTAGTTGTTGACACCAGTGAAACGTTGGCCACAGTGGTGCAAGACGAGTTCGAAAACACCTACACGCTGCCGTATTAAAAATTTAGAGTGACAGAATATTGCCGACTTCTGGCGACATTTTTCCGGCAACTAATTGCGAATAGATATCGCTCGCTGCCTCGGCGCCGTGCAGGTGCTCAATACGTAGCCATTGTTTAGAACCTTCAATAAAGGTGCTGAGTGCTGTTTCGAGGCGATTGTTGAGTTCCTCGCGACCCCATTCTTTGCTGCGCTTGGAAATCTGACTCGGTGCAAAAAAGAATTGTGGTTTTGGCCCCGGTATGTCCACTCGTTGGCTGGTTTGATCCCAGTGTGTTGCACCAATACTGCAGGAGTATTTCAATGTGTCACCAAAGTGAGTGTGAACTAGAGCAATGATCTCGGGGTTGCCTGCCATGTCAACGATCACGGTTTGGATTGATGAATCTAGCGAAGAAATCTCGCTGTAGGTGACTACGTCGTGGTATTCGCCAACGCTAGTAACGAAGTCAACGTTGGCATCTGAAGTGAGTCCGACGACGTGCATTACGGAATTTGCTCTCAAACAATGGGCGAGTGCAATTGAGGTTTTACTAGATGCACTGGTGATCAGCACCTGAGTCGCATGGTAAAAGTTTTGCTCCCGTAGAAAGTCTTCTGCAAGAAACGAAGTCATGAACAGTCCTCGGAAAATGAGCATGGCATTGTCATTTTCGCCTTCGGTATCTGGAACTTTGTCAAAGGCGCGGTACGCCATGGCATGTTTTTCGCGGTGTGCTCCGGCATCGATGAAACCATTTCGTGACAACTGTGCTTGCACAATGTGCTCATTGCCAACAGGAAAGAAACCGAAATATCTGCCGCCCACCGCAATGTCTGGGTTCGCCGATTCACTCACAATCCCGTAACCCATTGCAGGCAATCTGCCCCAACCGGCTTCAGCAGGGAAGAAACCCCAGTAATCCAATAAGTCTCCACTGAGGGCGTAACTGATGTTGTTCGAAGTAAGTGCGAACCGCTCGAGCGTTAAACGCACTTCGCCAGGTGCAAGCACAACAGGTTCAGCCGTGTGCACTCGAAAATGTCGAATGTTAGAACGGTCAATTTCGAGGTAAGTCACCTCGCCATTATTGCCTTACGGGATGAGCAGCACGCGACCGAAGGCCTTGCGGTCTTCGATGTAGCGGTGTGCCGCTGCGGCTTCTGACAGTGGGAAAGTTTTATCAATCACCACGTCGAGTTCTTTCTTGGCAATACGACCAAGTAAATTCTCAATCAATGCATGCGTGCGGCCTGGGTTCATGCCCATTTCGGCACCCAAGAACACTCCGGTAATCGTGGCGTTCTTTTGCATGATCGGCCAAACCTCTGGTGGTCGCTCTTCACGACCAGCACGACCTACCCAACTAATGCGACCGCGATAGGCGAGTGATGCGATGCTGCTTTCCAAAGTTGCACCACCAACTGAATCGAGCACCAAGTTCACACCAGCACCATTGGTCAATTCCATAACAGTTTTTGCGCAGTCAACCTTTGTGTAGTTAATGCCGTGATCAAGTCCGTACTTCTTCAACTTTTCTAAGCGCTCATCGCTTGATGAAGTGGCGATCACTGTTGCACCAGCAGCTTTTGCAAGCTGAATGGCAGCAATACCTACGCCGCTTGCGCCTGCCTGAATAAGTACGGTTTCGCCAGCCTTCAAATGTCCAAACTCGAACAAGCAATCATCTGCAGTACCAAACTCAATTGGCACTCCAGCTGCATCTTGTAATGACAAACCATGTGGAATTGCCCACGTTGACACTGCCCATGGGCAAATCACTTCTGCGTGCGAACCAAAGCCCATGGTGGCAACAACTGCCTGACCAGGTGTGAAGCCAGTTGCGTTTGCTCCAACTTCGCGAACGATTCCCGATGCTTGATAACCAACAATGTGTGGTGTGGAAGCAAGTGCTCCACCTAAACGATTCAGCGTGTCGCCGCCTTGAATAGCAATTGCAGCAACATCAATCAGTAGTCCATCTGCGAACAATGTTGGCTCGGCAACATCTTCGTACTTCAGAACTTCGGGAGCACCAGTTTCGTAATAGACAGCAGCTTTCATTGTGCAAACGCTAACTGTGAAGTGTTCCCGAAATACAAAAGACCCGCCCTTTCGGGCGGGTCTTCAGTTTTAAGCGAGGTTATTGAATAAGAATTACTTCTTCTTCTTTTTTACTACTTTCTTAGGAGCTGCTTTTTTCGGAGCTGGCTTCTTAGGAGCTGCAGCCTTTTTTGGCGCTGGTTTTGCAACTGGCGCGATTGGCTTTGTGTTCAACTTCGGAGCTGGAGAAACACCAAGTGCGATGTCCTTGAAGCCCTTAAGTGCGGTGATCTTTGCAACTGTCTTTGCCTTGATCTGGATCGTCTCACCAGTGGCCGGGTTACGACCTTGGCGTGCTGGACGCTTGATTTTGGCGAACTTTGCAAAGCCCGAGATGTTCACGATTTCACCCTTGGCAACAGTTGCCAGGATTACGTCGATCGTTCCTTCGACAGTCGACGTTGCCGTCTTCTTGTCTACGCCAGTGTGAAGTGCTACTGCTTGAATGAGGTCACGTTTTTTCATAACCGAAAATGTATAGCAATTGTGTGGCTCGGTAGTGGATAGTGCCCATTTTCAGGGCACTTTTTGACCCCCTTTGTGGAGTAGAACTAAGGCGTGACAAAGACCCACCATCCGCACCGAAGTCGTTTCGGCGGTCGCGGGTATTTTCAGCGGGTCGGGCCAGGCCTCGTTACCGGCGCTGCCGACGATGACCCTTCGGGAATTGGTACATATTCACAAGTCGGTGCGGCATTTGGGTTTCGTTTCCTGTGGACTGCGGTTGCCGCATTGCCAATGGCCATTGCCGTGCAAGAAGCGACGGCCCGCTTGGGGCTGTTTTCGGGAAAAGGCCTTGCCACTCTCATCAAGCAGGAGTTTCCAAAGTGGGTGCTCTACCTTGCGCTCACCTTGGTGGTGGGGGCGAATTCGTTCAATATTGGGGCCGATTTGGGGTCGATGGCAGCTGCTACACGACTGCTTGTTCCCGTTCCCCAGACGATTTTGGTAATTGGGTTTGCCAGCGCGATGGCCTTTCTTGAGATCGCCATTCCTTATCGGCAGTATTCGAAAGTGTTGCGTTGGCTGTGTATTTCAATTCTTTCGTATGTGTTGGTGTTGTTCATTGTGAACGTCAGTTGGCACGAAGTGTTGCGCAATTTACTTCTTCCATCTTTTAGTTTTAAGCGAGCAGAAATTGCTGCGGTTATTGCGGTGTTCGGAACCACTATTTCCCCCTATCTATTTTTCTGGCAAACAAGTGAAGAAGTTGAAGAAGGGGCAGTGCGGATAGGGGATTCTGTGCAACACGTGAAAACGCATTTGCGGTCTATGCGTGGCGATGTAACTGCTGGAATGTTTTCTGGAGTGTTTGTGATGTTTGCCATCATGGTTACTTCTGCCGCAACGCTGCACGCGAATGGAATTGTCAATATTGGTACTGCAGAAGATGCAGCGCGTGCATTAGAGCCACTTGCAGGTTCTTCAGCGAAAGTGTTATTTGCAATTGGAATTTTGGGAACGGGTCTGCTCGCGGTTCCTGTTCTGGCTGGCGCTTCGTCGTATGCAATTTCTGAAGCGCTCGGCTGGCGAGAAGGACTGAGTTTGAAAATGTCGCAAGCAAAAGGTTTTTACTTTGTCATTCTCGGTTCAATGCTCGTTGGCTTGGCAATGAATTTCATCGGGTTAAACCCAGTTCGCGCGTTGTATTTGTCTGCAGTCCTTAATGGGCTTGCTGCACCACCACTCATTGTGATGATTCTGTTGCTCTCGCGTCGCAAGCATGTACTGGGCGAACACACCAGCGGGAAAATTTCTCAGTTCGGTGTAGGAATGGCTGCACTGATAAGCGCTGGGCTACCAATTGCATTTATCTTCGCGCGGTAATTCGTTCGCTATTGCAGCGGAATTCCGGAAGTATCTCCTTCTGCACGAGGGCCAAAGATTCGGCGGTCCGACTCGTTGATCTCGAGATCATTAATTGATGCCTCACGTCGACGCATGTACCCCAGATCGTCGAACTCCCAGTTTTCATTGCCGTAACTACGGAACCACTGACCCGCGGCATTTCGCCATTCGTATTGAAAGCGAACGGCAATTCTGTTTCCACTGAATGCCCACAGGTCTTTACGCAGCACGTAATCGATTTCGCGTTCCCACTTGCCCTTCAAAAATGCAACGATTTCTTCGCGTCCTTGAACAAATTCGTTACGGTTTCGCCATTGCGAGTCTGGCGTGTATGCACCAGCAACACGTTCTGCATCTTTGGAGTTCCACGCGTTTTCTGCCATCAACACTTTTTGTCGTGCGGTTTCTTCAGTGAACGGGGGAAGTGGGTTGCGTGGTTCCATTACGCCAAGTTAGCCAATTGGTATCAGTAGCCTCTACAACCATGACCTCCCTTTTTGATTCAGTTTCATTGATGCACGGCAATGCAATGCCGAACAGGTATATGTTGTCTCCGCTAACGAACCAGCAAAGCAATGTTGATGGAACGCTGTCTGAAGAAGAATTCACCTGGCTCACCATGCGTGCCCAAGGTGGGTTCGGTCTCACCATGACGTGTGCCTCACATGTGCAACGGATAGGGCAGGGCTTTCCAGGGCAACTCGGTTGTTTCGGCGACGAACATGTTGATGGCCTAAAGCGCATTGCCGACGCCATTCGCGTAACGGGAAACCTTTCGTACGTGCAGTTGCATCATGCAGGAAATCGTTCACCGCAGGAGCTGATTGGCGAAGCTCCTGTGTGCCCGTCAGAGGATGCCGAAACAGGTGCGCGCGAACTGACGCACACAGAGGTTGAACAACTCATTGCGGACTTTGTTGCTGCAGCCGTGCGTTGCGACAAGGCAGGCTTTGACGGTGTTGAACTTCACGGCGCACACGGGTACATCATTTGTCAGTTTCTCTCCAGCGATATCAATAAGCGCACTGACGAGTTTGGTGGATCACTGGAAAATCGCGCTCGCGTATTGATGCGCATTGTGGACGGCGTGCGTGAACAGTGCAGGTCCGGCCTGCAACTTGCCGTGCGTTTGTCGCCAGAACGCTTTGGCATGAAGGTCGATGAAATTCGCGAAGTGTTCGCATGGCTAGTTGCCAGCGGCAAAGTAGATCTCATCGACATGTCGCTGTGGGATGTATTTAAGGAAGCGCACGAGCCAGAGCATGCAGGTAAGCAGTTGCTCGAGTTGTTCACGTCAATTCCGCGGGGCAATGTAAAGCTTGCGGTTGCTGGAAAAATTGCTACTCCGCAGGATGCCCAGAAAGTGATCGATTTAGGCGCAGACATTGCCGCTTTAGGGCGAGGCGCAATCTTGCACCACGATTACCCGAACAAAACAAAAGCCGATCCACACTTCACACCGCGAACACTGCCTGTGGCAGCCGAGGTGTTGCGTTCCGAAGGGCTTTCTGAGCCCTTCGTGAACTACATGAAGATGTGGACCGGCTTTGTAAGTGAGTAATTAATTACGAACGAAGACGATCGTTCTTTGGGTCGAACAATGGTTCTGCACCAACGGTGACCGCCGCGCGCTTGCCAAAGATTTCAACTTCCAACTTTGTTCCTGCTGCTTCAAACTCTGGGAACACGTAACCAAGAGCAACGCTCTGGTTCAGTGTGAAGCTCCAGCCACCTGAAGTTGCAATACCAACACGCTTGTCGCCGCTGAAAATGCTGGCGCAGAACGGAACGTCTGCATCGCCATCAACGTCAAGTGTCATTGGTACGAATCGGTACTTCGAACCATTTTTCTTTTCTTCAACAAGTGCTGCCTTGCCAACGAACTCTTTGTTCATGTCAACGAAGCGATCGAGTGAAGCATCGAATGGTGAGAAACCAATTTCAAGGTCGCCCTTCCAGCCGCGGTAGCACTTGTCAAGACGAAGGCTGTCTACTGCGTAGATACCCATGTCGCGAATGCCGTGTTTTTCGCCTGCTGCCCAAATTTGGTCATACAACGCAACCATTTGATTATTCGCTGCGTGCAATTCCCAACCAAGTTCACCTACGTAGTTCACGCGCAGTGCAAGCACTGTGCCAACTGATGTTTCGATCAACTTGTGTGACAACCATGGGAAGTCAGCATTTTCAAGCGAGGTAGTGGTGACCTTCGAGAGCACTTCGCGTGCCTGAGGTCCTACCAAGATGAGTGAGCCGTAATCCTTAGTGACGTTCTTGATCGTGACGCTGCCATCTGTTGGCATTGCCATTTCCAACACGTCGAGGTCGTGCCATTCCGAGCTTGCTGCGCCAACAAGGTAGAACTTGTCTTCTGCCAAGCGGGCAACCGTGAGTTCGCTCAGCAACTTACCGTCTGGCAAGAGTGCGTAGCTCAGGCTCAAGCGGCCAACTTTTGGCAACTTGGTGCAAATGAGGTTGTCGAGGAAAGCAAATGCACCCGGACCTGCAACTTCAATTTTGGTGAAGCCCGGAAGGTCGAGCAGTGCAACCGAGTTGCGTGCTGCGTGACATTCTTCAGCAACAACTTTGCGCCATCCATTTTTTCGGAAGAACGACAAAGTGTGATCGGTAACTTCGCCCTTCGGGTCGAAATACGTTGGACGTTCCCAACCTCCACGAGCACCAAATGCTGCGCCTTTTGCCTTCAATTTGTCGTATAACGGCGACATGTATGAAGGACGGCCAGCAGGACGCTCTTCGAATGGGAAGCCCATTGCATATTCGTTTTGGTACACCTCGAGCGCGCGGTCAATGGTGTACTGCGTTGTTGCGTACTCCTTGAAACGACGACGATCGATTCCCCAAATGTCGAACTCTGGTCGACCATTCAACATCCACTCGGCAATTGCTTTTCCTGCACCGCCACCTTGAGCGATACCGAAGCTGAACGTGTTGCAATGGAAGAAGTTGCGCAGACCGCGTTCTGGTCCGAGGTATGGGTTGCCGTCTGGTGCGTACGGAATTGGTCCGTTCACAACACGTGCAATTCCTGCTTCTGCAATCAATGGCACGCGCTCGCCGGCATCAAGAATTTGTGGTTCCAAACGCTCAAGCTCTGCTGGCCACAACTTTCCTGCGAAGTCATCTGGAATTCCATCAAGCCACATTGCGGTTGACTGCCACTCGTATGGTCCGAGAATGTAGCTGTGACGCTCCTGACGCAAGTAGTACGAAGTGTCTACGTCGCGAAGCAATGGAAGAGGCTTAGACAGTGCAGCTAGTTCTGGAATCTCTTCCGTTACCAAGTACTGGTGAGCCATGGTCATGATTGGCAAGTGGCGACCAAGGAGAGCCATCACTTCACCTGCGCGGTAACCAGCAGCGTTCAACACCATTTCGCATTCAATGGTTGCTTTGTCTGTGGTGACGATCCATTCATGGTTTGGCTTTTGCTCAAGACCAATGACGCGTTCGTGACGACGAATTTCCGCACCCAATGCACGTGCAGCGCGAGCAAGAGCCTGCGTTACTTGTGATGGGTCGATGTCGCCGTCTAGTGGGTCCCACAATGCGCCAACAAGGTCGTGTGTCTCGACGAACGGGTACACCTGTTGCAATTCAGAAGGAGTAAGTACGTCGTACTCCATTCCGTTTGCGCGTGCCATCGACTTCACGTGTTTGAACTCGGCCATGCGCTCTTCGCTGTGTGCAAGACGCACCGAACCAGTGACGTGGTAGTTGATCGGGAAGTCCGGGTCTTTGGCAAGCTCGGTGTACAACTCGGCGGTGTACTTCTGCACCTTCAACATGGACCACGAACCAGAGAACGTAGGCACGTTGCCGGCTGCGTGCCAGGTAGAGCCTTCGGTCAATTCATCGCGCTCAAGGAGGAGCACGTCGGTGCAGCCCATTTTTGCTAGGTGGTACAGGGCGCTTACGCCCGCAATGCCGCCGCCGATAATGACAATCCGTGCGCGCTCACTCATATATATGTCCCCGATTTCGTCAGTTCAGGCCCGAGTCTGGGCCGGCCAGTGCGTGATATATCTCGCCGTGACATACTAGACAAGCAATTATTCGATGCCAATTTGTGCCAGTCCGTTCGAGGA
>JBEGJW010000033.1:0-19176 GCA_041184445.1 Actinomycetota bacterium | reverse complement strand
CGTTTGTCCTGTTGCAACTAAACCGGCAACCACCAACGCCGCACCTGCACGAATATCCGGGGCATTCACCGGCGCACCAACAAGTTGTTCCACACCGCGCACCACTGCATGATGACCGTCAATGCGCACATCTGCACCGAGTTTCATTAATTCATCCACATAACGGAAACGGCCCGGATACAAATTCTCGGTTGCAATTCCCGTTCCATCCGAAACTGCCAGCATGCCAACAAGCAGTGGCTTGTAGTCCGTTGCAATTCCTGGGTACGGAAGGGTTGCGAAATCAATTGCGCGCAAACGATCTTGACATGTCACATGCAAGCCATCTTGTTGTGGAGTGATGCCAACGCCCATTTCTGCAAATCGATTGATGAGCATTTCCATATGCTCGGCTCGTGCGCCTCGCACGAATACATCACCGCGAGTTACAGCGACTGCAGAAATATAAGTAGCAGCCTGCACGCGGTCATTCACCACTTCGTGATCGGTTGAGTGCAATTGATTTGGCTTCACTCCGGTTACTAACAGACGATCGGTGCCTATTCCCGAAATATTTGCACCCATATCCACAAGCATGTTGCACAAGTCAACAATTTCTGGCTCGCGTGCAGCGTTATCGATAACCGTGACGCCGTTTGCCAGAACTGCAGCAGTCAGAATGTTTTCGGTTGCGCCAACACTTGGAAACTTCAGTTCAATACTTGCTCCATGCAAATTTTTTGCCGTCGCGCGAATACCGTCTCTATTCAGTTCAAACGTTGCGCCCATCGCTTCTAAGCCCATGACATGCAAGTCAATTGGTCGCGATCCAAAGTCATCGCCACCTGGCATTGCAATGTCAGCGCTTCCGTACCGACCCACAAGCGGCCCGAGCACATTGATTGATGCTCGAATTCGGTCAACTTGTTCAAATGGGGCAACCGGAGTGATGTTTCCCGTATTGGTGAGCACCAATTCGTGCGTGCCAATTCTTGTTGACTGCACTCCAAGTGCGCGCAATAGGTCACACATCGTGTCAACGTCTGCAATGTCGGGAACATTGGTCAGGCGGTACTCGCCTTCGGCAAGCAGGGTCACGGCCATCAGCTTGAGAACCGAGTTCTTGGCTCCTGGAACCTGAACCTCGCCGCGAAGCGCTTCGGAATGCTCAACAACAATCTGCATGACGCAATCAGTATGCTCGCGCAGTGGCAACAAGTAACGCTTACCCCAAGAAAAACAGCCGAATATGGGGTTTTTCGGCGCCTGAGCCACTCACCCCTCGCCAAAAAAGTGTGCTCAAACTGCTGTGGCTTGCCTGTCTTCCCGCCGCCTATGTGAATACCGTTTTTACGCAAACCGTTGCGTATGCATCGACTGAATTTCACATTTCAGAACAAGGCCAAGGTTTCGCGGCAGCAATCGTGCGCTGGGGAGTCATCATTGCAATTCCTATTGCTTCGTATGCCGACAGAGTGGGAAGGCGTCGCGTCATCATCGGTCTTGCCTGGCTTGCACCACTCATTATTTCTCTCGGCGCGCTTTCACCATCGTTCGCATTTCTGGTTGCAACGCAAACCATTGGTCGGCCACTCGGAATTGCGCTCACCGTGTTTGTGTTGGTGTTTGCGACTGAGGAAATGGGCACCAATACACGTGCATGGGCGCTCAGTATTTTGGCCGTGGGCAGTGGTGTTGGCGCAGGTTCAGCCGTTGGAGCAATTCCACTCGCCGGCATTTCCGAATCGTCATGGCGTTTGGTCTACCTCGTAGGAATCGCATGGCTGGCTGTGGCGTACGTGCTCACTCGCTCGCTTCCGGAAACCGAACGATTCCTCGCGCTTCACGAAGAACAAATCCATCACACCGATGTAGCAACACACATCCATCGCGACCGTTTGTGGCTGCAAATTGCAGTTGCTGTGCTCACCAACGTGTTCGTTGCAACCGCATCAATCTTTCAGTCGCGCTACCTCAAAGATATTCGCGGCTATTCGGCTTTTGACATCTCCATGTTCATCACCATTACCACCATTCCTGCAACGTTTGGTTTAGTAGCTGGTGGTCGCCTTGCCGACAAAATTGGACGTAAAGCAGTTGCCATTGCCACCGTGCCAACGGGAACGCTGCTGTTCGCTTCGTCATTTGCACTACATGGGCTCGCAATGTGGAGCGCCGCAATTTTCGGCGGAGTGCTCCTCGGAGTTTCCTACCCTGCAATGGCTGTGTTTCGCAGCGAACTGTTCCCCACCGCACACCGCAACATGGCTTCAATTCTCATCATGGTTGCTTCGCTCATTGGTGGCAGTGCTGGGCTCATCTTCGCTGGATTCCTCCTCGACAACGGCATGTCGTACGGCCGCGTCATGCTCACGTTTGCACTTGGTCCTGTCATCGTTGCGGCGCTCGTTGCAGCGAAATATCCAGAAACAGCACATCTCGAACTTGAAGACATCAATCCCGAGGATGCGCACTTACATAGTTCGTAGCCAGTCCTTCACCAGTGTGGCCACGCGCTCATCGTGACCCTTCAGCTCGTGTCGTCCACCCTCAATGAGGTGAACAGCGGGCGGTGAAGGAAGCAACGCAAACGCACTCGCCAACTCTGCTGGGGTGCCAAATTCATCGCGAGTTCCACTGATAAATAGGGCTTTTGTGGCCAATCGCGGTAAGTGCTCGGTTCGTAATTGTTCAGGCTTTTTTGGCGGATGCAGTGGGTATCCAATGCACACCACTCCAGCAACGCTGAGTTGATCTTCGCTGTCGGAACTTGCCATGGTGCACATGCGACTTCCCATAGAGCGGCCGCCAACGACGAGTTCTGTTGTGTCGCATCCAAGTTCGCGGGCAAATGCACGCACTTCGTCTTTTACACACTGCACCAACACGGGCGCCTTGTCGGGAAATTTCTTACCTGCTTTGCGATAAGGAAAATCAACTCGCAATACCGGCAGAGGGCTGAGGTGATTCTCGATAGCAACGAGTGCTGCATGATCACGACTGCTACCCGCACCGGGAAACAGCACTACCCCGCGTACCACCATGATGTTATGAACTCAGCAACACGCGGCGAGCTTCACTCAAATCGTTGATGCTGGCACTTGCCGTGCGCGAATCGCCGCCATGGTCGGGGTGCACATCACGCAAACTTTCACGGAAACGAACTTGAATTTCGCGCTTTGAAGGCTTCACCGTTCCCGGTGGAAAACCGAGCATCTCCAGCGCCCACGCTCGTGGGTCTGCCATTGCTGCAATTGTCGATGCATTACTGCCTGCCAAGTATGC
Source organism: Actinomycetota bacterium (assembly GCA_041184445.1). Lineage (GTDB taxonomy): Bacteria > Actinomycetota > Acidimicrobiia > Acidimicrobiales > Ilumatobacteraceae > UBA3006. Next base: position 15,912 of record JBEGJW010000033.1, on the reverse strand, counting down.
AACGAAAGTTTGGTTCAATGGCCCGCGCCACTTCATGGCTTTCAACAGCATGGGTGCAAGTTTCTTGCGAATACTTGGGTCTAGCCGTTCCAGCACATAAACGGCGCCAAGTACATGTTGCAGCGGTGTTCCGCCTTCAGAAAATTCGAAGCGAATGGAATCATTTTCTCCAATCATGCGATGCACACTTCGAGCAAGCCCGTGCCTGTCTGCTTGAAAGCGGTGGCGCAATCGTGGTTGCACAATGCGCTCGCCCTGTTCAATTTGCGAAATCAAACGATGCACATCAGGGATCAAATCTTCATGAACACTTCCCGCGTGTGCGGCAACAATTGCTCCGAGCAAAATTCCACCAAGCCCAGGCGTTGGGTCAATTGGCAAATTCAATCCACCAAGCGACAACCGCCGGGTTGGAGTAACTGGCCTGGAGTGCCAGAACTCCACTTCGGCTAGAACCTCAGATAAACCTGAAGTCTCAGTTGTTGTCATCTACAAAAGTTACGCCACGACTGTCAATGGAGTCCAAGCAAGAGTCAACAACTGCCTCAACTCCAATGGGAACCAGCAACATGGTGCCATCCCAGCGGTAACCAATGTCCAAATTGTCCAACATGTCGCACAACTGCTTGCGCTCGCCTTCTGACCATTCATCAAGTTCGTATTCGGTGATGTTGTCTTCAGCCGAATCGTCGTCGTCGCCATCGTCAAGATTGTCGAGTTCGTCTTCTATTTCGTCCAAAATTGCGTCAACAACCTGCTCAGTGTCTTGTGCAACCAACAGCTCTGGGCCATCCCATGAGTGGGCAACTTCTGCATCAGCAAGTGCTGCGGCTACATCGGCTCGATCATCAACCGACCAATCAGAAAGGTCGTAACGCGTGGTGAGCGCCTCTGGGTCTTTAGGGTTCCATTCGCTCATAACCCGAACGCTACTTCGTTTCAGTCCAAAAGCGAATTGCGACTAGATTTTGTGCCATGCCTGCACGTGAAAGACCAGACCGCAACCTCGCAATGGAACTGGTGCGCGTCACCGAATCCGCAGCTCTCGCCGCCTCACGGTGGGTAGGGCGAGGAGACAAGAACGCAGCCGATGGTGCAGCTGTAGACGCCATGCGCAACGTGCTCGACACCGTCAGCATGGACGGCATTGTCGTTATTGGCGAAGGCGAAAAAGACGAAGCCCCAATGCTCTACAACGGCGAGCGCGTCGGTAACGGCAGCACGCCAAACACCGATGTTGCAGTCGACCCAATTGACGGCACAACCCTCACATCCCTTGGTCGCGGAAATGCACTTTCCGTAATTGCGGTCTCCGAGCGCGGTTCCATGTTTAATCCTGGTCCATGCGTATACATGGACAAGATCGCCGTTGGGCCTGAGGCTGCACACGCAGTAGACCTCGACTGGTCTCCAACGAAGAACCTGCAAGAAGTTGCACGCGCAACCAAGAAACTTGTTAGCGAACTTACTGTCATGATTCTTGAGCGCGACCGCCATAACGACCTCATAGCCGAAGTACGTTCAACCGGTGCACGCATTCGCCTCATTTCCGACGGCGATATTTTTGCTGCGATTGCAGCTGCTTCACCAGAAGTTGGTGTCGACATTTTGTTCGGCATCGGCGGAACCCCAGAAGGCGTTGTGGCTGCAGCCGCATTGAAAGCAATGGGTGGCGAAATCATTGGTCGCCTGCATGCTCGCAACGACGAAGAGCGCAAAGCCGCCGAAGCTGCTGGATACGACCTCAATAAGGTGCTCACCACCGACGATCTCATAAGTGGCGAAGACATCTTCTTTGCCGCAACCGGCGTTACCGATGGCGAGCTACTGCGTGGCGTGCGTTACGACGCTTACGGTGCTCGCAGTCACAGTTTGGTCATGCGCAGTCGAAGCGGAACCATCCGTTACATCGACACTCATCATCGCCACGATCGCCTTGCGGCATACTCGTCTACAGACGCAAAATAAGCGCTGTTTAGCGGCGCATAAATAGGCCGATAAACCAGCGGCCAACACTGCGTGGCAACACATCGGTAATACCAACCAACGTCTTATACAAAATTCCTGGCACCACAATTGGCTTGCCTTTAATGACGCCATTAATACCCGTGCGTGCCACCAACTTCACCGAAGTCCATGCAACTGCAGGGAATTTACTCTCGTATTTGCTGGTATTTGACACTGACTGAAATTCAGTTTTGGTGAGGCCCGGGCACAATGCCGTAATGCGAATGCCAGTGTTTGCAAGCTCTTGATGCACCGCTTCGGTGAAAGCTTTTGTTGCTGAATACACAGCCAGCCCTGGCTGAGCTTGGAAGCTGGCAACACTGGACACATTCAAGATGTATCCGCGACCGCGCGGCAACATGAGGTTCACTGCAGCGCTCGTTATGCGCATTAGTGCAACCACGTTCAGCTGTACTTCGTTTGCCAAGCGATTTGGGTCAATGCGATGCATTGGTCCAGATGTCCCGAAACCGGCGTTATTCACCACGAAATCAATTGGCGGCTTCGCAATATCGCGCAAGCGAGCCTCTACTGCTGCCACACCTTCACTGGTCAACAAATCTGCTGACAACACTTCGACGTTCTTGTATTGATCGGCAATGTTTTGCAACCTGTCACCACGACGAGCAACGAGCACCATTGGCACTCCTGCTTTACCCAACATGTGCGCCATCTGTTCGCCGATGCCGCTTGAAGCACCCGTAATGAGTGCTTGCGTAAATGGATAATTAGTGCGCGGCACGCGTCTCGGTTAGGCCGCCAGCAGCGGACAATCGTGCATGCGCACGGCGCAATGCAGATTCGACGGTTGCATCATGTTCGCCTCGGCTTGCAGCCTCAGCACGCTCTAGCGCTGCACGTGCACGCTTAATGTCGATCGCTTCTGCCAGTTCTGCAGAGTCAGAAAGAATCGTCACGTGGTCTGGTGCAACTTCTACGAAGCCGCCATGCACAGCGAGATCTTGCACCTTGCCGTCAGACAAGTAAATACGCGTGTGGTTTTCGGTTAGTGCTCCAAGGAACGAAATGTGCCCTGGCAAGAATGCGATTTCGCCACCGTCGAGTGTGCGGGTGATGACCTGTTTGGCCTCACCAGAAAACAGCACACGCTCAGGCGAAACCACCTCTACGCGAAGAGCACCAGTTGAGGCCATTATGAAGCGTTCTCCTGCAGTGATTTCGCCTTTGCAAGCACTTGGTCTACGCCACCAACGTTCAAGAAGGCCTGCTCTGGAACTTCGTCCAAGTCACCCTTAATGATCGCTTCGAAGCTTTCTACAGTCTCTTCAGTCTTCACGTATTCACCCTTCAAACCGGTGAACACTTCAGCAACGAAGAACGGCTGTGACAAGAAACGCTGTACTTTACGAGCACGCGCAACGGTGAGACGGTCTTCTTCTGAAAGTTCGTCGAGACCCAAGATGGCGATGATGTCTTGCAATTCCTTGTAGCGCTGCAAGATTTCCTGCACCTTACGAGCCGTTGCATAGTGACGATCTCCCACAACTTCTGGCGACAAAATTGTTGACGTTGAAGCAAGTGGGTCCACTGCTGGGTAAATACCAAGCGATGCGATTTGGCGTGACAACTCGGTGGTTGCATCCAAGAACGTAAAGGTGGTGAACGGTGCTGGGTCGGTGTAGTCGTCAGCAGGTACGTACACAGCTTGCAACGAGGTGATCGAGCGACCACGTGTTGAAGTAATGCGCTCCTGCAACTGACCCATTTCGTCAGCAAGCGTTGGCTGGTAACCCACGGCTGAAGGCATGCGTCCAAGCAGTGTCGATACTTCTGAACCAGCTTGTACGTAACGGAAAATGTTGTCTACGAACAACAACACGTCTTGGTTGCGTACGTCGCGGAAGTACTCGGCCATGGTGAGTGCCGAAAGTGCAACGCGAAGTCGAACTCCAGGTGGTTCGTCCATTTGGCCGAACACGAGAGCTGCCTTTTCGAACACTCCCGACTCTTCCATTTCCATGCGCAAGTCGGTGCCTTCACGTGTGCGCTCGCCTACTCCGGCGAACACCGACACACCACCGTGGTTTGAGGCCACGCGGTTAATCATTTCGGTAATCAGAACGGTCTTACCTACACCTGCACCTCCGAACAAGCCGATTTTTCCACCAGCGAGGTATGGGGTGAGCAAGTCGATGACCTTAATTCCGGTTTCAAACATGCGACGGCTTGGCTCGAGAGCAGCGAAGTCTGGAGCTGGACGGTGAATGTCCCAACGCTCTGCATCTTTGAAGTCGTCATTGTTTCCGTCGAGGCACTCGCCCCATACGTTCCACACGTGACCAAGTGTCTTGTCGCCAACTGGCACCTGAATGCCGTGACCTGTGTTGCGCACTGGCGTACCACGTCGCAAACCGTCAGTTGGCTTCATGCATACAACGCGCACTCGGCTGTTACCCAATTGCTGGGCAACTTCAGCCAACACTTTGACGTCTTTGCCGTCTGCAGTGATGGTGAATTCCAGCGCTTGGTTCAGCTCTGGCAATGATCCGCGTGGAAACTCCACGTCGATAACTGGTCCTGCAATCGCGACGACCTTTCCGTCTTTCAATGCAGTTGATGATGTTGTGCTCATGTTGTGCTCCTATTTCTCAAACTATTAAGCGGACTTGCCAGAGCCGAGTGCTTCAGCGCCGCCCACAATTTCCATAATTTCTGTTGTAATCGAGTCCTGACGCGCACGGTTCATAATGCGCGAGAGTGTCTTAATGAGTTCTTCTGCGTTGTCGGTTGCCGACTTCATTGCGCGCTGACGTGCAGCGTGCTCGCTGGCAGCTGCGTTAAGCAAAGCTGCGTACACGCGCGCTTCTACGTAACGAGGCAACAACGTTTCAAGAATGACCGACGGATCTGGTTCAAATTCGTAGTCGCTATTTGCAGCCGATTTACCATCGCCACCTGCAACTACATCTTGTTCAAGCGGAACGAGTGGACGTCGAACGACTTCCTGGGTTCCAGCCGAAACAAAGCGTGTGTACACCAGTTCGACGCGATCGATGACTCCCTTGACATACAAATCAACTACGTATTCGCCAATTGCTTTTGCATCTGCATAACCAGGTGCATCAGAAAAGCCAGCGAAACCAGTGCCAATTTTGTACCCGCGGAAACGGAAGTAACCCTCAGCCTTACGGCCAACTGGAACAACCAAGTAATCCTTGCCAGCAAGAACATCGGCCTTAATTTCGCCTTCAGTCGCACGAAGGACACCAGAGTTATAACCGCCACACAAGCCACGGTCAGCGGTAATGGCCACGTAACACGTGGTCTTAATTTGCTCGCGTGTCTTCAGGAATGGAGATTCACTTCCGGCACCACTAGCAGCCAAGTCTTTCACCACTTCGGTGATTCGTTCTGAATATGGAACAGCGGCAATTACACGTTGCTGAGCTTTGACGATGCGCGAAGCAGCGATCAACTCCATTGCACGTGTAATTTTCTTCGTCGCCTGCACGGAACGAATTCGTCCGCGCAGAATACGCTCTTGACCGCCAGCCATCTAATTACTCCGTTGCGAGTGTCTTGGCGCTTGCAGCGTCACCAACTTCGCCAGCAGATGTGGCGGTTGGATCAGCGCTTGCCGATGCGGATGAAGTAACGAAAGAAGCCTTGAATGACTTCACGATGTCGGCGAGATCCTTTGGCACATCGGCCTTAGGGTCTTGACGAATTCCTGCCAACACTGATGAATGACGGGTGCGCATGTGATCGAGAAGCTCATTCTCGAAACGACGTACGTCGCCAACTGCAATGTCATCCAAGTAACCCTTAGTTCCAGTGAAAATTGAAACTACTTGTTCTTCAACTGGCATTGGGCTGTTGAGTGGTTGCTTCAGCAATTCCACCAAGCGGTAACCGCGCTCAAGCTGTGCCTTCGAAATGGCGTCAAGTTCAGAACCGAATGTTGCGAATGCTTCAAGCTCACGGAACTGTGCAAGGTCGAGCTTCAGTGTTCCTGAAACGCTCTTCATGGCTTTGATCTGTGCAGCACCACCTACGCGCGATACCGAGATACCTACGTCTACTGCTGGACGAACACCCGACTTAAAGAGGTTGTCCTGCAAGTACACCTGGCCATCGGTAATCGAAATCACGTTGGTTGGAATGTAAGCCGATACGTCGCCAGCCTTGGTTTCAATTACTGGCAATGCAGTAAGCGATCCCGCGCCGTTTGCGTCGCTCAACTTTGCAGCGCGCTCAAGCAAGCGGCTGTGTAGGTAGAACACGTCGCCTGGGTAAGCCTCGCGGCCTGGTGGGCGACGAAGAAGCAACGACATCTGACGGTAGGCCTCGGCCTGCTTTGACAAGTCGTCGTACACAACAAGTGCGTGCTCGCCGTTTTCCATCCAATGCTGACCCATTGCGCAACCTGCATACGGTGCCAAGTACTTAAACGGTGCTGGGTCGGATGCTGGTGCAGCAACAACAACGGTGTACTCAAGTGCGCCGTATTGGCGAAGCACTTCAACAGTCTGTGCAACGGTTGAACCCTTCTGACCAATGGCTACGTAAATGCACTTCACACCAAGTCCACGCTGGTTGATGATGGTGTCGATAGCGATGGTGGTCTTGCCGGTCTTACGGTCACCAATGATGAGCTCGCGTTGTCCGCGACCAATTGGGGTCATCGCGTCGATGGACTTGATTCCGGTTTGCAATGGCTCATGTACTGGCTTGCGACCCATGATTCCTGGCGCCTGAATTTCTACACGGCGTGAAATTGCACCAACGATGTCACCTTTGCCGTCAATTGGCGTGCCGAGTGCGTTGACAACGCGACCCAACATTGCGTCGCCAACTGGTACCGACAAAATGTTGCCCGTTGACTTCACTGGCTGACCTTCTTCAATTTGGTCTGAATCGCCAAGAATTACGGTACCGATTGAGTCTTCGTCGAGGTTCAACGCGAGACCAACGATTCCGCCTTCAAACTCGAGCAATTCGTTTACAGCGCAGTCTGGCAAGCCGCTTACGCGCGCAATACCGTCGCCCACTTCAGTCACGCGTCCAACGGTGCGTGCTTCGGTTGACGACTGGAAGCCATCGAGACTCTTATTAATCGCTGCCGCAATGTCACTTGCGGAGAGTGTTAGTTCAGCCATGTGTTTGTCCTTTCAGAACGAAATCAGATTCGGGTCTTCAAATTGTCGAGGCGGGTGCGAACAGTGTCGTCAATAACTTTGTCGCCAACTGTGGCAACTAGTCCACCGATGACGCTTGGGTCAACAACAACTTTCAAGTTCACTGTTTTGCCAGTTGCCTTGCTGAGCGCTGCAGCCAAACGAGTTTGCTGATCGTCGGTGAGTGCAACTGCACTACGCACTTCGGCGAGGTCTTGGTTGTTGCCAGCAGATGAAAGCGCAATGACTTCATCAAATACTGCAGGCAATTCGCGAACCTGGCCACTTGCAACAATCATTGACACGATCTGCACAGTTGCGCGGTTTGCGCGAGTTCCAATCAACTGCTCAACAACTTGCAATCGACGCTCAGATGGAATGGTTGCATCGCCTAGAACGTTGCGCAATTCATCGCTCGACTCATACGCGCGTGCAACTGCATACAGCTCATTGCTAATTGCATCGGCGGCACCTTCAGCCTGCGCAATGGCAAACAATGCCTGTGCGTATGCCTTTACTTTTGCGTTACTCATCGCCCTGCTCCAACCTTCGAAATGAAGTTTTCTACGAGATCCTTGTGGATCTGTTCATTCATCGTTGCGGCGACAACGATTGGCGTTGCACGCGATGCAAGAACAGAAATTTCATTACGCAGTTCGTCAGATCCGCGTCCACGTGCAGCAGAAATTTCTGCTTCTGCTTTCGCTTCAAGTTCGGCAATTTCTGCAGCCATTCGCGTACGTCCTTCGGCTAACACTGCAGATGCTTGCGCGTCTGCTTCAGCCAAAATGCGTGCGCGCTCTCCTGCAACATCGCCCAATGCCTTACGAATATTCTGAGCATCGCCTTCTGCAGTTACCTTTGCGGCTGCTGCATCGTCTAGCTCTTTCTGAATTTTCTCAGTTCGAGCCGAAAAGCTCTTCTTGATCATTGGCCCAGCAAATTTCACCAGTGCACCCACAACTATGACCGAGGACAAACCGCCGTAAATGATTTCGGCATTTTCCGGCAATATCCAGCTGTGCGTCTGGGTTGGATCTTCACTCGCCAACAATGAAATGACGTGCGCAATCATGAACGTGCTCCAGTCTGCATAACTTGTTGCACCGCTTTTTGAACCACACTCGCGTCAGGAGACTTGCCCACTGCAAGCTGCGTGGTGTGTTCAGTTACCGATGCAACGGCTGCGGCCACTTGGTCGCGTACTGCGTTGCGTGCTGCTTCAAGTTCTGCTTCTGCCGCTGCACGCTTCGAAGCGATGCGTGCGTTGGCTTCTGCAATTTTGTTGCCGCGCTCTTGATCCAATGTTTGGCGTGCCTTGTCGACGCGTGCTGCTGCTTCGGCGCGAACCGCTGCAATTTCAGCCTCGTACTTCGACACGTCCGACTTTGCGGCCGATCGAGTTGAGTCGGCCGACTCGAAGTCTTCGCGAATGCCGTTGTAACGAGCGTCCATTCCCTTTTTGATTCGAGGGAACAAGAACACGCGCATGATGACCAAGAACACGAGGAACGAACCAGCACCCCAGACGAGCTCTTTGCCCTCTGGTGCAATCGGGTTCGGACCCGTGGATTCAGCAGCGGTCGCTTCTGTTCCGCCTGTAGCGGTATCAGAAGCAACGCGTACCTGAACCAGGCCACCTTGCAGTGTCGTTACGTGAACTCGCATTGGATCAGGCGAACTTCAACAGAATGAAGGCAACGAAGCCGATAAGTGCAAGAGCTTCGGTAAATGCAACACCAAGGAACATGGTGGTGCGAACCATACCTGCGGACTCAGGCTGACGTGCCATTGCTTCAATGGCCTTACCGAAAATCATTCCGATTCCGATGCCAGGTCCGATTGCTGCGAGACCGTATGCAAGACCTGCCATCTGTGCAGCGGCATTTGCCTTTGCTTCAGCTGGTGTGAGGTCTGCTGCAACGCGAATGCTCGCGTGTGCGATTCGTGTTAACGCTTCCATTTTTTTATCTCCTGTTTAGTTGTTTTGTTATTTGTGGGTATCTGTCGGTATTCGATCTATCTGAATTAATGCTCTGGGTGCGTTGCCCCACCGATGTACACCGCGGTGAGAACCGTGAAGATGTACGCCTGGAGGAATGCAACCAAGATCTCAAAGCCCGTCAAGAAGATGAGCAAGGCGAATGGCAAAATGCCGATTGGCATGAGGAAGAACCTTTGGGTTTGTGCCTGAATCAAAGCCTGAGTGAGCAAGGCGAAAATAACCAACAAAAGGTGACCGGCAAGCATGTTGGCGAAAAGTCGAACAGCCAACGAGAACGGACGAACAACCAAAGTGGAGATGAGTTCAATCGGTGTCACCAAGATGTAGAGAGCCTTTGGAACTCCTGGTGGAAACAACACATTCTTGAAATAACCAAAGAGACCCTGATGTTTGATACCTGTTGCATTGAACACCACCCACACCAGGAGCGCCATGAATGCAGGCACACCCATGCGAGCAGTTGCAGGCATTTGAATGAACGGAATAATTCCTGGCAAGTTGCACAAGTAAATGAACACGAACATCGTGAGCAAGAACGGCGTCCAACCCATTCCGTCTTTGCCCATGGTTTCCATGATGATGTTCTTCTCGATGAACTCCACAATGATCTCGGCCAAGTTGCGACTTCCCTTTGGAGCCTTGCGCGCATCTTTCAGTGCTGCAACAAGGAACAATGCTGTTCCGATGAGCGCAGACAAAATTGCGATGATGACAACTTTGTTGATGCCCGGAACAACATCTCTCCAACGAAGAATGGTGTTGATTGGAGGGAAGCTAAAACCTCGCCCCGAGCCTTCACCAAGAATTACTGCAATTTGGTTTAAGAACACTGTGATCCTGCTTTATCGACTAGTTACTTGTTGAATCTTGAACGGTGGGGCTTGCTACATGTTTTGGCTTGAGTCCGGGGAAAGCAAGCGACAAAGAAATATAACGCATTTCCCAGAAGAGCAACCCAACGTGAGTAATGACAATAGTCATGCACAATGGCACGAGTTCAACCCATGCCTCATTGCGAACAAAAAACACGGCGGCGGCGATTACCGCAAGGCGGAAAATATAACCAAACAGCGTTGCGCCCATCATGAGGGCGTACGAAATACGGGCTGTGTAGGACACCATCCAGGCCGCAACTGCAAAATTCCCTAGCACCAAAACAACGCCGTACGCACTTGACCATGCACCGTTCACTCCCCAAAACACTGCGCTGAGTCCAATCAAAATTGGGGCAACTATTGAGCCGTGCTTAATAATGTCGCGCACAATCGCAGCTTCTGGCGCTGGGCCTTGGTCATTCATCGAAAGAATTGACACGTACTGAGGATCGTCAGTTTTCACTGAGGCTCCTGTCGCGTTGGTGTGCCATTGACGCACTCGACCTCTGCTCTTCAAGCGTTTTCATGCGTCCGTCGTATGTGTAATACATGCGGACGAAATTTCCGACAACAGAAAACACCACCAACGCAATGGTCACGATCGGCATCGTTCCTACTTGCGAGTCAATGACCAGGCCAACGACGGTAAACACCAACACGCTCAGCGCCATCTCTGGGCCTCGACCGAGTGTGTCACTCATGCCGGATTCCAATGCCTTCTTGGGCACCAACTTCTTAGGAAAGAACTTCAACGAGAAAATGCCCCTCAGGCTCGAACCGCTTGTGAAACTAAGTACAAACTAGTTTGAGGCCGCCAAATCGACCAAACCGGTCGTGCGTTTGTGCCCTATTCCGCTGGTTCGTGGGGCCGCCAACGGGGGTGCAACACCGTAAAAGCGGCCAAAACCATGGCTGCGGCGAGCAACGGCCAGAAATTTGGCTTCGTTGAAATAAGGGCTGGGTACAAAGCAATGGTCGACAGCAATGCCGTCCACGCCCACAAAATAACCACGGCACGGCGAGGTCCATGCCCAAGGGCAATCAGTCGATGGTGCAAGTGACCGCGGTCGGCAGTGGCAAAACCCTGCCTGCTTACCGTGCGGCGCAGAATGGCAAACAGAACGTCGAAGAACGGCACGCCAAGAATGAGCAGCGGAATAAATAGCGGCGCAATAAAAAAGTATGTTTGCCCGCTCACACCTTGCAGCTGTGGATCTGCTCTTCCTCCAACAACACTGGTGGACACGGCCATCAGCAACCCGAGCATGAGCGCACCAACGTCGCCCATGAAAATTCGCGCAGGGTTGAAGTTGTATGGCAAGAAGCCCAAACAAATTCCAAGCGTGATGATGGCAATCAGTGGACCAATGTTTGGTTGAGCAAGCAACCCTTGATCTGCAAGATGCTTGCTGTACACAAAAAATGTTGCGGCAGCAATAGCAACAATTCCTGTTGCGAGTCCATCGAGTCCATCAATCAAGTTGATCGCTTGAGTCATTCCCAAGAGCCACAACACGGTGAATAGCGGAATCCAATCGTTGGACAACACAAACACGTCAAGGAATGGAACGCGGAAATAAAACATCGTTACGCCGAACCACACCAACACCAAAGCAACCAGCACAACTCCAGTGACTTTCATCGGCGCAGATAGATCTCGAATATCATCTGCAAACCCAAGCGCGGTAATCAACACTGCGGCGAGTACAACACCAATCAATTCGGAGTTGCCAGAAATAACTGGCGAGAAGCGATCCATTCGCCACGCAAGTATGAGCGCAGCAACAAGGCCACCAATGAATGCCAGGCCACCAACGTTTGGAGTTGGCACTGGGTGCGCACGCCGTTCGTCCGGTTCAGCCATCCATCGTCGTTTACGCGCATAACGCTCGACAAGCGGAGTAAGGATTGCTGTCACCACCGCGGCACAAAGGCCGACGATCAGATAGCCAGTGAGATCAATCACGCACGCTTCGGGTACACAGGGAACTTGGCGCACAACGCAGCAACCTTGGCGCGAACTTCGGCCACTGCTGCAGGGTTGGTGCGATTGCGCAACGTTGTTGCAATGTATTCCGCAATCAATGCCATCTCAGGCTCTTTCATACCCTGTGTTGTTACTGATGGAGTTCCAATTCGCACACCACTTGTGACGAAAGGGCTGCGCGGATCATTTGGAATGTTGTTCTTATTCAACGTAATTCCAGCTTCATCAAGAATAAGTTGTGATTCTTTGCCAGTTAGTTCGGCATCGAATGGTTGCAAATCCACCACCATCATGTGCGTGTCGGTTCCGCCAGAAACCAAGCGGAAACCCTGCTTTGACATTGCTTCTGCAAGAGCCGAAGCATTCTTCACAATTTGCTGCGCGTAGTCCTTGAAGCTTGGCTGCATTGCTTCGTGAAACGCAACAGCTTTTGCTGCAACTGCGTGTTCAAGTGGGCCGCCTTGGCTTCCCGGAAACACTGCTTTGTCAATTGCTGCAGCATGTGCAGCAGTGGTCAAAATGCAACCGCCACGTGGACCGCGCAATGTTTTGTGCGTGGTGAAGGTAACCACGTCGGCGTACGGAACTGGGTTTGGATGTGCGCCACCTGCAACAAGTCCAGCAATGTGCGCAATGTCAAACATCATGAGTGCACCAACTTCGTCGGCAATGGCGCGGAATGGCTGCGGCTCAAGTCTGCGTGGGTACGAAGTAGTTCCCGCAACAATCATCTTCGGCTTGTGCTTAATTGCAAGTTCGCGAATTTGATCGAAGTCCAAACGCTCATCGGTTGCACCAACGCGGAACGATTGGAAGTTGTACAAGATTCCCGATGCGTTTACTGGTGAACCGTGCGTGAGGTGACCGCCGTGATCGAGGCTGAGTCCAAGAACTGTGTCGCCAGGCTTAATGAGTCCCAGATACACCGCCATGTTTGCGCTTGCACCAGAGTGCGGCTGCACGTTGGCGTGCTCTGCACCAAACAATTTCTTTACTCGCTCAATTGCAAGTGCTTCAATGTCGTCAACAACTGCGTTGCCACCGTAGTAACGCTTGCCCGGGTAGCCCTCTGCGTACTTGTTGGTAAGCACCGAACCTGTTGCTTCCATTACATCTGGTGATGTGAAATTTTCGCTGGCGATTAATTGCAGTCCCGTGTTCTGGCGTTCGCGCTCTTTGTCGATCAATCCAAAAACTTCGGTGTCTCTCTGTGTCTCTGACGGCCAAGGCATTAGCGCGCTCCTTCTTGTTGTTCTATTTCTGTCAGTTGCGCAACTCTGCGCTCATGACGTCCACCTTCAAACGGTGTTGTAAAAAACTTCTCCACGATTTGCTCTGCTTGTTCAAAACTCACGACTCGCCCGCCCATGCTCAACACGTTCGCGTTGTTATGTGAGCGAGCCATTTCTGCCAAGTACAAGTCGTTGCACAATGCTGCGCGAACGCCATGCACTTTGTTCGCTGCAATTTGTTCGCCCTGGCCGCTGCCACCCATCACAATTCCAAATTCTGCTTTTCCATCTCGCACATCGCGTGCAACCGCAGCGCAATATGGCGGATAGTCAACGCTTTCAGTGGAATCTGTGCCGTGATCAATCACGGTGTGGCCAGCAGTGGACAACACGGAAATGAGGTGCTGCTTCAATTCAAAGCCAGCGTGGTCGGAACCAATGGCAACAATGCGAGGCGTGAGTGAAGAATTCATATGAGATACCGCATGCGAGCATAGGTCACGAAGGCTTTACCCAATAGATCGCTTGTATTCATTGAAAAGTAGAGTTTGTGAAGTGACGCTCGACCCACGCACCCCCGTACTTGTTGGGCAAGCCCAAATTTCGCAACACGAAGTCGACCTATCGATTGCACTTGGCCCTACCCAGTTGATGGCACAAGCGGTGAGCGCAGCCATTGCAGATGCAGGCGTCTCTTCACTCGGCACTATCGATGCGCTGCATGTATTGCGCTCGCTTTCAAATCGTGAGCCAAACCCAGGACGCAGCATTGCTCGCGAACTTGGTCTTAATGTTCGGGTGACGGGCCTGACACCACATGGAGGAAACCTTCCGCAGTCGCTCGTGAACTATTCGGCATTAGCAATTTCTCGTGGCGAAACAGACATGGTGGTGCTCACCGGCGGAGAGACATCACGGTCGCGTAGGCGTGCCAAACAATCTGAAGTGCAGCCGCAGTGGATTAACGCGTCACCTGAATCCTTGGTCGACGAAACTCCGACTGCCGTCGGCGACGAACTCGTCATGAACCATGAAGCCGAACTCGCTCTCAAAATTGCACTGCCTATCCAGATCTACCCGATGTTCGAAACTGCATTGCGCGCAGCGGCACAACGATCGGTGCAAGACCATCAGCAGTTGATTAGCGAACTCTGGTCGCGCTTCAGCAATGTTGCAGAGAGCAATCCAAATGCATGGCTACAGAAGTCGTACACACCAGAACAGATTCGTACCGCTTCGCCGACCAATCGAATGATTGGCTTCCCGTACACAAAGCTCATGAACTCGAACAACGATGTCGATATGTCGGCTGCTCTTATTTTGTGTTCAGTGGAACGCGCAACAGCGCTTGGAATTGCGCGTGACAAATGGGTGTTTCCACAAGCAGGAACCGACTGCCACGAACACAACTTCATTTCGCATCGCTGGTCATTCACCGATACGCCAGCAATTCGTTTAGGTGGCGAGCAACTTCAACTGCTCACGGGCAAACACACAAGCGAATACGACTTCATTGATTTGTATTCATGCTTCCCTTCTGCAGTTCAACTTGGCGCACAATCACTTGGACTGAGCTTGAACCAACAACTCACTCAAACCGGTGGACTCTCGTTCGCAGGCGGACCCTTCAACAACTACGTCATGCATGCCATTGCCACCACCATGCACAAAGTGCGAGAACAGCCACAGGCGCACGGTTTCGTATGGGCAAACGGCGGGTACGCCACTAAGCATGCGTTTGGCGCATACGCAGCCACACCACCGCAAAACGGTTTCGCTCATTCGTCTCCACAAGACCAAGTTGATGCATTACCGAAGCGCCAGGTGGCAAACGTTGCCGAAGCAGTTGGCCCAGCGAAGCTTGAGGCATACAGCGTGATGCACGGACGCGACGGAAACCCAGAAACTATTTGCGCATCGGTCATCCTTCCCGACTCGCGACGCGCATGGGCAACGTCGAGTGACGCTCAGTTAGCAACCGAAATGTGCGAACGCGAATGGGTTGGCGTCCCCGTTCGGCTTGATGATGCGGGAACATTGCTCGCATGACCGACACGTTCCCTCGGCAGTACGCGCGAACACAGCGCCTCACTCTTGGCGAACCACGAAACATTGTTGTTTCACCAGATGGAAAACGAGTGCTGTTTCTTCGATCGGCAGCTGGAAACGACACCGTTAATTCACTATGGCTATGTCACACCGAGCGCAATACCGAAACCTGTATTGCCGATATTCGCACACTGCTGAGTGATTCGAATACAGAAAACGAATCGGCGCAAGAACGCGCACGTCGAGAGCGAGCACGCGAAGGCGCTGCGGGAATCGTTTCTTTTTCATGCGACAGCGATGTTCACCGTGCAGCATTTGCTGTAAGTGGTCGCCTGTTTGTCAGTGACATGCATAGTGCGCACGAAATCATGGTGAAAAGCCCAGCACCTGGCACCGTGTACGACGCACGCATCAGCCCAGATGGCAAACACATTGCTTACGTGCGCGGAAGTGCACTGTTCGTGTGCGACATGCAAGGCAATGAAAAATGTCTGACGCTCGAAACAACCACTGATGTTCTATGGGGTGTTGCCGAGTTTGTGGCCGCAGAGGAAATGAATCGGCAACGTGGCTACTGGTGGTCGCCGAATAGTGATGCTCTCGTTGTGGAACGCGTAGA
>JBEGJW010000032.1:0-13702 GCA_041184445.1 Actinomycetota bacterium | reverse complement strand
GACGATTTCTTCCATCACGGCTAAACCAAGGCCTTGAGCAATTCCGCCTTCCAATTGTCCAATTGCAGACAAAGGATTGAGTACTCGACCGACATCTTGTGCAGTGGCTATTTGTACTACTTTCACTAGTCCAAGTTCTGGGTCGACGTCTACGACAGCACGGTGAGCAACAAAAGCGAAGGCTGTGTGGCAATTGCCTTGGCCATTTTCATCCAACTCTTCAGTTGCGCGGTGGTGATGTTCAAATGTTTCACTGATTTCAATTCCATCCGATGCTTCCGCAACAGAAACTCTGAAGGACCCAACTTGATCCGCAACGTCAGTGCCATCGATGACGAGACGAAGTGGATCGATATTGTGCTGTTTTCCTACATGGTGGAAGAGTCGTTCGCGAACGAGACGACATGCACCGTCAACAGCACCGCCGCTCATCCAAGTTTGACGAGAAGCCGATGTAGACCCAGCCGACCCGATTTGCGTGTCAATTGGTTCGAGAATAACTTCATCAACTCCAAGGACCGATCGAGCGATCTGTGGGGCAAGTGTGACGAAGCCTTGGCCTACTTCCGATGTCGCAAACTTGAGTGATGCAACTCCATCTTTAAGCGTGCATCGGGCAGTCGCATAATCGTCGAATCCCTCGCTGTACATCAGATTCTTCATCGAAACGCCCCAACCAATGCCTCGAATGATGTTCGAACGAGTTGCAGTCAATCCGCTACCGCCAGGAAGTGAAAGTTCATTCACTGATTCTCCCATAGGAGCCGGCAGAGGAATGGCGTCGGTTTCAGTGATGCAACGCGACACCGGTGCAACACTTTCCATGATCTGTCCGGTGATGAGTGGGTCACCAGTAACCATTGCGTTGATGAGACGAATTTCTACAGGAGACTTGCCAACGGCTGCAGCGATTTTGTCCATCTGCGATTCATGAGCAAAACAGGCTTGCACTACGCCGAAACCGCGCATCGCGCCACACGGTGGATTATTGGTGCGAACTGCGTATCCGTCCACGGTCGCGTTATCACACTTATACGGCCCTTGTGTGTGGGTGATTCCGTTAATGAGAACTGCTGGCGATGTGCTGGTGTACGCACCACCATCGAAAACGAAACGAGCATCGATCTTTACGATTTTGCCGTTTGCATCAGCGTGGTGACGCATGAAAATGGTGGCTGGATGCCGATGCACATGGCCGAAGAAACTCTCCTCGCGGCTGTATTGCATTTTGATGGGGCGACCGGCTTTTAGCGCAAGGAGACAACAGTGAACTTGAAGGCTGATATCTTCACGCGCTCCGAAAGCACCTCCAACGCCGCCAAGTGTGAGTCGAACCTTCTCGGCTGGCAAGTTTAGGCATGCAGAAATTTGCGAGAGATCTTCGTGCAACCATTGAGTAGCTACATGCAAGTGCACGCCAAGACCATCTGGGTCGGGGATTGCGAGAGCAGCTTCTAGACCAAGAAATGCCTGATCTTGCATTCCAATGATGTACTTGCCTTCGACGACAACTGCCCCAGAGATCGCTTGATCACCACGGAGTATTCGCTGATGTCGGATGACGTTGCCGTCAGGATGAATTGGGTCGAATGAACCAGAAATGGCGTCTTCTGCGTTGGTCAGAGGCGTAAGCACTTCGTACACCACCTTGATAAGCGCAAGTGCGCGCCGACAAGTTTCTGGATGGTCTGCGGCCACAGCGGCAACTGGTTCACCCATGTAGCGGACGACGTTCTTCGCAAATACCGGTTGATCGCTACTGATGAGCCCATATGTTGGTTTACCGGGTACATCATCTGCAGTGATGACGCATTGAACACCAGTTAGAGCAAGTGCTGCAGAAGTATCAATGGAAACAATGTTCGCGTATGGATGTGGAGAACGAAGCGTGGCACCCCACAGCATGTTGTCAGCGTGCATGTCTGAAGTGAACTCAAAACTGCCTTGAACCTTGTGAGCTCCGTCTGGACGTAACGCACTGTTGCCAAGAATGTCGCGAGGCTTTGTGACTGTAGATGACTTGGCCATGGTTACTTCACTTCGTTTCGTGAGCGAATGGTTGCTTCAACCGCAGCAAAAACACGGCCATATCCAGTACACCTGCAGATATTGCCAGAAATAGCTTCCTTAACTTCAAGCTCCGATGGAGTTGGATTCTTGTCAAGAAGATGATGAACGGCGACGATGAGGCCGGGAGTGCAAAATCCACACTGAACTGCACCTTCTTCAACGAAACTTTGCTGCACATCGGTTAATGCCGAGTCGGAAGTGATTCCTTCGACTGTGATGATCTCGCTGTTAACTGCAGTTGCTGCCATTACCAAGCAGGCACATACTGCTTCTCCATTCATAAGAACGGTGCAACTACCGCATTCTCCTTGCTCGCATGCACCCTTCGTGCCGGGCAAGCCAAGTCGTTCGCGGAGAACATAGAGCAGGCTTTCGCCAACCCAGGAATCTTGAACGGGCATGTTCTTTCCGTTCACCCGGAGTGAATAGAACTCATTCGCGCTCATTGGTAAGCCTTCCTCAACAACCGAGATGCCAGTACGGAGATTGCATGGCGACGGTATTGCGCCGTGCTGCGATGATCATCGATCGGTGAAGACTCTGCTGCAGCGCGTTTTCCAAATTCATCTGCGACCTGAAGAGAAATTGATGCGCCAACAGAAAGATCATGGTTCGCTTTAAGCCATGCTTCTGCCTCTCGGCATCGAATAATTGTTGGTCCGACTGATCCAAGCGCAATGCGCACATTGGAATTTTCGTGATCGGCTACCAAACACGTTGAAGCAACAGAAATGACCATGGCATTGCGGACACCAACTTTTGAATATCCTTGCCAACCTTTAACGATGGGAAAGTCAACGGAGGTGATGATTTCATCGTGCTGACGAACACTTCGTTTTACGCCAGTCATAAAATCGTGGATTGAAACAACACGAGTCGAATCGACTGTGCTGAGGTGGATCATGGCATCAAGAGCGAACATGACCGGAAGCGTGTCACCCGCTGGTGAACACGTACCTAGGTTTCCGCCAAGCGATCCGGCAGCTCGTATTTGTGGCGATCCAACCGTTCGTGCAGCTTGAGCGAGAGCGGGAATGGCTGACAGTACGGGTTCGCCCTCAATAACTGAATAGGGAACTCCCGAGCCGATAGAGAGCACTCCTGGTTGGTCTTCGCGGATTGTGCGTAGAGACGCAATGTCGCGAAGACTGATCATGGTGGTTGGCTTCACATGATTGAAGTTGATTTCCACCATGAGGTCTGTGCCACCCTGAATAACACGAGCATCTTCATGCTCGCGCAATGCGGTAAGAGCCGTCGTCAATTCTTTAGCCACGATGACGGTCATATTTAGTTGCCATCCCAGTCGGCGAATGCATCAATCATGGCGTGTACGTCACCAAGTGGATACAGGATTGGACACGTTGCACCGTTGTTCAAATAGTGACGAACCTGTTCACGGGCCTCGGCTGGCGTTCCACTAGCGGTAAGCATTTGCACAATTTCATCTGGTACAAGTTTCGATGCTGCTGTTACCTGTTCATGTGTTGCTGGCCAGGTGAGTACTTCACCAACTTTGTCGAGCAAGGACTGTGGCACTCCCGAAGCCTTCATAATGTGAGGTTGCTGACCCAGATACTGCGTCACCATCTCGCGAGCCATATCCAATGCCGTTTGGCGGTCTTCATGAACGCTGCACACCACCAATTGCGGACGATCGATATCTTCAAGTCTTCGACCTGCTTTGTCCGCACCAAGTTGCAATGCCTCAATTGCCTGTTTGTTGTAATCAGGGGACACCAGGTAGTTGAGTACAACACCATCTGCGATTTCGCCCGTGAGCTCCATCATTTGCATACCCGTTGCACCGATGTAAATGGGCACATCCTTGGGACGACGTTCCTGATAGACGTAGTCGAGTTCGATTCCATCGAACTGAACGAACTCGCCATTAAATGTGACGTTTTCGTTGTGAAGCAATGCCCGAACCGCAGTGACGATCTCGCGCATAGCGCGCAGCGGTTTGGCGCGAGAGATACCAACCTTTTGTGCCAGAGGATCCCACCATGCTCCAATTCCCAAAATCACGCGGCCGGGAGCAAGGTCGTCCAGCGTGGAAAAAGTTGCTGCAAGACGGGCGGGGTTACGACTCCAACAGTCCACCACGCCAGATCCAACTTTAATGTTGTTAGTTACCGAAGCGAATGCGGCCATAGGTACGGTGGCCTCTCGAACCAACCGGCTTTCTGCTTGCCACACTGCTTCGAACCCTTTTGATTCTGCATACTGTGCAAAAGCCATGCCTTCTCGAATTGGATGCGCGTCCTGCAAATAGATAGCCATGCGTGCTTTGCCGGTTTGCGGGTTAATTGCTGCTGTGGGAATGCTCATGCCTCCAACCTTTCAAATAATCGCTGTGCTTGTTCGTTTGCTTTTGCGCGGACTTCCTGTATGTCCATTCGCATCAATTTGCCCTCTTCGTACAATTTCTCGCCGTCAACTTCAACGGAAACGACGTGTGTTTCTGTTGTGAAAGCGGTGTGCCACGGGCTCGACATGTTGTCGTACGACCACACCACTTTGTCGTGTTTAGCTTCCGGGAAAAATGAGTAGTTGTTCTGAAGCCAACCATCCACAACTGTTGGATCGGCATTGATGTCAAATTCGCGCAACCGAACATAGGCGAGTCGCGCCTCTTCCATCATGTTGGCGCCGATTCCATCAGTGCCAAGAAGAATGTTGTTGTTACGTGTTGAAGGCTTGGCGTAACCAACAGAGTTATTCATATTCGAACGAGGGTTGTGGACTATGGATCCCAGCATTTGTCGATCCAAATGAACCGCATGTATCAGTAGCCAATCTTCTTTTGCAATTTTTTCAAGCCGCAAACCGGCATCGACATCGTCCGAACCTTCAGCCACGTGGATATGCACTCCCACGCCAAGTGATTCGGCAAGTGATGCAGCTTCGTGCAATGTTTCATCTCCACAGGTAAATGCTGCGTGAACTCCGATCATGCCCCGACCACCGCTTTTGATGTATGCAAGGCCTTCATCGAGCCCGCGTCGCGCACCGGAGGTCATCTTGGTTGAAGCATCGACATGGTTGTGAAGATTGCCATCATTGTCCCATCGATCAGTTACGCCATAGCAGGCATTCACACGTACGCCAATATCTCTGCACGCCTTGGCAATTGTTGCTAAAGATCCTTCAATTGCATGTGGCGATTCGTGATGATCGATGATGCACGTGGTTCCGCTTGCAAGCGCCTCGGCGGCTCCGAGCGCAGCTGACCAATAAATCATGTCGAGATCTAGAGCAGCGTCTATGCGCCACCATATATTTTCGAGGATTGAAATGAATGAATCCGTCTTGCCTTGTGGTGCTGGCATCCCACGAGCAAGAGAGCTGTAGAGATGGTGGTGTGCGCAGACCATCCCCGGCGTGATGTTTGTCATCGTTAATCCTCGGAACTCGAGTCTTCACGTTTCATAGGAAGCTTTGAGCGCCACACTCCATCGAAGTCGTGCAACGCAGCGGCAACAGCGCCAGCTGTTGGGACCAGTCCAATTTCGCCAACACCCTTAATGCCGTATGGTGAATTCGGTTGTGCCGATTCAACAAGTTGCACAGAAATCTTAGGAACATCTTTTGCCCGAAGAATGCCCAGACTGCGCAAAGTTTTATTTGTCGGGAAACCAGTTTCAGGGTCACTAGGGAAGTCCTCGCTCAGTGCGTAGCCAAGTCCCATGTGCACAGAACCTTCAATCTGACCCTCACAGAGCTGTGGGTTTACTGCGCGTCCAACGTCATGTGCAGCGACAACGTGTTCGATCTTTCCTGATTCACGATCAACAATGACCATCTGAGCTGCGTATCCAAATGTTGAATGGATGATTGGATTTTCGACACCAGGCTCGCCAAGTTTGGTTGTCCAATCCACACGGTATTCGCCGACATGGTCTACACCGATAGCGCAACTCGCTTCTCGAGCGGCTTCACACGCAGCTTTTACAGCTCCAGCACCCATGAGGGTTCCGCGTGATCCAGTGGTTTGACCAAGTCCAAGTTCGCGAGTCGTGTCAACTATGACATCGATCAACGAGCCATCTACACCAAGTTCCTCTACCGCAACTTGCTGGGCAACAGTATTGATGCCTTGGCCCATTTCGGTCCAACCATGGCGCACTTCAATTCGTCCATCATGCTTAAAGTGAACAACGGCTCTCGTGATCTCTTTGAACCCGTTGCCCAGTCCACTGTTTTTCAAACCGAGACCAAGGCCGATTGCTTTACCCGATGCCCGAGCAGCGTCGTAGGCGGGTTTAATGGCATCGAGGCATTTCGATGCGCCAAGACAACCATCGTCCATGATTTGTCCAGGACCCCACACCATGCCAGGCATAATCACATTCGCGCGACGAATAGCCCAACCATCAATGCCAACTTTTTCCGCTAACCGATCAAGCACACCTTCCATTGCGAATTGAGCTTGATTAGCTCCAAACCCGCGGAAAGCACCACACACGGGGTTATTTGTACGAACTGCGATTGCCTCAACATCAATGTTTGGAACGTGATAGGGGCCACTGGCGTGTCCAGCCATGCGCTCAAGCACTTTCATTCCAACGCTTGCGTATGCACCGCTGTCGCCAATTGCTCGCACATGCAATGCAAGGATCTTGCCCTGCTCATCGCAGCCAATTTTGTAGGACATATCGATCGGGTGGCGTTTGGCATGCATCAGAAAGCTCTCTTCACGCGACAGAGTGCACTTCACAGGAACCTGAAGTAGCCACGCGGCTAGGGAAGCATGAGCTTGATTACTCATATCTTCCTTGCCTCCGAATGCGCCACCATTCGTAATGAGTTCCACCGTTACCTGATCATTCGAAATTGCGAGCAAGTTGGCTATGTCGTTGCGGTCATCCCAAATGCCTTGTCCACCTGAGTACACGTGAAGTTTTGTTCCATCTGCCGAAGGAACCGCCAATGTGCTCTCAGGTTCAAGAAATGCGTGCTCAATGCGCTGAGTACTGAAGTCTTGTTCAACGATGTGTGCGCATGAGGCGAAAGCAGTATCAACATCTCCGCGCCGATAAGCACTAGTGCTCAACACATTGGACGTGGTTTTCCAAACGGCAATTTCTTCATTTTCGATAGCGCTTCGAGGATTGGTGATTGGTTGCAGAACTTCGTATTGCACTTCAATTAACTCTGCCGCCGCACGTGCAGTAATGCGATCTTTGGCGACTACAACGGCGAGCACATCACCTGCATACGACGTGTATCCACCGACAGGGATCATGACTGGCCAGTCTTTATAAATGATTCCGACCATCAGTTCGCCAGGAATGTCCGCTGCTGTGAAAACCGCAGTGACTCCTTCCATGGCGAGGGCTTTTGTGCCGTCGATTCCAATAACTTTTGCGCGGGCGTGCTTTGTGAAATGTAGTGAAGCATGCAACATGCCATCGATGCGAATGTCATCAACATATCCACGATCGCCAAGTGCAAGTTCGTGCGCTTCGTACTTGACGCTTCGCGATCCGATTCCACCAACTTGTGGCAACACTGGCGTTATGTTTTGCGCAACCATCTCGATGGCATCTAAAACTTTCACATAGCCAGTGCATCGACAGAGATGAGCTCCAAGATGACGCGCCATGTCATCACGTTTGAGGTCAACGCCCTTCTTATCAACCTGGGCTTTGGCGCGCACCACGATTCCTGGAATGCAGAAACCGCACTGCAAGCCTCCGCATGCAGCAAATGCATCGGAGTACTTCTTGCGCTCTGTTTCTTCAATTCCTTCGAGAGTTGTCACTTCACCGCCAGCAACCTTTTCCAAACTCGTCTGGCAACTGACAACTGCTTTGCCATTGACGAACACCGTGCAACATCCGCACTGTCCGCTCGGTGAGCAGCCATCTTTAGGTGACGTGATATTGAGTTCTTCACGGAGGGCCGAAAGTAGGTGGGGATGATTGCTTCGCACGCTGACGGGGACGCCATTGGCTACAAACTGCACCATCGTGTCTTCCATGCCAGCCCCCTTCGCCCGATTGCTAGGTTTACCATACACCTATTGGGTTTGGGTTTTACAGAATGTAAAAAGAGCTCGCTATTCCGCGAGGATTGCACCCCGTTGACCAGTGATTCGTTGATAGACCTCGGGGCGTCGATATCGATCGAAATCAAACAGCGTGTTCTTGTACTGATAGCACCAGTCCAGGTCGCATGTAGCTACGGCTATTTCATCGCCATTGGTAGTGGTTTTCGCCAAAATTTCACCCGATGGGCCGATAATGCTCGAGTCAGCAAGGCTGTCAACGCCTTCTTCAACTCCGCCTTTAGCAACTCCGACAACGAAGGTTCCATTTTGGTATGCACCACTTTGCATGACGAGGGCATTGTGGAATCCGGCAAGTACGTCTTGTGATGGATCCGGAACATAATGCATGGGCGTGTTGTACCCGCACAGAATCATTTCAACGCCCTGCAATCCCATCTCACGATACGTTTCGGGCCAACGGCGATCATTGCAAATCATCATTCCAACACGGCCGCCAAAAGCTTTCCACACACCGAAGCCCTCATTACTTGGAGTGAAGTAATAGCGTTCTGCGTGCTGAAATGGTCGGTCTGGTTCATGCTCTTCGTGGCCAGGAATATGTACTTTGCGATACTTGGCAACAACTGAGCCATCTTTCTCTACGAGAATTTGTGTATTGAATCGTTGTCCATCAGGGGTGAGTTCGGCATAACCCAGCGAGAAACCAATCTTCAACCGTTTGGCCTCATCGAACAAAGGCTGAGTGGCAGAGTTTGGCATCGAGGTTTCATACCAGTGGTCGGCTTCGCGAATATCTGACACAAACCAACGCGGAAAGAACGTGGTGAGAGCAAGTTCGGGGAATACCACCAAGTCGCATCCAGCTGTAGCGGCTTGGTGCAGCAAATCAATCATTCGATTCACGCAGGAGGCGCGAGTATCTTCACGTTGTATCGGTCCAAGTTGAGCTGCAGCGACGGTAACGATTCTTGCCATGGTGATGAGCCTAATTGTTGATGAGATGTTGGATAGAACGAGTCACGAGAAATCAGCTGCAGCAAGCGTCAACATGGTCTGCAGAAGAACGTTGGTACCAGCCTCAAGGTCTTCAGGAGATGTGTATTCAGCAGGGTTGTGGCTGAGTCCATCTTTGCTTTGTGTGAAGATCATTGCAGTAGGACAAACGCGAGCGAGCATTTGTGCATCATGTCCGGCTCCTGATGGCATGTATTGCACAGTGTTGCCTTGATCAGATGCATGCTGATGAACGATGTCGATTACTCGTTGATCGAATTGCACAGGTTCGAAACGAGCGAGAGTACGAACGGAGGTGGTGACGCCTTCGCGTGTCGCTATTTCAGAAATGAATTGAGCAATTTCACGTTCAGCTTGCTTCAGAATGTTCTCATCAGTGTTTCGAACATCAAGTGTCATCGTTGCTCTAGCCGCAACGACATTGATCAAACTCGGATGAATATCGATTTTCCCAACCGTGCAAACTTGGTTGCCGCCATAACGCAGAGCCAGATCGTGGAGGAACTTTGCAACCTCGGCAACCACCACGACAGGATCTTTGCGCAATCGCATTGGAGTTGTTCCTGCATGGTTGCTCTGTCCTGTGATGGTTAGCTCTTGCCAGGAAATACCCTGGACACCGGTTACTGCACCAATGCGAATACCGTTTGCCTCTAACAGTGGGCCTTGTTCAATGTGTAACTCAACAAACGCATGAGGTGGCGTTTGAGGGCAAGGTGTATTACCTGCATATCCAATTCGCTCCAATTCGTCGCCGAAACGTGGTCCGTCTATTGCGCGAATATCAAGAGCTTCCTCTACCGAAAGACCTCCAACAAACACCAGCGAACCAAGCATGTCGGGAGCAAAACGAGCTCCTTCTTCGTCGGTAAATACCCCAACAGCGAATGGCCGTTGCGGTTCGACGCCTGCTTGCTGAAGAGTTTCGATTACCTGCAATCCCGCGAGCACTCCGAGGTTGCCGTCATATTTTCCGCCTGTCCGAACGGTATCAATGTGGGAACCAGTCATTACTGGTGCGCCTTGTCCTACATTCCACGTGCCAACGATGTTTCCAACCACATCGATAGAAATCTGCATCCCTAGATCCTTCATCCATGCAACGACGAGGTCGCGTCCGTCTTTGTCTTCATCTGTCAAAGCGAGACGACAGTTACCGCCACCCTCAATAGGGGATATGGCTGCTAAAGCCATGATTCGATCCATGAGGCGTTGACCATTTATACGAAGCGATGACATGCATTCAGTGTAGAAGCATCAACTTCTCACGACGATCAATAAGAATGAATGGATGATCGCTAAATCGCGAATTGCCGAACTCATGACCACCGAAGTGGACATGTTCATAAACAATCATCCACGCTCGCAAGAGGAGTCGAGGAACGCAAAAGGCTCATTATTGGCTGGTGTGCCCATGCCATGGATGAAACGATGGGCAGGACCTTTTCCCGTCATCGCCGATCAGGCGGTGGGCGGAACAATCGTTGATATTGATGGCAATACCTATGTTGATTTTTGCTTAGGTGACACAGGTTCTATGACCGGACATGCCAATACCCCAATTTCGCAAGCGATAGCCCAACAGTCACAACGAGGATTCACCACGATGTTGCCATCAGCGGATCTGTCGTGGGTTGCTCATCATTTATCTGATCGTTTTGGTATGAGTAAATGGCAGTTTTGTCTGAGTGCAACTGACGCGAATCGGTTTAGTTTGCGCCTTGCTCGTCAACTCACGGGTAAGCCGAAAATTGTGGTGAACGACTGGTGCTATCACGGAACCGTTGATGAAACGCTTGTCATTTTGGATAGTCATGGGAAAACAGTTAGTCGTCCTGGTGCGATAGGACCACAGGTGAACCCAGGCCTCACGACGATTGCGGTGCCGTTCAACGATCTTGCAGCAATGGAACGAGCACTCGCTGGCGGAGAAGTTGCATGCGTGCTTATGGAACCAGCATTAACCAACATCGGAATTGTGTTGCCACAAGAAGGATATTTAGAAGGCGTAAAACGACTCACCGAAAAATATGGAGTCATTCTCATACTTGATGAAACTCACACCATCTGCGCAGGTCCGCAAGGAGCATCGCGATTGTGGGGCATAGAACCAGACATGCTGGTGATCGGTAAGACCATTGGAGGTGGAATACCTGTTGCCACTTACGGAATGTCAGCTGATATTTCACGGAGGGTAGAAGACCTCATGCATGGCCACGACCTTGACGTTTCGGGAATAGGAGGAACATTGAGTGGAAGTGCGCTAGCGGGTGCAGCAATTCGCGCGACACTCACGCATGCATTACGTCAGGAGGATTTCGATATTGCGATTCCACTGGCTACGCGTTGGAGCGAAGGCGTACAAGCGGCGATTGATCGCCGCAATCTTCCGTGGACTGTTCAGCAACTTGGTTGTAGAGCTGAATACTGGTTTGCCGATCATCCGCAGAATGGAGCGCAAGCGGCTGCGACAGTCAATGATGAACTTGAGTCGTATATGCATTTGTATGCATTAAATCGAGGTATCTTGCTTACTCCTTTTCATAACATGGCGCTCATGACACCATTTCACAGTGAAAACGATGTTGATTTACATACATCAATTTTTGCTCAATGTGTAGATGAGCTCACTTCATGATGGATGTGTCTGTTTTAGCTTTTGTTGGCGTTGCGCTTATTGTTTTGGCAACAGCTTTCACACAGTCGGTTGTAGGTTTCGGCTTTGCGTTGTTGTCGGTACCGATCATGATGCAGGTGATCGGGTTGCATCGAGCGGTCATCCTGGCATCGCTCATTGGAACCGCAAATAATCTGTACCAATATCGAGATCTTCGGCACGATCAAGACAAAGTTCAAGTGAGAAGATTTCTATGGGCTTCATTTATAGGAGCTCCATTTGGGTTAGTCGCATTTATTTTTGCCGATCAGCATGTGCTGAAGGTATTCCTTGGAGTGGGGGTGCTTCTCGGTGTCATGTTGCTGATACGCGGAAGAGATCTCAGCGAGGCACACATCAGCCTTGACTGGACTATGGGCATCGTCAGTGGATTTCTCTTAACGTCAACATCAACAAACGGACCTCCATTGGTTTTCGCGCTTCAGGCGCGAAAGAGCGAGCCGCATGTGTTTCGTTCGACACTGAATATGATTTTTTTAATCAGTGGGATTTACGGACTACTGCTTTTTGCGATCTTCGGAGAAATTGGTACGGCAGATCTCTGGCTTGCCCTCTCGGTTTTGCCATCGATGGTTGCTGGTGTAACTGTTGGCAAAGTTGTTCGCAATCGTGTTCACCCAGACCGTTTCCGCATTGCAGTCTTGGTATTGCTGGCAATTGCAGGTGTGAATAGCGTGTACTCGGGATTACTTCAGTAACTAACTAGCGTCACTGACCAAACCACTGCAGCCAACCTGCTTTCGAAGTTGGTTTAAAAACATAATTGGATTCACGGACCTGGCCGAGTGCAAGAAATGCTGGATCTGAATAACGATGACCTGGGTAAACAATGGTGTCACTTGGCAGTGATGCGAGCATATTTAAGCTGTCATACATGTCATCTGGATTCGAACCTGGGAGATCGGTGCGGCCACAACCCTCCAAGAACAGGGTGTCGCCAGATACCAAGTTGCCATCCACAAGGAAACACTGGCTACCCGGCGTATGTCCTGGTGTGTGTAAAAGCGTGATAGAGATATCTCCAACACTGACCTCGTCGCCGCCTTGGTGCGCTGTGAGATGAGTCGCCGATACGCCGGTAGTTTTTGTAACCCATTCCATTTCTGATTTTTGAATATGAATCGGAATCTCGTGTAACTCGAGAAGCGAAGATATGCCTTCAATATTCCAGCCCATCATCTTTCCGCCAACGTGGTCGGGGTGATAGTGAGTACCAAGAGCGCCGACAAGATTCATGTCATCTGCCTGCACGATGTCCGCAATTTCGGCAACTGCGTAAGCGGGATCAACAATTACACACTCTCGCGTCTCCTTGTCGCCAATGAGGTAGACAAAATTGACCATTTGATGAGCCATTTGGTCCTGTTTCGCGAAATCCGTCCCAGAGAGCAGTTGGCGAAAATACAAACGATCGTTCATGAAATCAGACTACCGATCTACGATGGTGCGTTATGGAGTACTTGTGAAAATCAGCCCTAGCGACAAAGTGCTGATTGACGGTTTCCTCGTTGACATTGGCGAGGAAATCGCATCCGCGTATACGGAAGGGGACCGGTTGATTGCAGTCCCTTCCTCGGGTTTGCTTCGCATTCCAAAATCTGAATCGGATGCTGTGAGATCGTGCATTGATAACGCTATTTCAGCATTCGAGGAAATGAGCAGCGTTGATGATGGTCAAATTTCGCATTTTTACGCAGGATTCGCGAGGCGGCTGAATGATCCAGATATTTTTGCCCAGATTTCGGCAGTGAACGAACGTGACGTCGCGCGTGCGACAAACAATGGCAGATCTACTACGCGTCTTGTTCTTAGCGATTCAATGCGTCGCGACATGATTGAGGCTTTGCGCATATGGGGAGAAGCTTGGCACTGCAAATGTTGCTGCGGAAACGATCGCGCATGATGGTTGGAGCATTGAGTCCCAC
>JBEGJW010000031.1:0-14481 GCA_041184445.1 Actinomycetota bacterium | reverse complement strand
GAAATCATTGGTGCGGTTCAAAAATCTGCTAACTCGAAGAACATTGACCCATTGGGCAACCAGAGGGCAGTGTCAGTAAAGAGGTATTTGCTTTCACTGAATATCGCAGGGAATTTCAATATTCGGGGTATAGGCGTTGTCGGTGGCACACCAAGTGCGCGGCGTGCTGACGCAACTATTACTTATTCGTGAGTATTTCGCGCAACAACTTCTTCTGATTCGCGAGCTGCAGACTTAAAGATTCCTTTGCTCATGAGCGAAACCTCTGCTCGACGGCGCATGTCGTAAATTGCGGCGCGATCTGCATGAATCGCACTATCCTCTGGTGCTGCCCATCCGGCAAGGTCAGCCAAATGACAGGCGAGTCGAAGGTCATTGCTGGCTACTTCAAGAGCGCGCTTCATTAGAACAGAGGCGCCTCCTGCGAGTGCAGCAAGTTCTTGGGCAACTACCGAATCGGGTGCTGGCTTCAAGCGCGAAGCGGCTCCATCCCACCAACCTCCGTACAAACGCCAAATATTGCGCACGACGAATTCCGGTTCATCGTAAAACGGACGCATGTATGGCTTATCCAAAACACTTTGTGGAACTTTTACCGTGTGAATGATGGTGTTCAGAGTTTCGCCTGCGTTCATCATGTCGATCACTTGCATAACCAGTGATTCAAGTGACGACGCTATGTCGTCAAGCACCATGGCTATGCGCGCCTTGCCTTCAATCGGCAAACCGTGTGCTGGAAGCAAAAGCTCTGGGCCTTGGGCAATCATGCGACGCAGTGCTTGAGCCCACTCCAGTGCGTAGCGCTGCACCTTTTGCGGGTTGCCGGCATTTGGGTAATTCCAAATTACAAAGTCACCCGTGAAAATCCATTTCTTCTCAGGAATCCAACCCCACAGATGGTCGTCAGTCTCGCCACGTGCGTGGTGGAACTCCACCTGTGTTCCGCCGGCATCAATGCTGAGTTGCTCGCGGAATGATTCGTCAGTTCGCATGGTGGCTTTAGGTAAGAACCGTTGCAGGTTTTCGCCAATGTTGAGTCCCATTTCCGAACGAGTTCCTCCGAATTGACGCTGATTGATTGCAACGTTCCATCCGTTCGTGGTGTTGTAGCGATCAATACGGACATCGACGTTTTCGTGTCCGATGACATGCGGTTTAGGTGCACCAGATTTCTCTGCGTCTTTAGCGAAAGCAAAACTTCCACCCACGTGGTCGGCGTGACCATGTGTGTAAATCAAGTGACTAATCGGGGATTTTCTCCATGTACGAATGGAGTCAACGACAGCGATGCCGCTCCCTGCTCCAGACGCATCGAAACACATCAGCCCATCACCTGTGTCCCACACCACGCTGTGGCTGAAACTTTCGACGATGGCCAGATTGTCTGCCAATTCGGTGATGTCGTTGGTGACCCGATTGAGCGGTTGGTCGACAATTCCAGAATCAATGACTTTGGTGGAAAGTTCGATTGGGTGCATGACTGCACCTTATTCCAAGGAGGAACCTACTTTTTGGCTGAAGGTTCTTTCGGTAGTCCAAGCACGCGTTCGCCAAGAATATTGCGCATCACGTTTGAGGTGCCACCCATGATGGTGTAGCCCGATGCGTATGCGAGGCCCTGGGTCACTTCGTCCCACAGCATTGCCTCTGCACCGAACACCGAAAAAACGAAGTTAGCAATTTTGGTTTCCAATTCAGTGCAGAAACATTTCGTAGCTGCAGAGAATCCTGCTGGTGCTTGCTTCAGTACTTCGCGGATGACCAAGATGCGTCCAACGCGGTATCCAATTTCAATATCGGCGATTTCTTGACGTACACGTGCGTCGGTGGTGTCAGCTTTCTTGAGGGCCATGTCGTACAACGCCTTGTTCGAAACCAGGCGGTCGATACCACCACGTTCGTGCTCGAGCTGACGCATGGTTTGCGCAAATGCGCCGCCTTGCTGACCAACAAGATTGTCTTTTGGAACACGAACATCGGTGTAGAACACTTCGCAGAAGTGACGGTTAGTCGTCATGTCTTGAATTGGTCGAATGTCAATGCCGGGCGTATTCATGGGCACGATGATTTCGCTGATGCCAGCATGTGGCGGTCCATCATTGCTCGTTCTGCAGATGAGGTAGCAGTAGTCGGCGACTTCTCCAAAACTCGTCCAGATCTTTTGGCCATTGATGACCCATTCATCTCCGTCGAGTTGGGCAAACGTTTTCAACGAAGCAAGGTCGCTTCCTGCATTCGGCTCGCTCATACCAATGCACCAAGTGGTTTTTCCCGCAAGCATGTCGGGGAGAAATGCGTCTTGTTGTGCTTTGGTGCCGTAAGCAATAAGTGCTGGCCCCATTTGCCTGTCTGCGAACCACGAAGCGGCAATTGGTGCGCCGGCCGAAATCATTTCTTCCGCAACGATGAGTCGCTCAATGCCTGGACGACCACCGCCACCAAATTCACTTGGCCACGTCATACCAATCCAACCAAGCGCTGCCAGTTCCTGCGAGAACTCCTTGGAGTAGCCGTTCATCCACGTGTCGTTGAAGCGTCCGTAGCGGGCAACAGCATCTTGGGCAACGGCTCGTGCCTTGGTGCGAAGCGCTATGTGCTCTGGCGACCAGTCAAAATCCACAGACAGATGGTACGGGGCAGAGGCGGTTTGGTCGGTAGCGAGCGCCGGAATTGGCATGTGGGCTATTGTGTACAAGTCAGATACAAGTTGGTCAAACTCGGCATCGGAGCTCAGCAATGGCAACCAAAATCAAAGTCGTAAACCCAGTAGTCGAACTCGATGGCGATGAAATGACGCGCATCATGTGGCAGTTCATTAAGGACCGACTCATTCTCCCGTATCTCGATATCAATCTTGAGTACTACGACCTGAGCATCGAAAATCGTGATGCCACAAACGATCAGGTAACCATCGACTCGGCACATGCCATTTTGAAGCATGGCGTTGGAGTGAAGTGCGCAACGATCACCCCAGACGAAGCCCGTGTAAAAGAGTTTAATTTGAAGCAAATGTGGAAGTCACCAAACGGAACTATCCGCAACATTCTGGATGGCGTGGTGTTTCGTGAACCAATTATTTGCCAGAACATTCCAAAACTTGTTCCAGGTTGGACTAAGCCAATTGTGATCGGACGTCATGCGCACGGTGATCAGTACAAAGCAACTGACTTCCGCATTCCTGGTGAAGGAACAGTCACCATGACTTACGTTCCAAAAGATGGAAGCAAGCCAATCGAAATGAAAGTTGCCGACTTCACTGGTTCCGGCGTCGTGATGGGCATGTACAACTTTGACGAGTCCATTCGAAATTTTGCACGTGCAACTATGAACTATTCGTTGCAGCGCAACTATCCGCTATTCCTCAGCACGAAAAACACCATATTGAAGGCATACGACGGACGCTTTAAGGACTTGTTTGAAGAAGTTTTTAATGCCGAGTTCAAAGCACAGTTCGACAAGCAAGGGCTTACATACGAACATCGCCTCATCGATGACATGGTTGCATGCATGTTGCGTTGGGAAGGCGGATATGTCTGGGCGTGCAAAAACTACGACGGTGACGTACAGTCCGACATTGTCGCTCAAGGGTTCGGTTCTCTCGGGTTGATGACCTCGGTATTGGCAACGCCAGATGGGCGAGTGTTGGAGTCCGAAGCAGCACACGGAACAGTGACACGTCACTATCGCGATCATCAAGCAGGCAAGAAGACATCAACTAACCCAATTGCCTCTATCTATGCGTGGACGCGTGGCCTAGAGCACCGCGGAAAACTCGATAACACGCCAGCGCTTATCGATTTTGCGCGCAAGGTTGAGCAAGTGTGTGTCGAAGCGGTTGAAGGTGGCGAGATGACGAAGGACCTGTCGTTGCTTATAGGCGGCGAAGCAGCTCCGTGGCAGACCACCGAGCAATATCTTGAAACTTTGGACCGCCGTTTGCAAGAAAAGATGGCTAAATAGCCCATTTCTTGAACGTTTCTTACTCATGTAGGGAACACTTAAGAGATGAACAAGCGAATATCCAAAACCCGTGTTTTGGGTGAGCCAGACCAAAGTCGATTGCTTGATACAGATGTCGGCGCTTTTTTAGCGTTTCTCACGGTTGTTGTCATTGGCATCTGGGCACACCATGGTGGATTTAACAACCTTGGACTTTCCACCACGATCACTGCTACTTCACTCGATCAAATTACGGGTCTTCTTGCCAGCGAATCAGGGATTCTCGGCCTCATTCTGATTACGCGCACGCCAATGCTGGAGCGTCGTTATGGTCTGGATCGAATGTTCAACTGGCACCGAGTATTGGGTGCGTCAATGTCTATTTTCCTATTGCTCCATGTGGTGTTCAGCCTGTGGGCGTGGTCAACGCCTGGTGGTTTGTTCGCTGCAGTGAAATCGCTCACTGGCGGAGAGCCCTACATGGCAATGGCCAGTGTGGGTGCAGTGCTTGTTGGCGTTGTAACGATTACATCTATCCGGTCAATTAGAAATTCGATGACGTATGAGATGTGGTACTTCATTCATCTCGTTGCCTATATCGGACTTGCTCTTTCGTTCTCGCATCAAATAACTCTTGGTGCAGACTTTTCGACCGACAAGCTTGCGCGCTGGACGTGGGTTGGCTTGCACGTTGTTGTGGTGTTATGGATTGTTTGGTCACGGTGGCGCACCTTGATTTTGTCAATTGTCCATCCATACAAGGTTTCTGCTGTTTCGCACCCAGCACCAGGTCTTATTGCAGTAACGCTGAATAGTCCAGTGATCTCGAGGCATCGCGCGCATGCTGGCCAGTTCTATATGTTGCGACAGCTGCTGCCAGGAAAATGGTGGAAGACGAATCCATTTTCATTGTCATCAGTTCCGAGCAGCGCAGGTCTTCGTTTCACCATCAAGTCCCGCGGCGAATCAAGTGACGCGATGACCAAGATTCGGGTGGGAACAAGGGTTGCAATAGAAGGACCGTACGGCGTGTGTACTCCCGAGATCATCGGCAGTGAACCGGTGCTCATGGTTGCTGGTGGGGTGGGGATTGGACCAATTGTTTCCCTCGCCGAGAATCTTTCCTCACATCACAAACCGATCATCGTGTATCGAGCTCATTCACAAAAAGAAATGGTGCATGTGGAAGAAATTGATGCATTGATGAAAAAACTCGGTGGTCAATTGTTTACGGTTATTGGTCCACGTGCAGCCTTAAAGACAAGTGATCCATTCGCTGCAGAAGTACTTCGCAAAAGCGTTCCCGATATTGCAGACCGAGTGGTCATTGTCGCTGGCCCGGAATCTTTAATCAAAGCTGTTCAAAAGGGAGCGCGCAAAGCCGGCGTTCCCGCAGATCGAATTCACGCCGAAAGAGCATGGTGGTAAATCATGGTGAGCAAAAAAGATAGACATCAAAGTGGTCAGCATTCGCTACTGCGACAAATGTTTCCGGCGGTTGCACTGTCGGCATTGGGAATTGGGTTCGTTTCGCAACTTGATAACCCAGCGAGCCAACTTTCTTCTGGTGGACTAGCAATAGGCGGATCCACCGATACGACTGTTGTCGATCCAGCTGCAGCCACAACAGCAACACAAGCAACAGTCGATCCAGCTGCCGCTGGTGCTCCAGCAACTGCTCCAGCAACTGCTGCACCAGCTACCGCGGCACCTGTCGTAGATAACACTTCTTGCACTGGTGACGTGGTGAAGAGCCCTCCCGCCAACTTCAGATGGGGAACAATTCAACTTCAAACAACGTTTACACCAGGCAATGTGCTGTGCGACATACAGGTATTGCAGTATCCAAGCGACCGTGGAACGTCAATCAGTATCAATCAATACGCGTTGCCCATCTACATACAAGAATCACTTGCATCACATAGCGCCAATGTTCGGGCTATTTCAGGTGCAACTCTGTCGTGGCGCGCATATTCATCGGCGTTGCAAGCAGTTCTCGACGCGCGACCAAAATAGATGCAATCAGTTTCCGCTACCACGCAGAAATTTGCTGCCCAAGCAATGGGTACTGCTGTGAGTTGGCATATTGATTGCGAAGATGTGCAATTGGCACAGGATGCTTGGCAGATCGCGCTTGCAGAAATTGAACGTTGTGAGCAGATGTTTTCAACATTTAGGCATGGCAGCGAAGTATCTCGAATTAATCGAGGCGAGCTGCATTTGCTTGATGCATCCCAAGAAGTTGTTGAAGTATTGGACGCATGTACGTGGCTTGAGCACTTGAGCGGTGGGGTGTTTCGTGCACGACGTCCGGATGGCTCGCTTGATCCTGCAGGGTTCGTGAAGGGTTGGGCGGTGGAGCGGGCTGCACAGAAATTGCGTGAAGCTGGTTTGAATAACTGGTACCTGGGTGCGGGTGGTGACATTCAAACCTGTGGAGCACAGAGCTCTGGCGCATTGTGGACAGTTGGCGTGATCGACCCTCATGATGCATCGCGTGTTCGTTGCACGGTTGATATTCCTGTTGACTTTGCCATTGCAACTTCGGGTACCTCTGCTCGTGGAATGCACATTTGGGATGGCAACACGAATGCTCTGGTTTCTCCAGTTGCTTCGTTCACGGTGATTGGAGCCCAGTTGATGTGGGCAGATGCATTAGCAACGACAGGCTTTGTAATGGGCGAACTCGGAGTGAAGTGGGTTGAAGAAACATTTCCTGGTTATGTTGCGTTCTCGCTCTCCTAACTCTGGCAGAGTAGAGACATGCGCGCAGTTGTCTTAAACGGTCACGGTGGTCCAGAAGTTTTAACGTTTGCCGATATTGCGTCTCCTCAACCTGGTCCTGAAGAAATCGTGGTGCAGGTTCGTGCCACAAGTCTGAATCGCGCAGATTTATTGCAGCGCATGGGTTTTTATCCGGATCCTTTTCCTGGTGAGTATGAAGTGCCAGGAATGGAATTTTCCGGAAGTGTTCAGGCCCTGGGGTCGCGAGTGCGATCATGGCGTGTTGGTGACGAAGTGATGGGCATTGTGAGTGGCGGCGCTTATGCAGAACAGCTTGTTGTGCATGAACGACAAGCCATGCGAATTCCACGCGGAGTATCACTTGCTGATGCTGCTGCTATCCCTGAAGTTTTTATTACTGCTTGGGACGCGCTGGTGGTTCAGGGTGGTCTCACCAGTGGTCGTTGGGCTCTCGTGCACGCTGGTGCATCTGGCGTTGGAACTGCCGCAGTGCAAATTTGCAAGGCGATAGGTGCGCATGTCATCGCCACGTGTTCTGCAGGAAAAGTTGCGGCGGTACAAGCACTTGGGGCCGATGTTGTTGTTGACTACTCGTCTGAAGATTTTGTCGAAGCGGTAAAGACCGCAACCGGTGGCCGGGGAGTAGACGTGGTGTTGTGTGTGATTGGCGGCGAGTATCTCGATCGCAACGTTGCTTCGCTTGCCCAGAAGGGACACATCGTTCAGGTAGGTGTCATGGGCGGGGGCAATATGACATTCAACCTTGCAGGGCTCATGCCAAAGCGCGCAAAGCTTTCAGGAACGGTATTGCGGGCGCGTCCAATTGAAGAAAAGATTGCAATCAGTCAGCGCTTTGCTGCCGAGGTACTTCCAATGTTTGAATCGGGACGATTGAAGCCAGTAATTGACTGCAGGTACTCATTTGCAGACATCGCGCATGCTCACGTACACATGGGCGCTAACGCAAATACGGGCAAAATCGTTATCGATATTGGCGCATAAAGCGCGAGCGATTTAGCGCTTCTGCAAGTCGGTGTACGAACGCTCGTCTTGGCCGGTGTACCACTGGCGAGGACGGCTGATCTTTTGTTCCTTGTCGTTGAGCAGCTCGACCATGTGTGCAAGCCAGCCCACAGTGCGTGGAATAGCGAACAACACAGTAAACATTTCCTCAGGGAAACCAAGGGCCTGATAGATAAGTCCAGAGTAGAAGTCAACGTTTGGATACAACTTGCGTGAGATGAAGTACTCATCTTTCAAAGCAGTTTCCTCAAGTTTGAGAGCGATATCTAGCAACGGGTTCATACCCGTTACTTCAAACACTTCGTAGGCAGTCTTCTTGATGATGACGGCACGTGGATCGAAGTTTTTGTACACACGGTGACCGAAGCCCATGAGTTTCTCTTCACCCTTTTTTACGCGCTCAATAAATGCCGGAACATTTGCAACGCTGCCAATTTCGGTGAGCATATGGATGACTGCTTCGTTGGCGCCACCATGAAGTGGTCCAAACAGGGCTGCGGCGGCAGCTGATGTCGCGGAGTATGGATCTGAGTTCGCGCTAGCAACAACACGCATGGTGGTGGTGCCGCAGTTCTGCTCGTGATCAGCATGCAAAATAAACAACACGTCCATGGCACGTGCAAGCGTTGGGTTGACCTCGTAGTCATCGCCAATGCGATACATCATGTTTAAGAAGTTGTGTGCATAAGACAGCGAGTTGTTTGGAAGCACGAACGGAAGACCAGCAGAGAATCGGTAGGTCATTGCCGCAATGGTTGGCACCTTGGCAATCAGTCGAAGAATTTGCTTGTTTAACGTTTCAGGATTGAAAATGTCACGAGCATCGTCATAGAAAGTTCCGAGTGCGGCAACAGCTGAAATGAACATTCCCATTGGGTGTGCGTCGTAGTGGAATCCGTCCACGAATCGCTTGCGCATGTTCTCGTGGATCATGGTGTGGTGAGTGATGTCGTAATTCCACTGCGCTAGTTCTTCGGTGTTCGGAAGTTCGCCATTGAGCAACAAATAGGCAACTTCAGTAAACGTTGATTTGGCTGCAAGTTCCTCAATCGGGTATCCGCGATAGCGCAGGATTCCTTTTTCGCCATCGAGGTAGGTGATTGCAGATTGGCACGCTGCTGTTGACAAAAACGCAGGGTCGTACATCCGTAAATCTGGGTCTAATTCGCGCAGTGCAGACGACGCGAATACCGAGTCAGTAACCGGAACAGTAACTTTCTTGCCTGTTCGGTCATCAATGATGGTGATTGTTTCAGCCATCGTGATTCCCTTCTAATCGTGTTAGGGAGCTTCCTCTCCCTGCAGACAAGTGTAGAGGGGCAGGCTTTATAAAGGAGTGTTGTCGTGCTTGCGAGGGGTAAGCGGCTCGCGTTTGTCACGCAACATTGCAAAAGCAGAGGAAATTTCACGTCGTGTTTCCTCGGGGTTAATGACCGAGTCAACATAGCCACGCTCGGCCGCTACGTACGGATTAAGAAGGCGTTCGGAGTAGTCAACTTCGAAGGCTGCGCGTTCTTCGGGGGTGGCTCGGCGCTGCAAAATGGCTGCTGCTTGACCAGCCCCCATCACCGCAAGTTCTGCAGTTGGCCATGCGAGACATAAGTCATTTCCCATGGTCTTGGAATCCATCACGATGTAGGCGCCGCCGTAGCTCTTGCGCAAAATGATGCACACCCGTGG
Organism: Actinomycetota bacterium; assembly: GCA_041184445.1. Classification (GTDB taxonomy): domain Bacteria; phylum Actinomycetota; class Acidimicrobiia; order Acidimicrobiales; family Ilumatobacteraceae; genus UBA3006. The sequence goes on along the minus strand of JBEGJW010000031.1, from coordinate 5,094 downwards.
AACAGTTGCGCGGGCATAGGCAAACACCAGCTGACCACCGTGACGGATCATTCCTCTCCACTCCAAGTCCTTACCCGGGTAAAAGCCAGGCGTATCAACAAGTGTGAGCAGTGGAATATTGAATGCATCACAGAATGAAACAAAGCGAGCTGCTTTTTGTGATGCAGGAATGTCAAGCGTGCCCGCTAGCACCATTGGTTGATTAGCTACTACGCCAACCGATTCGCCGTCAATGGTGATGAACGCGGTAATGACATTTGATGCCCATCGTTCGCGAACTTCGAAAAGATAATCATCGTCGGCGATAGATCGAATGACCTTACGCACGTCGTAACTTCCCGTCGTTGACTCGGGAATGAGCGCACCGGCTTCCGGTGTTAAGCGGTCAGATGGGTCGCCAGTTGCAACATGCGGAACAAGTTCGTCAACATTGTTTGGAATGAAGGTGAGTAACTGCTCTAGCGCTTCAACTGCTGCTGCAAGATCGGGAACAACCAAGCTGGCGACTCCGCTTTGTTTTGCATGTGCATCGGTGCCACCAAGATCTTCGTTGCTAATTGCAATACCGGTGAATTCCGCGACCATGGTTGGTCCAGATACAAATGCATATGAGTCGGCGGTCATAATGACGAAGTCGCTCAGGCCAATAAGTAGCGCTGGTCCCGAAACTGCTGGTCCTGTCACGATGGTGAATGTAGGAATGACGCCAGAGCAATTGGCGATTGCACGTGCTGCTTGCCCCCATCCATGAAGTGCTGCAATGCCTTCGAGAATGTCTGCTCCAGATGAAGCCATTGCAAGAACAAGCGGGATTCTTTGATTGAGTGCAATTGTGGCGGCGTTTGCAATTACTCCCGAAGCTTCAGCAGACAGTGCACCTCGGTGGTATTCGGCATCAATGTCGACCCACACCACGTGGCGGCCAGCGTGTTCCAAAAAACGAACTTCCGCGGAAGCTGCTCCCTTTACCGCATGCTGTAATTGCACGGTTGATGAAAGGGGAGACACGGTCGACACGACTAGAGATTAGTGCTCACACCTGGTTGGCGTCCGCCCGACTTGGCGATGACGGCCTTTGTGATGTCAAGCGCGGCACGAGTTGGTTTGTTTGGGAGAGGGCGTTTTCGCGATGCCCAGCCCACAATTCGTGGCGGAAGTTCAGGAATTGCGACTCGTGAATATTCGCCTTTAAGCCAGCCAGGAATTGCAGTTGCAGGAACAATTGCTGCACCAAACCCTTCGAATGCCAAAGATGCAAGCAAACGCACTCCATCAATTTCGGCCTGTGCAGTGAGTGCAAGTCGTTGTGAACCAGCTGCACGATCAATAACTCGGCGCATTGATGTATTGCGTGGTGGAAGCAGCAACGGTTCTGAGGCGAGTTCGGCAAGCGTGATGGATTCCTTGTTTGCCCAATGATGGTTGGAATGAACCAACAGCAAAAGATCTTCAGAAAAGAGTTCGACTAAATCGAGTTCAGGATTATCAATAGGGAAGTGAACAATTGCAGCATCTAAATCACCTGCAAGTAGCCGCGGCAAAAGCGTTGACGAACTTCCTTCATGAATGATTGCGCGAACTTTTGGGTGCTCTCGTTTCAGGGCGGGAAGCAGACGGGGCATCAGCCATCGACCTGTTGTTCCAATTACGCCAAGGCGAGTGTCGCCTTCAACTTCGGTCTCTGTGCTTTGGATGTCGGCTTCAATGTCTTCAAGCTCGTGGATGATTCTTCGCGCGCGTTCCACAACGAGTTCACCGTCGTCGGTGAGCTTTCCGCTGGTGCGCTCAATCAGGCTGACCCCGAGCTCTTTTTCGAGACGTGAAATATGAGCCGAAACATTGCTTTGCACAGTGCCGAGAGCTCGTGAAGCTGCAGAAAACGATCCGTGGTCGGCAATGGCAATCAGGCTGGATAAATGACGAATCTCCATATCCAACACGGTACTCCGCTTGTGGAGGGGTATCACGAAAATAGATAGGAAGTATCGTGTCGTTCGCCTTGAACGCTTACCCGCGGGTAGGGCATACTTGATGTCATATCGCGGTGAGACCTCCCCCAAGGTCCACCCGAAAGTGTCCAGCTGGCTCCCCCAGCCGACTGGATCTTAGGTTGAGAGGCCCCGCATACAAGCGGGGCCTTTCCCGTTTCTGAGACTCGTTTTAATTGTCAATAGCCTGCGAGTGTGAGTAACCACAGTTCGCGTGCAGCAGCATTCATCGATCTTGATCGCACGCTGATCGGTGAGGCATCGGGTCCGCTGCTGAGTGCAGCTTTGCGTGAAGCCGGCGTGGTATCTGCATCGCGTCTTCCTGGTGAAGACATGCTGTATCGAGTATTCAATCTTGTAGGTGAAACATTGCCGAGCATGTTGCTAGCTCGACAAGGAGTTGCGGTGTTGAAAGGTAAGCCACGTCACGCAGTGGTTGCTGCGGCGAATGCGGTTGCAATTCAACTTGCACAGTTGGTGCGCACAAATGCTCGAAATATTATTGATGAACACCGTGCGAACGGTGTGAAGGTGGTGCTGGCAACGACGACTCCGCATGATTTGATTTCAACGTTTGCCAGGCAAATGGGTTTTGATGATGTTGTTGCAACACGGTTTGAAGTTGATGCCGAAGGTATGTACACAGGTCAGCTCGTCGGGCCGTTTGCGTGGTCTGCCGGAAAACTGGAAGCGGTAAAGGCGTGGTGTTTAGACCACAATGTTGATTTAGCGCAGAGCTACGCGTATTCCGACAGTGTTTACGATGCGCCGCTACTTGGCGCAGTTGGTTTCCCTCACGTGGTGAACCCCGATGCGCGGCTCGCAGTGATGGCGTCGGCACGTAAATGGCCTAGTGCGCAATTCGACATGCAAGGCGAAACATCCAAGCCTTCTCTGCAGATTTCCGATATTCAAAAATTCGGCTTGCTCTTTGCACGACCCGAAGTATTTCCGTTTGCCAAAACAACTATTGATGGAATTGAACATGTTCCAAGCAGTGGTCCTGTCATTTTGGTGGCGAATCATCGCAGTTACTTCGACGTATTTGCAGTAGCGATGATGGTGTCAAAAACTGGCCGCACAGTGCGCTTTCTGGGCAAGAAGGAAGTGTTTGACGCACCACTTGTTGGTCAACTTGCATCGCTGCTGGGAGGCATTCGCGTCGATCGAACTTCTGGCAGTGATGAACCACTTGAACACGCAGCCGCTGCATTGCGGTCGGGTGAAATGGTTGCGCTGATGCCGCAAGGAACCATTCCGCGCGGTCTTGAATTCTTTTCTCCTCAACTTCGTGGGCGATGGGGGGCTGCGCGCCTTGCTGTGCAAACTAACGCAACCGTCATCCCTATCGGCTTATGGGGCACGGAAAGGGTGTGGCCACGAAATGCAAAACTTCCCGACATCTTGAATCTGTCTAACCCGCCACTTGTCAGCATCACGGTTGGTGCGCCAGTTGAATTGGATCGAACGGGAAATAGCGACGTCATCATTGCCGCCAATACGCAAGCGATCATGAGTGCAATTAGTGCATTACTCCCTTCTGAGGCACGCGAAGAGCAAACACCGACAGACGAAGAGTTGCGTGCAACGTTTCCAGCTGGCTACAGCGGCGACTTGCGAGCCGATACCACCCGCAGGCCGGGCACCGATTAATTGGTTGGTTTTTTAATCAGAGCGACAATGGCGCCAACGCATGCTGCAGTCACTCCGCCAAACACAATTCGCCCCGTCAGTGTCGACACGTTGAACGTGAGTTGAGCGGCAATATAAATAGCGGGCAAGTACAACACGATCATTGCCATGCGCACGATGTGGTTGCGCGGAGTTTTCCAAATAGTGAAAACCCCTATCGCACCAAACACCATGGTGTACACCAAAATGATGGTCACCATGAGCGCGAGGCTTTCCATGCGGTCGTTATTTCTTGGCTCGCGTTACTTTTTGGCGAACAACGTTGAGTGCGCTTCCAGCTTTGAACCACTGCACTTGCTCTTTGCTGAACGTGTGTAGGGCAGTGAATGGAATCTCTTCAGCGTTGCGTTGTTTCACGATGTAACACTGCACCGGCTGATCTGGAACTGGAGGCATTCCGCGAACGGTGATGGTGTCGGTTGGTTCGATCAGGTCGTAGACCGATGGATCCTCAAAAGTGAGTGGAACAATACCTTGCTTCTTCAGGTTCGTTTCGTGAATGCGAGCAAATGATCGAGCAAAAATGACTTGGCAACCACGGAAGCGAGGTTCCATTGCTGCGTGTTCACGACTTGAGCCTTCTCCGTAGTTCTGGTCTCCAATTGCACACCACTGGAATTTATTTTTGCCCCACAACCACGCAATTTCTGGATACGCACGAGTGGAGCCGTCAACGAGGTCGAGGCCTTTGCCAACTTCATCGGTGTAAGCGTTTACTGCACCTTCAAATAGGTTCATTGAAATGTTCTCGAGATGTCCGCGGTACTTCAACCATTTACCTGCGGCTGAAATATGGTCGGTGGTGCACTTGCCTTTTGCTTTCATGAGCACCGGCATGCAAATGAAGTCATTGCCATTCCATTTTGTGAATGGTTCGAGCAACTGCAAGCGATCGCTCAGCGGATCAACGATAACTTCAATGTCTGAACCATCTGCTGGTGGGGCAATGAAGGTGTCATTGCCTGCGTCGTAACCATTTGTTGGCAGAACTTCGCCGGCTGGGGCATTGAGTTTCACTTGCGTTCCATCTGGCGCTTCGATGGTGTCGGTTGTTGGGTCGAAGTCCAGTCGACCTGCGAGTGCAAGTGCAATCACGGTGTCGGGGCTGGTGACAAAGCTGAGCGTGTTCGCAGAACCGTCGTTGCGCTTAGGGAAGTTGCGGTTAAACGAGTTAACAATGGTGTTCGGTTTGTCTGTTACATCGGTTGAGCGTTCCCATTGACCAATGCACGGTCCGCATGCATTGGCAAGAACGGTTGCGCCGATTGCTTCCAAGTCGGCAAGTAAACCGTCGCGCTCGATGGTTGCACGAATTTGTTCTGAACCAGGAGTGATGAGTAGTTCGCACTTGGCTTTCAAGCCGTGTGCTTTTGCCTGACGCGCTACCGAAGCTGCACGTGTGATGTCTTCGTAG
>JBEGJW010000030.1:0-14755 GCA_041184445.1 Actinomycetota bacterium | reverse complement strand
GCAAGCGTGAGATTGGTGTCATGTAGCGATATTCAAGTCCTACCCACGTAAGTGCGCTTCGCTGTTGGGCAAGTGCAACAACGTCTTGACAGTGTTCAACTGTTGTGCACATTGGTTTTTCTACCAATACGGGAATGTCGGTGTGCAGGATGTCAAGCAGCAAAGCGTGGTGGGTGAAATTGGGCGAGGCGACAACTACTGCATCAACTTCACGCGAATTCAACAGTTCACGGTGATCTCGAAATTCGGCAACCGAGTTGTCTGCTCCGAGTGCCTTCCGTGCCCATTCAAGAGGTTCCTCATGTGGGTCCGAAATAGCAGTAACTACTGCGTTCGGATTGGCATTCACATTGCGAATATGTTCGCAACCCATCATTCCTGTGCCAATTACACCGATGCGAGTCACCATGTCGCCACTTTAGGGCGCCACGGCTCGTAGCCTTGCGCTGTGACTAAGCCGATACAAATGGAGTTTGTGCTTTCGGCATCGAATGTAGATCAGTTGCCGGCATCCAAAGCAGAAATCGCATTGGTTGGTAGATCCAATGTCGGAAAGTCTGCATTGCTTAATGCGGTGTGTAATCGCAAGAGCTTGGCACGCGTGTCAAACACCCCAGGCCGCACACAACTCATCAACTTGTTTCAAACGCCAACCGGCGGAACCGTGGTCGACTTACCTGGCTATGGGTATGCCGCTGTCTCAGGAAAACTCAAGCGCGGTTGGGAAAAGATGATCGTTGGTTATTTAAACGAACGCGAAGAACTCGACCTCATATTGGTATTAGTTGACGGAGCGATTGGTCCAACAGACTTAGACCTCATGATGCTGGAGCAATTGCGGGCGAGCGAAGTGGATTTCCAAATTATTGCTACGAAGCAGGACAAAGTAAAACCATCACAACGCGAAACGCGTAAGCGTGATCTAGCGAAAAATTGTGCTGTTGACCCAAGCGAAGTGGTGTGGACCAGCACGAGTACGAATGAGGGAATTGAAAAAGTTCGCTCAATTGTCAATCGCGTTCTGAAGTAGACCGCTGTTTGTTCCGTAGGCTGTGGCTATGGAAGTTGAAATGATCGTAGAGATCCCACAGGGGTCACGCAATAAGTATGAAATGAATCACGAGACAGGTGAGATTTGGCTCGATCGCACGCTGTTTACTGCAACTCAGTACCCACTCGATTACGGTTTTTTTGCCAACACGCTGGGTGAAGACGGCGATCCACTTGACGCATTGGTGTGGCTGAGCCAACCAACTTTTTCCGGGTGCCACGTGATGGTGAGGCCGGTTGCCGTGTTTTGGATGTCTGATGAAAAGGGTCCTGACGCCAAGGTGTTATGTGTTGCTTCTCACGATCCGCGGTATGCGTCATATCAAGACATTGAAGATTTGCCAGAGCACTTGCTTGACGAAGTAGGAAACTTCTTTGAGGTGTACAAGCTGCTTGAACCAAACAAAGACACCACGGTGAAGGGCTGGGAAGGCCGCGATGCTGCGACGAAGGAAATTCAAGAAGCGCTTGCGCGCTACAAGCATTAATTAAGCAGCGACAACTTTTTGTTTTTTCGGCCGCGGGTGCATGGTCGGTTTGGCGTCAATATCGCGAATGAACAGCGCTGCAAATAGCGAACCCATTAAAGAGATAACGATGCTTCCAGCGAATGCGAAGTGAAATGCTTTGAGCATCACTTCATGTGTTGCTTCTGATCCGCCAGATAGATGGATGAGCCTCGAGTGGAACAGTGTTGCCAAAATAGCAACCCCAATTGCGGCTGATGCTTGTCGCTGCGTGGAGAAGATTGCCGAAGCGCGACCAGTATCCGATTTTGCAATGTTGGCGTATGTGGCCGCCTGCAAAGGAACAAATGCAAATGCCATGCTGAGTCCGCGTAAGAACATGAGTTCTCGAATAGTGGTTTGACTGACATCGAGCGAAATAAACATGAATGGAATGTTGGACAGCGACACGCATAACAGTCCGAATGCAACAAGTCTGCGTGGTCCAACGGTGTGGTACAGCTTGCCAACGAATTGGCTAGCCAGAATGACTCCAACGGCTTGAGGGAATGTAGTCAATCCGGATTCAAGTGCTGAGTAACCGAGCAGAGTTTGAAGGAACTGGGGAAGCAAGAACAAGAATGCAGCAAACGATGCATACGACAAAGTATTAATCATGTTTGAGTTGCGGAACATGCGGTCGCGATACAAACGAAGGGTGAGCATTGGTTGGTCAATTCGTAGTTCAACGGTGACCATAACAATGGTGAGAAATGCACCGGCTATTCCGGTAGTCAGTACTTCGCTCGAGAGCCAACCTTTTTCGGGGCCTTGGGAAAGTGCATACAACATTCCTGCAAGCCCAGTTGCCGCCAGAAGGAATCCGGCAACGTCGAATTTACCAGCGGTCGGTTCTTTGCTTTCACGCAAGTACAACGCACCGAAGATGAATCCAAAGATTCCAATTGGAACGTTGACATAAAAGATCCAACGCCATGACAGGTTGTCAATGAGGAGCCCGCCAATGATTGGCCCAAGTGCAGGGGCGATAACTGTTGGGATGATGAGCACCGTTGATGCGCGAGCACGTTCTTCCTGAGGAAATGCGCGAAACAACATTGCCGTGCCAACAGGTGTGAGCATTCCGCCACCAACACCTTGCAAGATACGGAATGCAATGAGTTCGCCAATGCTGTGTGCCTGTCCACACAAAATTGATGCTGTCGTGAACATGAGCAGTGCGAACAAAAATGTGCGCTTGGTGCCAATACGGTCACCGATCCACCCAGATGAAGGAATCCATACGGCAATGGAAAGCAGGTAGCCAATGACTACCCATTCAATTCCTGCGCCAGTTGCGTTAAACGATTTTTGCAAGGTTGGAATGGCAACGTTGACGATGGTGGTGTCCATGATTTCCATGAACAGACCGAGTACAAAAATGACTGCAACAACCCACTTGTATTCGAATGGAAGTTTGCGGGTCATCGTGCGTACGTCACTCCGCCATCAACGATGACGGTAGATCCAACCACATAATCGCCAGCACGTGACGCAAGGTAGATAGCAGCACCCGCCATGTCTTCTGGAGTGCCGATGCGTCCGGCGGGAATTGCTGCTGAAATTGCGTCGCCGTGATCGCGTGCAGCTTTGTTCATTTCTGAAGCAAATGCGCCTGGGGCAATAGCGGTTACTCCGATGTTGTCTTTAATGAGACGAAGCGCCATTCGCTTGGTCATATGAATGAGTCCAGCTTTGCTAGCTGCATACGGATACGTCTCCATTGGGTTAATGGACACACCGTCAATAGAAGCGATATTGATGACTTTTGCCAAACGGTCTTTTGACGCTGCTGCGCGAAGTAACGGAGCAAGCGCTTGAGTAAGGAAGAACGGTGTCTTCATGTTGAGGTCTACGGTTTTGTCCCAACCGCTTTCAGGGAACTCATCAAAATCGGCTCCCCAAGCAGCACCTGCATTGTTGACCAAAATGTCGAGCTTGGACTCGCGCTTGGCAATTTCGGAAGCGAGAGTGGCGATGCCTTCTTGGGTCGAAACATCGCCCGGTATGGAGATGCACTCTCCATACATAGAGAGTTCCTTGGCTGCAGCGTCGCACTGCGCTGCCTTACGTGCCGTGATGTACACGCGCGAGCAACCGTGTTCGAGGAACCCCTGCACAATCATCGCGCCAATTCCGCGTGATCCACCAGTAACGAGAGCAACTTTGCCATTCAAAGAGAAGATGTCTTTCATGCGATCAAGACTACGATCTTTCAATGCGTAAGAACCCCATGTTGGCAATATTCACTACGGTCTTTATCGACCTCTTGGGATTTGGAATCTTGATTCCAGTGTTTCCACTGTTGATTACTGACGGACCATTTCGTGTGACACCAGAAAGCTGGTCGTTTACGCAAGGTCTCATCATGCTGGGTTGGCTGCAGGCCATTTACCCGTTCTGCATGTTTATCGCCGCTCCGATATTGGGTCAGCTTTCCGACCGCCATGGCCGACGTCCAGTACTCGCGTTTTCAATTTTCGGAACTTCAGTTGGGTATGTGTTGTTTGCAATTGGCATTAGTACCGGCAACCTGCCATTGCTATTTGCGGCACGTGCGCTCGATGGTCTTACCGGCGGCAACTTGGCTGTGGCTCAGGCTGCAATTGGTGACATCAGCACACACGAAAACCGTGCGAAGAACTTCGGATTCATGGGTGCTGCATTTGGGTTGGGTTTCATCATTGGGCCGTATTTGGGTGGAAAGCTCAGTTCGCCAAGCGTCAGTTTCTACGGCTTGTTCAACACGCCGCATTGGTTTGGAGCAACAACGCCATTCTGGTTTGCAGCAATCATTGCGTTGATGAACTGCACTGCAGTTATTACTACTTTCCCTGAAACGATTAAAGAAAAATTCCACGGTGGAAAGATCAGGGTCGGACAAGCAGTGAACAACGTGGTGAATGGTTTCAAGTCAGATCGTTTGCGAGTCGTGCTGCTTTCAAGTTTCCTGTTCAGTGCAGGGTTCACGTTCTTCACCACGTTCTTTGGTGTGTACTTGCGCAACAAATTCAGTTTCAGCTCTTCAAAAATTGGTGACTACTTTGCAATCGTCGGATTATGTATTGCACTGTCGCAGGGGCTTGTTGTTGGCCGCGTAGCAAAGAAGCTCGTGGACTACAAAGTGTTGAAGTTTTCTATGTTCGGAACTGGCGCCATGATGCTGATTTATTTCCTCACTCCAACCTCAAGCTCGATCTATTTGTACATGGTCATTCCGTTCTTCTCAATCTTTAACGGACTTTGCATGGCAAACACCTCGAGCTTGATCAGTCGATCTGCAGAGATGGGCAGACAAGGTGAGGCAATGGGAATTTATGCCAGCGTGTCGAGTCTGTCCCAGGTGCCGGCTGCAGTGTTGGTTGGATACATCACCACTTCGATTACATCGAGCCAGCCACTTATTGTTGCGTCCGTGTGCATTGGGCTTGCGGGACTCTCGTTTGTGTTGCTTTTCCGACCAAAGTACGTGTCGGGTGTTGTTGGTGCTGTTGATGGAATGCCGGTGCATTAATGCCAAGCAACTTTGCGCTCAAGTCAATGAATGGAATTCATCGATTAATTCTCGGTGTCACGCGCGGCAAAGCAGGTTGGACTGCAGGCAATATGCCTGTGCTTGAACTGACCACAATTGGCCGCAAGAGCGGCAAACCTCGTAGCTGCATGTTGACATCACCAATTCAAGAAGGTGATGCAATTGTGATCGTTGCTTCACGAGGTGGAGATGACTTTCATCCTGCGTGGTATTTGAACTTGGTTGATAATCCCCAGGTTCAGGTGCGCTATCAAGGCGGACCTAACAAAATGATGACTGCACGTACGGCAACGGCAGAAGAACGCGCTCGCATGTGGCCTATCGTGGAGAAGCAGTACAAGGGGTATGCCGGATATCAGCAACGCACTGACCGCGAAATCCCGCTCGTCATCCTCAACTAAGACCCAGATATTGGTGAGGGGTAGCGTGGGGGTATGCCAGCACCCGGAATGTATTCAGGAGTCACCACTGACGATGCAATGAACTTGGCTATGTCCGCCAAAGCAGTTCCGTTGTATAACGCAGTGAAAGAATTTATTGCGACTGAAGTCGAGCCAGTAACCGAAAAATATTTTGCCCTTGGTGAAGGTAGACCAGATCGCTGGCAGTATGGCGAAGGCCAGCTTGAGTTGCTGGATGAGTTGAAGCGCAAAGCGCGAGCAAAGGGTTTGTGGAACTTCTTCTTGCCGAACTCTGAAACCGGAGAAGGGCTTTCAAACCTGGACTATGCATACATTGCTGTTGAACTTGGCAAGAACCCAATTGCATCCGAATCAATGAACTGCAGCGCACCAGACACGGGCAACATGGAAGTGTTGGAGCGCGTTGGAACGCCAGAACAAAAAGAGAAGTGGTTGAAACCACTGCTTGCTGGTGAAATTCGCTCGGCGTATGCAATGACCGAGCCAGACGTTGCATCGTCTGACGCAAAGAACTTGGAATGCCGCGCTGAACTTGATGGTGATGAGTGGTTGATCAACGGTGAGAAGTACTACATCTCTGGTGCTGGCGACCCACGTTGCAAAATCATGATTTGCATGCTGCTCACTAGCCCTGATGCACCGCCGCACAAGCGTCACTCGCAAATTTTGGTGCCGATGGATACTCCAGGTGTGGAAATACTTGGACCAATGGAAGTATTCGGCGAAGACGATGCTCCACATGGTCACATGCACTTGCGTTTCACCGACGTTCGTGTACCGGCATCGAACATGTTGTTGGGTGAAGGTCGGGGATTCGAAATTTCGCAAGTTCGTTTAGGACCAGGACGCATTCACCACTGCATGCGCTCAATTGGTGCAGGTGAACGAGCACTCGAATTGATGATTCGCCGCGGTCTGTCACGCGAAGCATTCGGTAAGCCAATTGCGCGTTTGGGCAAGAACACAGAAACCATTGCGAAAGCACGTATTGAAATTGAAGCGATGCGCCTGATGGTGTTGCGCGCTGCGAAGGCCATGGACACCATGGGCAACGCAGAAGCCCGCGTGTGGGTGAGTGCCGTGAAGGCCATGGTCCCTGAACGCGTGTGCAAGATCATTGACGAAGCCATTCAGGTGTTTGGTGCAACGGGTATTTCGCAGTGGACTCCACTTGCTCGTTTATATGCAGGTCAGCGCACGTTGCGTTTGGCCGACGGACCAGACGAAGTGCACTGGCACGTTGTGGGTCGCGCCGAAATTAATCGTTACGAAGACGACAAGTCCCCAGTAACCACTTACGAGCGACAGGGTGGAATGTTCTCGGGCCCAGCCTGATTAGGCAGTAGCAAAAGCTGGCTTTTGTAGCCATTTCTTGCCAACGAGGAAGCAACCGAGTGCAACGAGTATTGCCATGGCAATTCCCGTTGCGGTGAACGCAAACTTTTGTCCGAAATGTTCGTACATGGTGCCCGCAAACATGGCTGCAACTCCACCGGTGAGCGTTTGCATGCCGCCAAGCAAACCAGATGCACCAGCTTGACGTTCTGGTGGAGTGGCCTGTGCAACGGCAACCCCGATTCCGGTAACCGTGAGCGAATCGACCATGGATTGGGTGAGCCCAACACCAAGCATGAAATACGGCATGGTCATGAAGCCATACGAAGTCATATACAACGAACCAAGCGCTAAACCGAAAGCGCTCACTCGAAGAGGTCCGTGCTTCTGAGCAATTCGGCCACCGAGTGCGCCAAAGAAAATCCATGGCAATCCAAACAGTGCAACACCTGCGTTGCCTACCCAGTGCGGTGCCTTCAAGTCATCCATGATGATGACCCACAGTGAGTCGTACACACCGATCATGACAAACAGGGCAAGTCCAACGAGAATGGAACCCAGCACTGCGCGATTTTTTAACAGATCGATTGCGAATCGCTCGTCGGTGCGATCTTCGATCGCTGTCTCGGCGATGTTGAGTCGGGCAATGATGATGCCGGTGACAGCAATGAGGACGGCAATAAGAATGAACGGTGCGGCAAGGTTGATGGAGTCAACTGTGAGTGCGGCGATCACCGGGCCAATTGCGAAACCGCCAACTTCAATGGAGACACCTCGGCCAAGATTGCCGCCCATGTTTTCTGGGTCGCTCACAATGACAATTCGCTTAATTGCTGGAATCGCGATTCCTGCACCGACACCCATGATGAAGCGTCCAAGCAAAAACGCAGGAAGTGTTGCCCCGAAAGCCATCAGCAATGCGCCGATTGCGTTTGCTGCCATGCCAACGGTCATCAGCTTGCGAGCGTGGCCTCTGTCGGCGTACGGAGCAATGGTGAGCTGGGCAACGAAAGATGTGAAGAAGCCCACAGCAATAATCATGCTGAGACCAGTTTCTTGAATGCCGTACGCGGTGCGCCAGTCATCGAGCATGGTGAACATGACGCCATATCCAGCAGCCAACACACCCATAGCAATTTGAAGCGTGAGGATCAATCGCTTCGTATGCACCGTGCCACATTACTGAACGAAGGCATGGCATGAGTGGCGACCGCATCTAAACAGCCGTAGTGTGGAAGGTATGGACGTCGCAGTAGTCGACTACACATCTCCAGATGCACCGAAGCAATTCACGAAGTCGCTTCGTGAAACGGGCTTTGCGGTACTGATAAATCACCCCATTCCGTACGACATTGTTGTGCGCCTTCAGAATGAGTGGCACGATTTTTTCCGTTCAGAACGCAAATGGAATTATTTGCCAAGTGAAACTGAACAAGATGGTTACCGACCACTTGAAGAAGCGGAAACTGCTGTTGGTGCAGAGGTGAAAGATATCAAGGAGTATTACCACTGGTATCCGTGGGGTCGCCAGCCTGAGCATGAGTCGGCGAGTGCCGCAGCGGTGTATGAAGCAGGTTGGTCGCTTGCCGCAGAACTACTCACATGGGTTGAGGCCAATACGCCAGAAGAAATCTCAAAGAACTTTTCCATGCCGCTTTCGCAAATGATTGAAGGCACGCGACGTACCTTGCTTCGTATTTTGCATTACCCACCATTGCGCGGCGATGAACCAGCAGATGCGGTTCGTGCTGCTGCTCACGAAGACATCAACATGATCACCGTGTTGCCTGCTTCAAATGAACCTGGATTGCAAGTTCGCGACCTAGAAGGCAAGTGGCACGATGTTCCTTGTGACCCGGGCAGCGTGGCAATTAATGCAGGTGACATGTTGGACTACGTAACGAATGGGTATTACCCCAGCACGACGCATCGAGTGAATAATCCTGTTGGTGAAGCAGCAAAACGTGCACGAATTTCTACCCCGCTGTTTCTGCACCCAGCCGATGACGTGCTGATTGCCGAGAATAAAACTGCTTTCGAGTTTTTACGCGACCGTATTAAGCAGATTTCTGGCGTTGAGTTAACGAAGTAACTGCACTGTTTTTTGCTACCTGCTGAGCTGCCCATAAAAAGAGCAATTGAAATGGGAGTCGTACCCACGACACCACTTGTTCTGCGGTAGAGCGGTCTCTCCAGTCCCACACCATGTATAGGTTTGCTGGGTACACGGCGATAAACAATGCGAACGCTGCCCATCCTCCGAGACGGCGATATTTAGGGAGCAATACGGCAATGCCGATTGCGATTTCGGCGAGTCCACTGATGTTGGTCCAGAAACGCTCGCTTGGCGGCAGCCATGGGGGAACAATGGCGTCAAAGAAGTCAGGGTTTGCAAAATGGGTGAATCCGGCAAGCAGTACAAATACGCCGAGTGGAATCCAGAGTTTGTCTTTCAGTGATGAGCGATTCATGGAGATACCTTCGCATATGAATTCACTGTGTGCGAGGTATTCCACGCTTACGCAGAAGTTTCTGGGACAATGGATCAACGCAATGAGGAGGCGCTGTGACCGACAGTATTGATGTCAAAACCAACTGGCTTGACCCGCAAACACTGAACGATGTGCGCGGACAGGTGCCTCTTGTCTATGTCGACGCTGTGCCCGTGCGGGTAAATGACATGGGGGAGGTAACTCATGTGGGCATGCTGTTGCGTCAGGCGCCAGACGGGTCCATTAGCCGCACCGTGGTTTCGGGTCGGGTGTTGTTGGGCGAACGCATCCGCGAGGCGATTTTGCGTCACTTGGAAAAAGACTTAGGACCACTTGCATTGCCGCGAGTGCCGCTTGAGCCGGCCCCATTCACCGTTGTTGAGTACTTTCCAGACCCGAGCATCAGTGGCTTTCATGACCCGCGACATCATGCGGTGAGTTTGGCCTACGTAGTTCCTGTTTCTGGTGATTGCCAACCAACGCAACAAGCGTTGGACCTCGGGTGGTTTACACCTACTCAGGCAACTTCGGAACAAATGGTGAAGGAAATGACCAGCGGTCACGATCGCCTGGTGCGTCTGGCTTTGGCTTCAGTCGGCCAACTACCGTAACTGTAAAACCCTTATATTTATTGGGTTTTATGGCGCTTTTTGACCACCCTTGCAACACCGATTCGCTTGCTTGGTGCGGGCGAATGCACGGTGAGGTGCTCGCTTAGTTCAACTGTGATGCCATCGTGATCAATATCCACAGGATCACTTGACGCTTCGATAACAACAGCAGCTTCTTGTTTTGGTTTACGTCCAAGCAGTTTGTCAAACACCACCATTCCACCCGCCAACATCGCGCCAACAGTTCCGTAACGTTGCGCTGCTCGTCGAACGAGAGGGTCTTGTGAGTCGTCGCGTGTGTCATTCATGGGGTGATCCCTCAAACTACATGGTGAGGTGAATAATCTTTCCTCATGCTTGAAGTCAACTCGGTTTATCGCACCGCAGTTGCTCTTCGCACCGCTCTCATCGGCAAGCAAACATTGGCTTTTGATGCCCTTGGTTGCGATGGAATTCGCCCCGTACTTGGACACACCATTGAAGAAGTGCGCACGTTTGGCAAGAACATTGAAATGGTGTGGGATGACGGCGTGGTGTTGCATTCAACATTTCGCATTTCCGGTTCGTGGCATTTGTATCGCCGTGGCGAGCAGTGGTCGAAACCACGTGAACGTGCGCAAGTAGTTATTGCAGTTTCAGATTGGATTGCCGTGTGCTTTGGTGCAGTCAGTTTGGAAACCTTCCGCGACTACGACCCACGTCGACATCCAATTCTTGGCAAGCTTGGCCCCGACTTGTGTCATCACGATGTTGATATTGAAGAGTGCGTTGATCGCATGATGCAATACGAAGATAAAGATGCAACGGTTTCAGAAGTGTTGCTTGATCAGCGCGTAGTTTCGGGAGTGGGCAATGTGTTCCGCTGCGAAATTATGTGGGCATGCGAAGTACATCCATGGGCACGCATTGGAGAAATGAAGCGCGCAGAGTGCCGCGAATTGCTGCTTTTGGCTCAAGAGTCACTTCTTGCGCATATGCATTACGAGGCGAAAAATACCATTTCGCCCAATGAAATGGCCGTTTATGGACGGCAAGGAAAATCATGCCAGCGATGCAGTGACCTCATTCGAGTTGCGCATCATGGCGAAGCAAACCGCGTGTTGTACTGGTGCCCGGGTTGCCAAACAGGTCATCAGCCGTTGGTGAGCCCCAACTTCACACCACTCTCCATTGATCGCACGCCTGCATTTGGCGACAGTCATCCTGCATCACAAATACTGATGAGCGAATTCGCCACCATGCGCGGTGACGGTCAAGATTCGTTTAACTAACTATTCGTTAGAAGTCGCAACACGACCCATGATGCGGTCGACGGAAATAATGATTGCCACGCGGTTGTCGCGTTCCTTCGGCTGACGGTAACGCTGTGCGTATCGAGCACATGCTTCATTCACTTCTACATTGTCGTTATCGCGTGTTGCAAGACGCACCGATCCCTCGAGGGTGAGCCACCGACCACCATCAACTTGCGACACCACTGCACGACCACCGCGTGCCGCATGTTTTGCTTTTTGTGATGGCGCAAATGTAATCACGCGTACAACGTGTTTGTCTTCGTCGTACGTAAACCCAACAGGCACTACGTGAGGTGAGCCATCTGGTCGCAGGGTAGTGAGGGTTGCTAAATGGCGTTCCTTGAGGAACTCCAACATCTCCGGTGTGAGATCAGCGGGTGTCATTACGAAGTGGTGATGGACATCATGATGTTCACCTTGGTGGCTTTCCAAGCTGGGTACACCGCAGCAACAACGCCAACAATGAATGACAACACCAAAATAACAATGGTTTCATTGACGGGAAGACTGAATGCAGACACACCGGTATCGGCAAGAACGGCAATCAAAACCAATCCCATGCCCACTCCTAGAACAACGCCAACCACCGCTCCAAGCATTGAGGTGATTGCACTTTCCCAGCGAACCGTGGCGCGCACTTGACTTTTGGTCATTCCGATTGCACGTAGCAACCCGATTTCACGTTTGCGCTCAAACACCGAAAGCAACAGGGTAATGATGATGCCAACAATGGCAATGATGATTGACAAGAAAAGCAATCCGTAGATCAGCCCAAGAATTTGGTTTACCTGACCGGATTGAGCGTCAATGTATTCACTGCGACTCTGCAATTTCCCTAAGCCTTTGTCTTGAGTTTGAGACGAAATCGCAATTCGCGCAGCATCCTCTGAAACGCCAGATTTAGTTTTGATATAGATGATGTTGTCAAACAACCTGGTCGTGGTATCAGTAAAGAAATCTCGACTCAGCACATATGAAACATCGAATCCGCTTGGCTCATAAATGCCTTCAATAGTGATCTGTTTTGAGGCTCCATCTACAAGACCCACGTTTACGGTGCTGCCAACTTTCCAGTTGTTTGCTGCAGCCCGGCCTGTGCTCACAAGCATTCCTGTGTTTGACAGCTCACTTTGTGACCCCTCAACCATGGTGAAATTGATCAGTCCACTTGCCGTGGCGGGATTGATGACCTGCACAAATTTGCCTTGACCGTCAATGTTTACTGACGCAAAACCAATTCCAGTTGCTTGAGCTACTTCGGGAAGCGTTCCCAATTGATCGGAAAGTGATGTGCTCAAACCACCAAAGCCAGTAGACGGAGCGCTGACCGCAAAATCTCCGCGGAACGAAGATCCGATGGTGTCGCGGATTTCATGTTTGGCACTCGTTGCAAATGCGGTGAATGCAGTAACCAGCGCAACTCCGATGAGTACAGGTGCGGCGGTACGTGCGGTGCGCTTCGGGTTGCGCGCAGCATTTTGTCGAGCCATTGATCCAGTTACACCTCGGAACCTTTCGATCGGCTTGCCGAGAGCCAATGCAACTGGCTTTGCAACACCAGGTCCGCAAACAAGGACGCCAGCAAAAACCAAAACAATTCCAAATCCGAGGTACAACGCAGGTGCTCCGATTGCACTTGCGACACTCGCAATAACACCGAGTGCGAGCATGGTGATGCCGATAGAGAATCGTTTCTTATTGCTACCAACGTTTTCAAGTGCAGTGTCACGCAATGCAGCAAGCGGTGGAACTCGACCAGCGCGTATTGACGGAAAAATGGCCGACAAAACAGTGACGACCGTTCCAACCACCATGGTGATGATCACAGTGCGGGGTTGAATACTGAGTCCTTTTGTTGGAATATCAATTCCTGCGGCATTGAGTAATTCGCTCAGACCTTTGGAAAGTCCGATTCCAGAAAGGAATCCGAGGAATGAGCCGATTACTCCGATGATTAATGACTCAACCAACATTGCAGAAGTCACTTGTTTACGTGTTGCTCCGATTGCTCTGAACAAGGCGTTTTCGCGCAAGCGTTGCGCAATGGTGATGGAAAAAACGTTGTAGATGACAAAGCAACCGATGCCTAATGCGATGAGTGAAAAAACAGTGAGGAAAGTGGTGAGGAAACCAAGGACGACTCCAATTTGGTCAGTGGTTTCCTTGGTAATTGCCGCTCCGGTCAGGGTTTCCAATTTGAGAGCAGGGTCTAAGGCCGCATTGATTGCAGCAACCAATTCCTCGTCTGATTTGCTGCCGTCTCCCTGAACGAGAAAAGCATCAACCGTGTCTGGTTTAAGCAAGAACTCAGATGCCGTTGGCTGGTCAAAGAGCGCGAAAGTTGCGCCACCTGGCGAAGACACATCGCCGTAGCTTGCGATTCCTACGAGTGTGAAAGCCCGACTTCCGGATTGTGCATTCACATTGACGCGGTCACCCAATACAAAATTGCCGGATTCCGCAGTCGCCTTGTCCATTGCCATTTCGCTTGGACCTACTGGCAATTTGCCTTGTTCAATCGTCCATAGGCCGGCAACACTCTGCGACGCGATTCCACCAAATGTTGGTGGACCTTGGTCAGCGCCAAGTGGTTTGCCGTCTTTGCCGACAATTCGTGCGAATGCTTGTATATCGGGAGCAACATCTTTTACTCCTGGAACTGCCATCACCGTTTCGTAAGCGGCCATTGATGCAGTGGATCTTTGTTCTCCGAATTGCACTTCAATGAATTGGGAAGACCTTACGTAAGCATCCACATCTTTGAACACATCTGTGAATAATCGATTGAACGTTTGATTAATAGTGTCAGAGAAAATAAAAGTTCCCGACAAAAATCCCGTTCCCAAAATGATGGCGAGCGATGTAAGGAAAAGCCGACCCTTTCGAGCAAGGGTCATCTTGAGTGACAGTCGAAACATGATGTTTATTCTCCGAGGTGCTTTAAGTAGTCGAGCACACGCTCAGGAGTTGGCTCTGTCATTTCGCCAGCAATCTTTCCGTCTTTCAAAAACACAATGCGATCAGCAAAACTTGCAGCAACTGCATCGTGGGTCACCATCACAATGGTTTGACCGAGGTCAGTTACAGCTTTGCGCATAAACGAAAGCACTTCGTTTCCGGTTTTTGAATCGAGGTTTCCCGTTGGTTCGTCAGCGAAAATAATTGCCGGTTGACTTGCCAGTGCACGTGCAACTGCAACGCGTTGTTGCTGACCGCCAGAAAGCTCACTTGGTCTGTGATCAAGTCGATTTCGCAGACCGATGGTGTCAACAACACGATCAATCCATGCTGCGTCACCTTTTTTGCCACCGAGGGAGAGAGGAAGAACGATGTTCTCCATGGCATTTAGGGTTGGAATCAAATTGAATGATTGGAAAATGAATCCAACTTGTTCACGGCGCAAATTGGTGAGCAATTTGTCCGATAGATCAGCGAGTTCGACTCCGCCAATTGACACACTTCCCATAGTTAAAGCGTCAAGACCTGCCATGCAATGCATGAGAGTGGAT
>JBEGJW010000029.1:0-23220 GCA_041184445.1 Actinomycetota bacterium | reverse complement strand
AACCTTTTAATTTAAAGCCATTGTAGGTTGGCGGATTATGAGAAGCCGTAATCACCACCCCTTGATTTGCTTTATGTAATAATACGCCTAAAGAAACCATTGGGGTGCTTACAAATCCTTTAGCTAAATAAACTTTAATACCATTAGCGCCCAATACACGCGTTGCAATTTCTGTGTGTGATGCAAGCGCGTGATTAACAATTCTGTCGACGCGAGTTCCGAGCGGCGTCTCGTCAGTTTCTTGCGACGAAGACAATGTGTCGGAGTGGTTGATGAAATTATTCAACGAGGCTTAGTTTGGACTTTCGAGATCTGCGATTGGTGGATACTCAGATTTCTGAAACTTTTTGTCAAAAAGTGCTCCGAAGGGCAATTTTGGGGATTTTTTTGAAAATAATTTAAAAATATTTTTTGGCTATTTTTCGGGCTTTTTTGGGGGTCCAAAATGGGTCCTCCAGCACCCATAAGGGCTTCAGGAAATCAGCCAAGATTCGGCCATTTTCGACCTCGGGAAACCCTTACTGGGGCTAGCGAATTTCCAATTCCGCGTATTTACGGGCTTTAGCAAACCCTTATATTCATTGGGTTTTATGAAAAAGAAGGGTCCGTGACAAAGACATGGCGTTCGGTGTAACGGACAAAAAAGTTGCACACGTTTTTCATCGCGTTGTGCAGATTTTTTTCGTCGATTGATCAAAATTTTTTTGCAGCAACGTTGAGTCGCAACGTGTGCAAAAACTGTTCAGAAATGCTTGACAACGAATTCAATACTTGCAATTTGCGCACAGACCTACTCAACTAGATAACGAATCAGTTATCCGATTCCGAGAAAGCTAGGTAAGAAAATGACAAAAGCAGAGCTCATTGATGCAGTTGCTCAAAAAGCCGGAGTGTCGAAGGCAGATGCCGAACGCACTATCGGATCTTTTTTTGAACTGGTCGTAGCCTCGGCTAAAAATGGTGAGAAGGTTGCATGGCCGGGCTTCGGTTCGTTCAGCACATCAAGCCGTAAAGCTCGTACAGGACGCAACCCACAAACGGGTGCACCAGTCCAGGTACCAGCATCAACAGCAATGAAGTTCACTTCAAGCTCAACGCTGAAGAGTGAATTGAATCCAAACCGTAAATAGCAATACCTAAACAAGGAGAAAATCATGGCAGCAAAGAAGCGCAAGAAGGCCGCTAAGAAGGCCCCAGCAAAGAAGCGTAAGGCAGCTAAGAAGACAGCAAAGAAGGCAACCAAGAAGGCAACGAAGAAGGCAGCGAAGAAGGCTCCTGCTAAGAAGCGTCGCAAGAAGGCTGCAAAAAAGGCTACTAAATAATTTAGCCCTTAGCCGATACGTAATCGGTTCGGAAAACTGGAAATCGAGGGGCTTCGGCCCCTCGATTTTTTTTGTACCCGATTAAGAAAAGTCTCCCTCTAGCCAACTTGCTGGAAGTTGAGCGAGGTCTTCGGGTGTGTCAATGTCGAGGCCTAGTTGCTCGTGGCGCACAATGCGAACTGGCAAGCCAATGCGTGTCGCTTCAATCTGGTGGGCGGCATAACTACCTGGCCCGTAGTGAAACGTGAAGTTGCTGCCGGCGGGAAGAACCAACACGTTGGTGCCATCTTCATGGCGGTCGGGAACAATCGTCACGGTGGTGGTGACAAGGTCCAGATCAATAATCGACAACAGCGCTTCGGGAAACGGCAAATCACTGTGTGCAATAAGCACCCAGTCGCGCTTGTACTGCGCGGTGTCCACGCCATTGGCTACTGCACCATTGAGTCCGGCTTTGTGTTGACGCACCACCATTGCGCCGCGTTCGCGTGCCCACTGTGCAACTTCGTCGTTGTCGCACACCACAAAGGTGTCGACGCCTTCTGCTGCTTCGAGAACTCCACCAGCTGTAAATGCAGCAAGTGATGCGCGATTTTCGGCTGAAAGCACCGGTTCCAGGCGTCCTTTGGCATCGCTAAACCCCTTGATGGGAAGCACTACTGCGCCTCGCTGCAATGAAGAAGGGTTTGTTGCCACGGCCGTAGCCTACGGCGGCAAGTTACTGCCGTAATGTTTACGACGTGAAGCAACGAGTATGTGTGGTGGGTGCAGGCTCGTGGGGGACGACCATTGCAGCGCTTGCTTCGCACAACACAGACACCATGTTGTGGTCGCGGCGTGGCGAACTTGCCGAAGAAATCAATTCGCTGCACACCAACTCTGCCTATCTCGGAACAGCGGTGCTGCCCGATGCGTTGCACGCAAGCAGTGATCTGCAAACCGCACTTGCGCAAGCCGACGTTGTGGCCATGGCTGTGCCATCGCAGGGTTTTCGCGATGTGGTTAGCGAAGTGAGCAAACACGTTCGCGCGGATGTTCCGGTTATCAGCTTGTCAAAAGGTCTTGAACAGGGCACATTTTTGCGAATGAGCGAAGTGATCGAACAGATCATGCCGAACAATCCTGTTGCGGTGTTGAGTGGCCCAAACTTGGCAAAAGAAATTCTTGCTGGGCAACCTGCAGCCAGTGTGATTGCATGCACCGACGAATCAGTGGCGCGCGAACTGCTTGAAGTGTTTAGTCGACCAACTTTTCGTTTGTACACAAACCCAGATGTTGTGGGTTGCGAAATTGGTGGAGTGGTGAAGAACGTGGTGGCAATTGCTTCGGGCATTTCGCAAGGCTTCGGTTTTGGTGAAAACTCGAAAGCAACATTGGTGACGCGTGGTCTTGCCGAAATGTCGCGCCTCGGCGTTGCATTGGGTGCACAATCGGCAACGTTTTCGGGCCTTGCTGGCATGGGAGACGTGATGGCGACATGCGCATCTATGCATAGTCGCAACACCCAAGTTGGTGTTCGGCTAGGAAAAGGCGAAAAACTCGACGACATCGTTGCCTCCATGAACATGGTTGCTGAAGGCGTAAAAAGTTCGTCCTCGGTGGTGGAGCTTGCTCATCGCTTGTCCATCGAAATGCCAATTTGTGAACAGGTTGCTGCGGTCTGTGCAGGAAAAGTCAACGCAGCCGATGCGCTTCGCGCGCTGATGAGCAGGCAAAGCAAAAGCGAATTTGACTAGTTCGTAGTGCTGCAGTTTCGGCAATACTTGAAGCGTGAGTAACACCCCTGGCCTGATTTCTTCCATTTCACTGAGCGCCACAGTTCGCCCTGCTGCACATGTCATGGGAATTCGCGCAGGTGGCTGGCACGCAATTGTGAATGAGCGCGGAGCAATCCGCATGGACGAACAAGCTGAAGCACTCGATTGGTATGTAGCGGCAGATGATCGCTGGCATAACCCATCCAAAGAGCCAAGTGTTCGCCAAACTCGTCGCGCAGGTGTTCCGGTTGTTGAAACGCGGTTGCGTATTCCGAGTGGCGATGCTGTTCAGCGTGTGTACGCAGTGGCCGACCACGGCGGTCTGCTCGTCATTGAAATCAGTAACGAATCCACACTTCCCATTGCAGTTGCGTTCACCCGCAGCGACATCTTGTCGTCGCGTCAGCCAAGCCCGCTTGGCCCACAAGGCATCGAATTGCCAAAGGGCAGCGTCGTGTTTCCAGTTGCGCACGGTTCGACACTGCGCGTTGCTCTTGCATCGCCACGCGCAACTGGCGGCACGGTAAACCTTGAGCAATTGCCATCTGCTGAGCAATTGCAGCGCGGCTGGTTGAACAGTGTTGAGCGTGCTGGGTATGCAATCGTTGCCGACAAGTCGCTCTCGCCGTTGATCAATCGCTTGCGAAGTGATGCACTGGTGTTGAGTGGTAACCACGAAAGTGAGTGGGGAAGCGACTTGGTTGGCGCAGATGCAACAGACGACGTTGCGTTCTTGCTCACGATGCATGAATTGGTGCGCATGGGCGAAAAAGTGAATCACCACGTTGAGCGAGTAGCCGAAATCGTGGAAGCATTGTTAAAGAAGAACAAAAAATCAGCATCAATTGACTGGGATGTTGAACGTGCGTTGTTCGCAGCGCGCTGCATTCTGTGGGCCATAGGCGAGCATCGTGCAGCTGGCGATGTGCTTGCATCTCAACAACGTTTAGCTCCTGCATCTGGGTTGCCAAATGCGGCACCAAAAGATATTCGTGTCATCGCCTGGCTCGATGAACAGTTGGTCAGTCCGCGTCGCGAAGGTGGCGCAGCAGTATTGCGTTTTGGAGTGCCGCGCATGTGGTTGGGCGTGAATATGGAATGCCACCGCGTGGCTGCCTCGCCTGAGCACACCGTTTCGTACGGCATGCGTTGGCATGGCGAAAAGCCTGCAGTGTTGTGGGAAACAAGCGGTCCTTTTGGATTGCGTCTCGATGCAGGAGCAACCGATAGCGCGTGGCATTCGGGTGAAGCCAGCGGCGATGCACTGTTGGCCGGGTTTGTTGCACAGTGACCACGCTGCCAACGGTTGACCTAGAGCGCGAACTACTGCGCACAGGTAAATCGTGCGTCATTGGTCTGGATGAAGTTGGCAAAGGCGCATGGGCTGGTCCGCTCGTCATTGGTGCTGCGGTATTAACCAACGACGTGATCGAATCTCAGAGTGCCCAGGAATTAATGGGTGGTGCTCGGGACTCAAAACAGTTGTCAGAAATAAAGCGCGAAGCAATGTTCGATCACGTAGCGGCAACGTGCAAAGCATGGGCAGTTGGCGCGGCAACCCATGAAGAGTGTGATCGTTTGGGTATGAACAAGGCGCAAAAACTGGCAACAAAACGCGCCCTTGAACAACTGGGACATGTTGTCAACCTCAACACTGCAGCAGCGGTCATTGACGGCAAATGGGACTTCGTATCGCCGTTAGTTGGTCATGTTGTTGCGCACGTGAAAGCTGATGCATCGTGTTTGTCGGTGTCTGCAGCTTCGGTGTTGGCAAAAGTTTCGCGTGACCGATTAATGCGCGAATATTCGTTGGATTATCCAATGTGGAGTTTCGACACCAACAAGGGTTATCCGTGCCCTAAGCATCGAGTGGCATTGCAGGGTTATGGTCCAAGCGCGATACACCGCGTGTCTTGGGCGTTTATGGAGAACTATGTGCCTTGGCTTGAAGCGGTGTCTTCGCCCGACATGTTGCCGGGGTTCCAGGCTTCGTGAACTTCGCGCAATGCGGGCGACAGTCGCTGTAAGTGCCGCTTGCTTACTGCTGGCAAGTAACAACGCACCGCCAGACCGCCCTGGTGGGGCTGTAACGCTCCGAAATACAGGCATCGTTGCAACGAGCGTGTGAACGAATTATTGGGGCTTTGCGAGAAGCTCAGGCCAATGTCGTTTGCGGTGGCGGCGCAATCCAGTTCGTACCCCTCGGGAAACGTTTCGAAGCCCATGACGATGCGACGCAAGATCCACAGCGCGCTTGGCCCAAGCACAGGTAACCAATACAGCTCGACGTAACGAGAAAAGAGCGATGCTCCAGCAGCATCGACTACAGGGTCAACCCATGGCACCACCACGATGGTGGGCTGGGTGAGTAGTTCGGGTGATTTGTTCATTGGCACGATGTGTGCGCAACCACCACGCCGTGGCACCATTTGTGCGTAACCCAGTTGCGCTTTTTATGAACGATCTCACACCACTTATCGAGCGCGCTCGCGAATTGTTACGCGCGGCACAACGCGTCACCGCATTTACTGGCGCGGGTATCTCCACCGACTCGGGAATTCCCGATTTTCGCGGACCAAACGGATTGTGGACAAAAAACCCACTCGCCGAAAAAACCTCAACACTCAGTTACTACTTAAACGACCCTGAAGTGCGAAAGATTGCTTGGCAAAACCGCGCACGTAACTTGGCATGGACTGCCGAACCAAACGTTGGTCATAAAGCGTTAGTACAGCTGCAACAGCGTGGAGTGTTGCGCGCAGTGGCCACACAAAATGTTGACGGCCTGCATCAAAAAGCTGGTAATCACTCGGAAATCGTGCACGAACTGCATGGCACGATGCATGTTGCAGTGTGTTGGGATTGCAAAGACACGCACCCCATGCGTGCGGCAGTTGAGCGAGTGCTCGCTGGCGACGCCGACCCGAAGTGTTTGCTGTGCGGTGGCATTTTGAAAAGCGACACCATTTTGTTTGAGGAGTCGTTGAAGCAAGATGTCATCGAAGCTGCACTGCTTGCAGCGGACGAGTGCGATGTGCTCTTAGTGGTGGGGTCGTCGTTGCGTGTGTATCCGGCGGCAAACATTGTTCCGCGTGCAAAGGCCAATGGCGCTCATGTCATCATCGTTAATGGTCAGCCAACCGACATGGATCGCTATGCCGACATCGTGATTAACGGCGACATTGGCACGGTGCTTCCACAAATCGTTGAGTAGTCAGGGCCGCGTGAATTCCTGACTGAATTGGTAGGGTATTAGGCGGAGGTTCCCCCATGGCCGGTTTCCGCGACCTACTTGCACAAGCAAAATCACAAATCACCGAGATCGATACGAACGAGGCAGCCTCGCGCATTGCCGCAGGTGGAGTGATTGTTCTCGACGTTCGCGAACCAGACGAATACGAACAGGGTGCATTGCCAGACGCGTTGCATATTCCGCGCGGTCACTTGGAAGCACAAATTGAAGGTCGCATCGTTGAAAAGACTGCACCGGTTCTGGTGTATTGCGCAGGTGGAGTACGCAGCGCATTCGCCGCAAAAACGTTGAGCGAACTTGGTTACACCAATGTGGTTTCTGTTGCCGGCGGTTTCGGTAAGTGGAAAGACGAAGGTCGCCCATGGCGCACGCCTGCTGTGCTTACTGCAGAGCAGCGCAATCGTTACCAGCGCCACATTTTGTTGCCTGAAGTGGGGGTAGAGGGTCAGTCGAAACTGTTGTCGAGCAAAGTGTTGTTGCTTGGTGCAGGTGGACTTGGTTCGCCAGCAGCGTTGTACTTGGCAGCTGCCGGAGTTGGCACCATCGGCATCGTCGACATGGACGAAGTAGATGCATCAAACCTGCAGCGCCAAATTTTGCACAACATCGATCGCATTGGTGATCGCAAAGTGGAATCGGCAAAAAAGACATTGCAATTACTGAACCCAGACGTGAAAGTGATTGCGTACGACACTCGCTTAGAAGCAAGCAACATCATGGACATCATTGCTGGCTACGACGTCATTGTGGATGGAGCAGACAACTTCCCAAGTCGTTACTTGTTGAACGATGCAAGCATCAAGCTCGGAATTCCAGTGGTGCATGGTTCAATCTTCCGCTTTGAAGGAATGGTTACCGTGTTCGACCCAAAGAATGGTCCGACCTATCGCGACATGGTTCCAGAGCCACCGCCAGCAGAACTTGCACCAAGTTGTGCAGAAGCAGGCGTACTTGGCGTGTTGCCAGGAATTGTTGGCTCTATTCAGGCACTAGAAACCATCAAGGTGTTACTTGGTCTTGGCGATTCGTTGTCGGGCAGAATTCTTGCCATCGACACCACCGAGATGTCGTTCCGCACCTTCCGTTTGCGCCCAGACCCAAACAATCAGGTGACATATGCCAATCGCGATCGCATTGAAGTTCGCGACTTGGAAGGCGCATGCGCCCCTTGGCTTTCCCACTAATTAACTAGTATTTAGCCGTGGTGTCACGGTCCTTTGCCATCGTTGGCGCCGGCTTTTCAGGTGCTGTGGTGGCACGCCAATTGGCTGAAGCTGGGCACACAGCCACCGTTTTTGACACCCGCAACCATGTTGCTGGCAACTGCTTTACGCAACGCCACGACTCTGGCGTCATGGTGCATGTGTACGGCCCTCACATCTTCCATACGCAACACGAGCACGTGTGGGACTACATCACGCGCTTTGGTGTCATGAAGGCCTACCGCCACACGGTGAGCGCTATGAGCGGCGGTAAGAGGTATCAGCTGCCTATGAACCTCACGTTGATCAACGATTTCTTTGGTACCAACTTCACACCAGAAGAAGCCGAAACGTTCATTGCCGAAAAAGCCGACAAAACCATTACTAACCCGGTGTCGTTTGAAGATCAGGCGTTGCGTTTTGTTGGTCGTGAAATGTACGAAGCATTTTTCAAGGGCTACACGAAAAAGCAATGGGGTGTCGAGCCAACCGAATTGCCAGCCAGCATTCTTGCGCGACTGCCATTGCGCTTCACGGCAGATAATTCGTATTTCAATCATCCGTTCCAAGGAATTCCCGAACACGGGTACACGCCAATTGTGGAAGCGATTTTGGATCACCCGTCAATTACGGTGATATTTTGGTTTCGAACATGGTCGCCTTGGTTATCGCACACTTGACTTTGTCCAGGAAGTACACGATGGCGACGTGCAAGGTTGCCCAGTGTTGAATTACTGCGACGAAAGCGTGCCATACACGCGCATTACCGAACACAAGCACTTTGCACCGTGGGAGCATCACGACAAGTCGGTGACGTACACCGAGTATTCACGTTTGTGTGGCGAAACCGATACGCCGTATTACCCAATTCGTTTAGTTGAAGAAAAAGATCAATTGGTGAAATATGTCGAGCAAGCACGCGCACAACAGGGTGTTACTTTCCTCGGTCGTCTTGGCACGTATCGTTATCTCGACATGGACGTCACGATTCACGAAGCACTCAATGCTGCAAGCGGCATTCTTGAAGCTTTGAATGCCAATGCTTCAATTCCATCGTTTTTCACCGACCCATTGAGCGCCGCATAATGACACAGTTGCTACAACGTTTGGTTTTACCAACGGAGACCACAACAGAACCATTGCTGTATGCGCGCTTTGATGGCATAACAAAACTTGTTCCAGGTGGAGCTGTGCTGCAAGATGGCGCTGAGGTGTCATTCGATACGTCGTTTGGCGTGTTTGCTGCCGGACGTTGGAGCCGCATCACCACGGTGAACGCGCTTACCGTTCGCGTACGCGCATCGGGAGTTGGAATTGCACAAGTGGTTGGCGTTTCAGCTCGCGGAGAAACCGTGGTGGCTTCCGAGCCGTTGCCACAAGGCGAAGGATCGCCAGTATTCATTGAGTTTTCGCTACCGAATTTGCAGTCAACTCCGTACGGTACGTACTTCGTTCGAGTGTTGGCCCAGGGCGGCGAAGTGTGCATGACGGGTGGCGAATGGGTGAGTGCCGATGCGCCTGCCCATGAAGTGAAGTTGTCGCTGTCCATCACCACGTTCAATCGTCAAGAGTACGTTCGTAAAACCGTAGGCAATGTATTGGAGCTGGAGCGCAGCATCGATGCATTGCGTGATCGTGTGCGCGTGTTCGTTGTAGATAATGCGCAGAACGTTACGTTCGATGCGCCTGCTGATGCTCCGTTGCAAGTGGTGCCAAACGGCAACCTTGGTGGTGCCGGTGGCTTCGCTCGCGGGCTCATCGAATTGCGTAAACAAGGTTGGGCAACGCACGTGTTGTTCATGGACGACGACATCACGCTCGAGCCAGAAGCGCTGGTGCGCACCATGGCATTGTTCGCTAACGCACGCGACCCGAAGCTGTGCGTGCACGGCGCAATGCTCAGCGAAGAGCGCCCGTGGTTGCAGTTCGAAGCTGGTTCTGAGTATTCGTTCCGATCCATTTATCCGCTGCAAGCACTTGGACGCGAAGACGATCTGCGTAAACGCGAACTAGCTGTAGTCGATGCACCAGAAATTCCTTTCGACTACACAGCCTGGTGGTACACGGCATTTCCAATTTCTATTACCGATGAAAACCCGATTCCAGTGTTTGTTCGTGGCGACGACGTTGCGTTCGGCCTCATGCACACGGGCAAGCACAGCGTCACGCTAAACGGTGTCATTGTGTGGCATGCCGACTTCGGGTTGAAGAACAATCCGTCATCACTGTTTTACGAGTCACGCAACTTGGCGCTGGTCGACACCTTGGTGTTCGACAAGCATCATTGGTGGAACTTGGCGTATCGCTTTGCATCGTTTGGTTTCCGCAACTTGTTTTCCATGCGCTATTCCAGTACCGAATACATGCTGAAGGGTCTGAATGCGTACTTGGCTGGCCCGAGCGAGTGGATGAAGATCGATCACTCGGCATTGCACGATGAGTTGCGCAAGTGCGCAGAGGAAAAGCCAGCGCCGTTAACCCCAGAACTTGCAGCAATTAAGCCTCGCAAACGACGACATAAGGCACTGCGTGCGATCGGATTTCTGTTCGCCATTGTGTCGGTGGGCGGATACATCATTCCACGTCCACTTCGCTTACGCGGATACGGGGTAGGGCCAATCGACGCACGCGCGGTTGGCGTTGCCACGTTACGCAATCGCATTTTGTATCGTCACGACCGCATTGCCGATGGCTATGTAGTTGAACGCGACACGAAGCGGTTCTTTACGTTGCTCGTTCAGGTTGCGAAATCGATTGTCGCCATTGCGTTCTCGTACGGCCGCCTGAAGCGCGAATATCGTGCCATGTACCCAGAAATGGTGAGTACCGAGGCGTGGGAAGCGCGATTTACTGCTGGGATGAAGCGCTAAGCAAAGCCATCCAGGTTTCGTGATTAATCACGCCTGATTGCTTAATACCAACGGTTTTCTGGAAGCGTTTCACGAGGCGCAGCGTTCCTGAACCAAATACTCCATCGGCCTTCACCTTCACCTTCAACACGCGGGCGAGCGCGGTTTGCGCAGTGGCCACCGTTGCGTGCTTCATGCCAAGTTTCAACGTGATGGTAGATGGATCAATGCTCAACACTGCAAGTACTGCGTCGTCGGCAATTCCATCAACGGCAAGACCGTTATTGGTTTCCACTTGCGATACCCATGCAGCGGTGCCCTTACCAAACACTCCATCAACCTTCATGCGCTTTTTCTTTGGCAAATTTAAGTACGTGTTCAGTTGTGTTTGGAGCAATTTCACGTTGTCGCCACGGTCGCCAATTGCCATCGGTACGCCGAGCGGCACAATAGTTGCAGTGCCGCTGGCGATGACGCCGCTTGCGCGCAATGCATCTAATTGATTGCGAATGAATAGTGCGAACTGTGCGCGACCAGTGTTGGTTAAGTGAACATCGTCTTTGAACCAACGGTTTTGCGTTGGAGCAATGCTCGCCGAGTTCCAATCCAGCACCGACACGTTGGGGTAGCTGTTGGCTGCATTAGCAAGCACCGCGTTCGACAACGCGTAGTTGCGCGATGCGCGACGCGTTGACAAGTTAATAAACACCACGCGCTGAATTCCTCGAGCATTTAATGCATTCACGACTTGGTCAACATCTGACTGCAATGTGTTCGGATCGTCGTTGTAACCGAGCTGAATAATTGCAATGTTTGGATACTGCTCGGGGGTAAGTGAATTGATAATGGCTGGTGCATCGGGCAGTCCGCTTGCAGCAGCAACACAACTTGGTCCAACCATGCAACGGTTGGTAAGTGCTTGGTAATTCATGGACGGATATGAAGGTGTAACCACTGCACTGAATTCGGCTTTAATGCTTTCGCCAACTGAGTCGCCAATGAACAAGAACGAACCAACAGGTGCCGCATCAAATGGAGCACCAACAACACTGGTCGTTTCAAACCATGGCGCAGGAATATCGAACGTGGTCTTAAAGGCCCAACCCGTTACGGTCACGCTTCCAGCAGTGCCGTTAATAGTGACCGAACTTGCGTATCCGTTCCAGTCGCCACCAAGACCGTCGTGGTTGGTGACAACCGAAGTCAACGTGCCAACTGCTGGGTACTTTGCCTGAATCGCGGCAGCAGAAAACACGCGTGTCCAAACCAGAAGCGAGTTGATCGGATCGCTGGCTAAGTCTCCCGGGTCTGCCTGGGCAGGGAAGGTGCCACCTGCGGTTCGTCCGCCGTTACTAGAGGTGAATTCGGTGCGTGCTGGCAGGCCTTTTGGCGTCAACACCACCACGCCAGCTGTTTCGGCAATTGCTTGGTCGGTGTATGCGTTCTCGAGTGCAGTGGGGGCAGCGTTAATTGATTCGCGCAATAGTGCGCCGCCATACACCTGGCAATCTTGCGTGTCGCACGTGCGAGCAAGTCCTGCATATCGATTTTCGGTTGCTGCATACGAACGTGCTGCAACTGCTTGAGCGCGCAATGCATTCATGCCTGCGCCTCCGGCAGCAGCACCCCATTCTGCAGGAGATTCACGTGGCACTACGCCGCGCAAATAATTTTCCATTGACGCAGCGTTAATCGTGCGATTTTCTCCGCGTGAATTATTCACCGCGCGAACTTCGCCGCGATAGTAACGAATTTTAAATTTGGTTGAACCAACTCGTGGTTCGCATAATCCAATTAGCTGTGTTGGAGCAGCAGCTGGGTCTGCGCCAACCTGAGTGGTAAACGATGCAACGTTTTGTACATCGCCAATCAGCGTGAAGCCTTCAGATGTTGGGTCTGCTGCTGCAGTTGCGCAGCGTCGTTCTTGAGTTCCCCACACGCGATACACGCGGTTGGCAACCTCACGGGCAACGAGTGATCCCCACGTGCGTCCAGGTGTTGGGTCTTGTACGAATATGGCGTTGTTGCCGTCGGCAATAACTGCGGTTTGTGCGTTGTTCAGTGCGCTGAGCCAGGTGGTTACTTCTTGGCCAGGGTCGGCAAGCGAACCAAGTGTGTTGCCAGTTGCACCGCCGTAATAGAAATTGAGAATCGCGTCCCACGACCAGCCATACACCGCCGCGTAGCCGTATGCGCCGTACTGGCTGAGGCCACGTCCGTGTCCGTACCCACGGCCTTCAATTTGAATAGCAATAGGTAGCTGGCCTTCTTCGGCATGCACAGGGGTAACAAGGGTCGACAACAGCGTTGCACTGCTGACGAGTACGCAAAGAACTGCAGAAATTTTGTGGGGGACGCGCATAGTGAGAAATCTCCTCAATCGCTTGTCATCAGTCTACCGATGGGTATCGGCAGGGTGAGGTCACTCTTAAGCGCTATTTACGCGGTTTCGCTGGCTGCCGGCAACACATCGCGTTGTTGCACCACTACACCAATGAGCACGAGGGACATCCCAAGTAAATCGATCAACGTTGGTGTTTGATCAAGAAATAAAAATCCAAATACAACAGCGGTAACGGGAAGCAAGGCGAGTAACACAGAAAATCTGCGCACAGGAATTTTGCGCATGATTGATTGTTCAATTCCGTAGCCAAGAGCGTTCGAAAACAAACCAACCAACACGCAGGCAAAAAGAATGGAAGGCGAGTGCCAAGCAGGTCCACTATGTGCAGCACCAAATGGAGCAATAACTACTGCGCCAATTGCAAGACCAACGCCAAGGCCAGATACGCCACGATTGAGTTGTGCAACTTTTGAGCCAATCACGATGTACGCACCCCAACATGCAGAGGCCAGAAAAATAAACAACAGTCCAAGTGGTTCGTTGCCAAGTTCGAAACCAGAAAGCACAAGAACGCCGGTGGTGGCGAGTGCAAGTGCGAGCGCATTACGGCGCGACTTGGTTTGGAATGCTGCAACACAAATTGGGCCAATGAATTCAATGGCCACACCTTTGCCTAAATCCAGTCGATCAATGGCCAAATAAAACGTGAGGTTCATTAGCGCAACGGAAATGCCAAACGCTGCTGCCGAAATGAGTTCGCTGCGTGACCATTTGCCCTGGCGAATTAGTCGCGGTGCAGAAAAAATAATCAAAATTAATGAAGCAGCAATTACTCGTAACCACGCAACGCTTTCTGGAGCAACGCGGTCAAACAAGCGGAATGCAATGACGGCGCCAATGTATTGCGCGCTAGCCGAGCAAATGAAGAACAACTCGGGCGGCAATCCGCCAACACGAGTGCTCAGCGATTTCTGCGCGAGTGGAGAAGCGTTACTGCTCAATCGAACAGGTCAGGATCTGTTGCGCAAATTTCTTGGAACAGCGGTTGAAACTGGAACCAGCCAGCTTCGGCAAAACCGGTGAGCTGTTGGGTGTACATCGCCGAATCATGATCAATGAGCTTCGGTGTTCCTGCTGCTTCTGCAAGCAACTGTGCTTGGCAACTGCGGTCCATGGTGATGAACCAAAAAGCTGCTGCTTCAACCGTGGTGCCAACGGTAAACAAGCCGTGGTTTTGGTGAATGGCTGCTTTCCCGGTTGGAAACAGTGAAGCAAATTCTTCACCAGCTGCAACTTCAAATACCACTTTGCCACCTTGTTCGGAAATGACGGTGTGGTCTTCGTAGAAAATGCACGCGTCTTGCGTAATTGGGTCAAGCTTGCGACCTAGCGATGACCACGCCTTGCCGTAAGTGGAGTGGGCATGTGCTGCACCAATCACATCTGGTCGAGCTTTGTGAATTGCTGCGTGCAATACAAACGCCGCGCGGTTTACCGGCTGCGTTCCGTACACCACTTCGCCATCGTGATTCACCAAAATGAGATCACTAGTTTTCATGTGACGGAAACTTTTACCGAATGGGTTCACCCAAAAGCAGTCAGTAAATTCTGGGTCGCGTGCAGTGATGTGTCCTGCAACGCCTTCGCCGTAACCAAGACGACCAAACACGCGAAGCGAAGCGGCAAGCCCGATTTTGCGCGCACGGCGCTCGTCTTCAATGGATTCGTATTTCGGGCGACCAATTGCTGCCACTTCGCGCGGCTTCAATTCGACTCCGTCAATCATGCGGGTGCTGTTCTCGGTTGCGGTCATGTGGCAAGGCTAGCCATGCGACAATTTGGGCTCAATCTCGTAACCTAGACCCATGGCTGAAACCCCTTCTGAGCGCCAGACCGACTCCGGCATCACCATTAACCCGTTGTACACCGCAGAAACGCTGGGTTCATTCGACCCTGCAACGGCACTTGGTGCTCCTGGCCAGCAGCCCTATACACGCGGCATTTACCCAACCATGCACCGCGACCGCTTGTGGACCATGCGTCAATATGCAGGCTTCGGAAGTGCAGCCGACACCAACCAGCGATTTAAGTTTTTGCTCGAAGCTGGTCAAACAGGACTCAGTTGCGCATTCGACTTGCCAACGCAAATGGGGTACGACAGCGATCATGCGCGTTCGGCTGGCGAAGTAGGAAAAGTTGGCGTTGCTATCGACTCACTCGATGACATGCGCACATTGCTTGCCGACTTGCCGCTCGACAAAGTGACTACTTCGATGACCATCAACTCAACGGCTGCAATCTTGTTGTTGATGTACGAGTTGGTTGCAGAAGAACGTGGCGTGCCAAGTACGGCAATTAGCGGCACCATTCAGAATGACCTGTTGAAGGAATACATTGCGCGCGGCACCTACGTGTATCCGCCGAAGCCTTCGATGCGCATCATTACCAACATTTTTGAATATTGCTCAAAGAATGTTCCGAAGTGGAACACCATTTCCATTTCCGGTTATCACATTCGCGAAGCGGGAAGTACTGCGGTACAAGAGCTCGCATTCACGTTGTCGAATGCCATTGCATATGTACAGGCAGCAATTGATGCTGGTCTCGATGTGGACGACATTGGTCCACGCCTCAGCTTCTTCTGGAACGGTCATAACAATTTCTTCGAAGAGGTTGCGAAGTTCCGTGCCAGTCGCCGCATGTGGCACGACATCATGACCAATCGTTTTGGTGCCAAGAAGGAAGCAAGCAAGCTCATGCGTTTCCACACACAAACTGGTGGTTCAACTCTTACTGCGCAGCAACCGTTGAACAACGTGGTGCGCGTTGCCGTGCAAAGCATGGCTGCAGTGCTGGGTGGCACGCAAAGCCTGCACACCAATGGTTACGACGAAGCGCTTAGTTTGCCAACCGAAGAAGCTGCGCGTATTGCATTACGCACACAGCAAATCATTGGTTACGAAAGCGGCGTAACCGACACTCCAGACCCACTCGCAGGTTCATACTTTGTCGAATCGCTGACTAATGAAGTTGAGCGCCTGGCATACGAATACATTGCACGCATCGACGAAATGGGCGGGGCAGTACAGGCCATTGAAGCCGGCTTCCAAATGGACGAAATTGAAGAAGCCGCATACAGCTACACGAAGTCGATCGATGATCAGACACGTGTGTTGGTTGGTGTCAACAAGTTCACGGTCGACAATGAACCAGAGCCAAAAATTACACCGCCAATTCCTGGTTTGGAACAAGGTCAGATCGACCGCCTTACGAAGTACAAGGCCAACCGCGACATGGCGTTGGTCGCAGCGAAGCTTGAAGCTTTGCGCGAAGCCGCGAAGGGCACGGGCAACGTATTGCACCCAATGAAAGAAGCACTGCGGGCTAGCGCAACGCTTGGTGAAGTAAGCGACGCATTGCGCGACGTTTTTGGCGTATACCGCCCAGGCTGATTTCGCTTGTGTCTTGGCTTGCACCATTTACTGAAGTTGAATGCTGCGACATTGTCACGGTTGGACGTAAAAGCGGTCTACCACGAAAAACCGAACTGTGGTTTGGCGTTGTAGGCGACACGCTCATCTTGGTGTCGGGAACTGGGCATTCCGACTGGCGTGAAAACCTTCTCACGAATCCAGCTGTTGAAGTGCACATCGAGGAAAACGTTCGCATGGGCACTGCGAGGTTGGTCACTGACGCCGATGAGCGTCGTGCTTACGGCGATGTGATGGCCGCGAAATACGACTGGGAGGGAGACCCAAGCATTGGGCTCACTCGCTACGCGTGGTGTTACGAAGTTCCTGTTGTTGCCATCAGCAACTGGAGTTAGTCGAAGTAGGTGATTGCTGGCGCTGGTCGTTCGCGATCAGGAATTTCGCGGTTTGGCCAACCGAGGTAAATCATCGCCGTGATATGCGTTCCTTCAGGCCAGCCACAGTGTTTTGCAACATCATCGTTTGCGCCTTTCGGGCAACTGGACCAAAAACTGCCAAGGCCCATTGCGGTGGCGCCAAGCAGCATGTTTTGAATTCCTGCAGATACCGCGTCGCGGTTTTCTTCAGTTTGTAATTCCGATTCACCTGGCAATGTGCCAACAACAACGATTGCCGGTGCGCGCAAATACTTAGTGCGCGTTTTGGTCACCTTCATTTCGGTGTCACCATGGCGCTGCATTGCTTCGGCAGTGGCATCGCCAAGTGCGCGACGTGCATCGCCAGTAAACACACCGAACACCCACGGCCAAGTGAGTTGATGATTTGGTGCCCATGCAGCAACATCGCACAACTTGTTGATCAAGTCCATGTCCACCTCGCGCTCGAGGTCCATCATCAATTGCGTGCGGCGCGCAATCACTAACTTGCGGAAATCATCAAACATCATGGCGACAGACTATTGCTAGTTCTTGTGCAAAGCGGCGTTGAGGCCACCCCAGCTACCGGTGCGCTGCACCACTTCAACTGCACCCGTCAGGCTGTTGCGACGGAAGAGCAAATCGTTTGCGCCAGAAAGTTCGCGTGCCTTCACGGTTGCGCCGTCTGGAAGTTTTACTTGCGTGCCAGCAGTTACGTACAAGCCGGCCTCAATGACGCAGTTGTTGCCAAGCGAAATCCCAAGACCACTGTTGGCACCGAGCAAGCACTTCTCGCCAACAGTCACCATTTCTTTTCCGCCACCAGAAAGCGTGCCCATGATGGATGCGCCGCCACCAATGTCGGAACCATCACCAACAACAACGCCCGCAGAAATTCTGCCTTCCACCATCGATGCGCCGAGTGTTCCTGCATTGAAGTTGCAGAAACCTTCATGCATCACGGTGGTGCCACTTGCAAGGTGAGCGCCTAAACGAACGCGACTTGCATCGGCAATACGCACGCCACTTGGCACGACGTAGTCGGTCATGCGCGGAAACTTGTCAACGCCATTGACAACCAGTTGCAGGCCTTGCTTCAGTTGGTTGTAGCGCACGTCTTCAAGAGCATCCAAGGCAACTGGACCGATGGATGTCCAGGCAACGTTGGCGAGCAAACCAAATGCGCCGTCCAGATTCACGGTGCGCGGCTTCACATGTCGGTGCGACAACAAGTGCAAACGCAAGTACACGTCGCTCGCGCTCGTTGGTGCTGCAGTGGTGTCAATGACTAACGAAGTAGGAACAAGAGAAACTCCACGACGCGGGTCGGTGTGAGTGTGCGATTCGGCTGGTGTTCCTGCAGGAACTTCAGCGCCCAGCCCTAGGTGACGGAAGTAGGTGTCGAGTGTGGTGCCGTCTGCTGCAACTGTTGCAATGCCAACGCCCCAAGCTTGTGTTGAGCTCATCGTTATTTCGCCTCTGGTCGAAGGGTAGGGAACAAGATCACGTCTTTAATGGAGCCGGCGTCGCTGAGCAGCATGACCAAGCGGTCAATACCAATGCCAAGACCTGCAGTTGGCGGCATGCCGAATTCGAGTGCGCGTAGGTAGTCCTCATCCAAGCTTCCCGCTTCGTTGTCGCCAGCTTCTTTTGCCAACTGTTCGTCTTCAAAGCGCTTGCGCTGTTCAATTGGGTCGTTCAACTCGCTGTAACCGTTTGCAATTTCGCGTCCACCGATAAACAATTCGAAACGCTCGGTGAGGTGCGGGTCATTGCGGTCTTGGCGGGCAAGTGGCGAAATTTCTACAGGGTGGTGAGTAACGAACGTGGGGTTAATCAAATCTTTTTCGCAAAGTTCAGCAAAGATCTCTTCAATCACGCGACCAGAACCCCAATGCTTTTCGCACTTAATGTTGTGCTTGGCTGCAACTTCGCGCACTGCTGCAACATCCATTGATGGGTGCAGCGTTACACCGGTTGCATCGCTTGCCAAGTCAATCATTCGGGCTTTACGCCATGGTTGCGCCAAGTCGAAGTCGTTGCCCTGAATAACCACGGTGGTGGTGCCACGTGCATCTCGCGATGCATTGGTAATCAATTCTTCGGTGAGTGCCATGACTTCGGTGTAGTCACCAAATGCTTGGTAGCTCTCCATCATGGTGAACTCAGGGTTGTGGCGCGTGGAAATTCCTTCGTTGCGGAACACGCGACCAATTTCAAACACGCGTTCCATGCCACCAACAATGAGTCGCTTCAAGTGCAATTCCAACGCAATGCGCAAGAACAACTGCATATCCAGTGTGTTGTGGTGCGTAAGGAATGGGCGAGCGTGTGCGCCGCCTGCTTCCATGTGCAGCACCGGAGTTTCAACTTCAATGAACTTGTTGTCGTGCAGCGTCTTGCGGAAACTGGCAATGGTCGCATGACGAATTTCAAACGTGCGGCGCGCCTCTTCGTTTATGATGAGGTCGGCGTAGCGCTGGCGGTAACGCGTGTCTACGTCGGTAAGTCCGTGCCATTTGTCGGGAAGTGGTCGCACTGCCTTCGACAGCAATTGGGCACTCTCTACTTTGATCGACAATTCGCCTTTGCGCGTGGTCATTACCAAACCGGTTACGCCAACCCAGTCGCCAAGGTCGAGTTCATTAATTTCGTCAAACTCGGTATCGCCAACAACGGACTTCGAAACAAATAATTGAATGTCTGCTCCACGGTCGCGAATGGTGCAGAAAATGAGTTTGCCCTGGTCGCGCTTCAACAAAATTCGGCCCGCAACAGTGACGCGTGTTTCGGTTTCAGTTCCCGCATCAAGGTGGCCATGCTGTTCGCGAATTTCACCAAGGGTGTGTGTGCGATCGAAGCGATATGGGTATGGGTTCACACCAGCTGCGCGCATGGCGTCAATGCGGTCTAAGCGGCGAGTGCGCTCGGCTGCCAGTCCGCTGGCTGCGGCCTCTGGTGTTGGGGCAATTTCTTCGTTGTCAGGCACGCTTGTCACGCACACAAACTAGTCGCGCGTGGCGTTTAGCGCTTATTCAATAACGATGAGGATGTCGCCAGAACCCACTTTGTCGCCAACTTTTACGTTGACTTTGGTGACTTTTCCTGCCTTTTCAGCAGTGATCTGGTTTTCCATCTTCATTGCTTCAAGCACCACGACCGAATCGCCGACCGCTACTTGCTGGCCAACTTCAACGGAAACTTTCACGATGGTGCCCTGCATTGGTGCAGCAACATCGCCGCTATTTGCAGATCCACCCGAGCCACCCGAACCACGTGTTGGCTTGTTGGCCTTCTTCACTGGGCCACTTACAAACTCTGGCACCCACATCTTCACGTCGAAACGCTTGCCGTTTACTTCAATGGTGGTGGCGCGTTCTACAAGACCTTCGTCGTTTGTTGCGGAGCCAACTGCGGTGCTCACCAAGCCCGACAAGTCGAGGGTTTCCTCTACCCACTTGGTGCTGTGTGTAACAGCAGAGAAGTCTGGGTGACGAAGAATGGCGAGGTCTGCAGGAATCGTGGTGTGCACGCCTTCAACAACCATTTCGTCAAGTGCGCGAATGGTTCGAGCAATTGCGGTGTCGCGGTCTTTGCCCCACACAATCAACTTGCCAACCAAGTTGTCGTAGTACTGGCTCACGGTGTCGCCAGATTCGTAACCGCCGTCGAAACGAGTTCCGAAACCATCTGGTGTAGTCAGCTTGGTAATCGTTCCAGGTGATGGAAGGAATTTTCCAGCTGTTGGGTTTTCTGCGTTAATACGAACTTCAATGCCGTGTCCGTTGCGACGCGCTCCAACTTGCTTCTGTGTCATTGGCAACTTCTCGCCACTGGCGACACGAATTTGCCATTCCACCAAGTCGATTCCCGTAATTACTTCCGTAACCGGGTGCTCCACTTGGAGGCGGGTGTTCATTTCAAGGAAGAAGAAGTCGTTGTCTTGGAAAATGAATTCAACAGTTCCTGCGTTGTAGTAGCCAACTGCTTTGGCGGCTTTCACTGCCGCTTCGCCCATTGCTTCTTCAACACCGTCAGGTAGTCCTGGTGCTGGAGCTTCTTCAATCAGTTTTTGGTGACGACGCTGCGCTGAGCAGTCGCGGGTGGAAACCCACACCACGTTGCCGTGCTTGTCACCAACAAGTTGAACTTCAATGTGGCGCGGCCAAGTGAGGTAGCGCTCAACATAAATTTCGTCGCGACCAAAGAATGCTTTCGACTCGCGTTGTGCGGAGTCCATTGCTTCCTGCACTTGATCTGCCGACTGCACCACCTTCATGCCGCGTCCGCCGCCACCGAAGGCAGCCTTAATGGCTACTGGCCAACCAAATTCATTTCCGAAGTCTTGAATTTCTTTTGCAGTAGTTACGAATTCGGTGGTGCCAGGAACAATTGGTGCACCGCCGCGCAACGCTGCTTTGCGCGACGAAACTTTGTCGCCCATTTCCACGATGGCTTCTGGTGGAGGACCGATAAAGGCAACTCCCATTTCGGTAATGGCGCGAGCGAAGTCTGCGTTTTCCGAAAAGAATCCGTAGCCAGGGTGTACGCCGTCTGCGCCACTTTTGCGAATGGCATCAAGAATGGCTTCGGTATTCAAGTAGCTCTCTGCGGCAGTTTGGCCGCCAAGCGCGTATGCCTCGTCGGCAAGTCGCACATGCAACGCGTTGCGGTCGAGTTCGGAATACACCGCAACAGTGGCGATGCCCATTTCACGAGCGGTTCGAATTACTCGAACGGCGATCTCGCCACGGTTAGCTATGAGGATTTTCTTCAGCACGAGGGTCTATCTTTGCCTAATGGGCAACACCAAAGCCAACCAATCGGACTCCAATGCACAATGGCCCAATGGATGGTGGGTTACACGGATTACCGAAACGGGCAGCACGAACACCGATTTGGTGAAATTGGGGGCTGAGGGGGCAAAACACCACAGTGTGCTGATGGCCGATTTTCAGTCGGCAGGCAAGGGTCGCCTCGACCGCACGTGGGTTGCCGAGCCCGGCGCCAACCTGTTGGTGTCGTTGTTGTTTCGCACAAACGAAACTCTTGAGCGTCCATTGCATCAGTTCACGCAGATGGTGGGCATGAGCGCAGCACGCGCATGTATGCAACTCACTGGTGTGTTGCCCGACATGAAGTGGCCAAACGATTTACTTATCGACAATAAAAAAGTCTCGGGAATATTGGCGCAGGGTGCTCAGGATTTTGTCGTTGTGGGTATTGGCGTGAATGTGAATTGGGCGCCACCCGATGCAATGTCATTGGCGCTTGCGGCACCACAACATGCAACGTCTCCTGCGCAGTTGTTGCACAACATGTTGATCGCAATTGACGAGCTTGAAGCGCTTTCACCCGAGCAATTGCACGAGCAGTATTCGGCTTCGCTTGCAACACTGGGCCAAGCGGTGCGAGTGGAATTGGCAACGGGCGACATTGTTGAAGGTCGTGCAATTGAAGTGCAACGAGATGGCAGGTTGGTGGTGCTTGATGACTGCGCAATCTCTCACCACATCGATACGGGTGACGTGGTCCACTTGCGTGCGCAATAACGACTACCGTTTCGTGCAGTGAGTGAAATAATTTTCCAACCGCGCGCAAAGAAAACGTGGCTGCATTCGCTTACAACTTCGGCTCTCGTTGCGCTTGTGGTGTCGCTGTTTGGCGCAGTAGGAGTGGTTCGCGCGGTGAATGCCGACCTCGACACGGTGAAGCGCGAAGAAGTTGCCACAACTGCGTTGTCGCCAGCTGATGCCGAGTTTGAAAACTATTTGTTCGTTGGTTCAGACTCACGCGTAGGCGCAGACCCAAGCGATGCCGACTACGGCAACGTTGGCGATGCGGGAGACATTGGCGGTCAACGCAGCGACACGCTGATGGTGATGCACTACGTAAAGCGCACGGGAACGGTTTCGCTCATGTCTATTCCACGTGACCTGTGGGTGGCAATTGGTAACGGCGAAAATGAGCAGCGCATTAACACCGCATATCAAGAAGGCACCGATGTGTTGGTGCGCACTGTGCAACGAGCACTCAACATTCCTATTCATCACTACGTGGAAATTGACTTCCAGGGCTTCAAGCGAATTGTTGAAGCAGTTGGCGGAGTAAATGTTTGTGTTGAACACCCATCGCGCGACAAACACACCGGTTTGTTTATGAAGGCTGGTTGCACCACGCTTGATGGCGTTGAAGGCCTTGCTTATGCTCGCAGTCGTTATTTCGAACAAAAAGTTGATGGCGAATGGCAGTTGGATGGAACGTCAGATATTTCTTGGCGTTTCTGGCAATCCGTTTAAGGCGGGCAGCGTGCTGAAAGGTGGGCTTTCAGCGGTCATTGTGGACAACAATCTCGACCTCATCGAGTTCGCGAAGAAAATGCGTCCTGCTGCTGGAGGAAACATTGCATCACTTCCACTCGACGTGTACGGCGACACCGTGGGAAGTAACTCGGTGTTGCGATTGGGTAATGGCGCAGACGAATTAATAGCGTTCTTCAACGGAACTGGTCCGCGACCGCAACTGAATCCCTAAAGATTCAGCTTCTACTGCTTCGGCAACCTTGTTGCCCTGCATGAAATCGCAACCCAATAACTTCAAGCGCTGCTTTTGATCTTCAGTCGTTACCCATTCAGCAACAACGCTC
>JBEGJW010000028.1:0-14886 GCA_041184445.1 Actinomycetota bacterium | reverse complement strand
GCGTCAATCAATGCAGCAGTAATTGCCGGATGCGCGTGACCCAAAATTACTGCGCCATAACTTTGCACCAAGTCGATGTAGCGATTTCCCTCTACATCAACAATGTGTGCTCCTTCGCCACGAGCAACGATGTACGGCTCACCGCCAACAGACTTGAATGCGCGAATAGACGAGTTCACTCCACCGGGAATGACATTTGCAGAGCGCTCATAAAACGTGTGGTTTGATGCAATGGCTTTGCCGGTGCACACAGTTGCGGTGCAACCTGCAGACACACAGAGCGATGGATCACAAAAAGGAATAGTCATTGCGACTCCTATTGTTGGGTTTCGGCGAACCAACGCGCGAAATACGTCAAAATAATGTCTGCACCTGCGCGCTTCACTGCAGTCAATTGCTCGACTGCAACAGTGTCGTGATCGATCCAGCCATTTGCTGCTGCTGCCTTAATCATGGCGTATTCGCCACTTACGTGATACGCGGCAACCGGAACATCAACACGCTGACTCACTGCAGCGATGACATCGAGATAACTCATCGCAGGTTTTACCATCACGATGTCAGCACCTTGCTCGATGTCTGCTGCAACTTCTCGAAGTGCTTCGCGTGCGTTGCGCCAATCTTGTTGGTATCCCTTGCGATTTCCGCCGCCTGCAATTTGCACATCAACTGCATCGCGGAAAGGACCGTACAAACCCGACGCATACTTTGCGGAATAAGCCATGATCGCAGTGTCATGGAAACCAGCACCATCAAGTGCTGCGCGAATGGCACCAACTTGTCCGTCCATCATTCCGCTCGGTGCAACCACCTGAGCACCAGCCTGCGCTTGAGCAAGTGCTGCCTTGCAATAAATTTCGAGCGTTGCATCGTTGTCAACATCTCCTGATGCATTGAGGACTCCGCAATGTCCGTGCGAGGTGTACTCGTCAACACACAAGTCGGCCATCAAGACGATTCGATTGCCCAACTCTTCTCGCAGTTCACGCAAGGCAACCTGCACAATTCCATTGGGATCAAATGCTCCTGAGCCAACTTCATCTTTAACTGCAGGTACACCGAACAAAATGACTGCAGGCACACCCAAGTCGGCAAGTGCGCGAACTTCTTCCTTCAACGACTCGCGCGTGTGTTGCATAACGCCAGATAGTGAAGAAATCGGTTGCGGCGAAGCT
Source organism: Actinomycetota bacterium (assembly GCA_041184445.1). Classification (GTDB taxonomy): domain Bacteria; phylum Actinomycetota; class Acidimicrobiia; order Acidimicrobiales; family Ilumatobacteraceae; genus UBA3006. The sequence continues at coordinate 13,711 of JBEGJW010000028.1, read as the reverse complement.
ATGCCTTCACGCACAAATAGCGGTGCAACTAAATCGGAGACCCCAAGGCGAACTTCAGCAACAAGCTCTCGCAGTGCTGGGCTTTGACGAAGACGACGGGGTCGAGATTGCGGAAACGCCATGCCAGTAAGGCTACGGGGTCGGTTACGCGAATACGCCAGCGAGCACTGCAACAACCCCTGCAGTTGAGGCATCTTGTGCAATGGCACTAATGGTCATTGCACAGTCAGCCGCAACTCGCTGTGTTGGTTCACCGATCACAACAACTTTTCCGTTTACTGCTGGTGTGGCCTGTTTACACCACGACCGCACAGCGGAGCCAGATGCGAACAACACTGCATCAGCCTTTTGAATTTCATCTACTTGTAATTCAGTGAGTGCGCAATGCACTGTCTTATACGCAGCAACTCCGTCAGCACGCATATTTCGATCTTGAAGTATGCGCAACACATCACCGCTGGTTTCTTGAGCTTGAACTACCAGTATTTTCCCAGTCGTCACGGGAAACTCTTCAGCGAGTGAAGCTCCATTCGCCGAACTCGGAACAAACTGCACATCATGTGCAAACGCACGCGCAGTTGCAGTTCCTACAGCTGCAAGTTTTGGACTAGTCGCACCATGCGACAAGTACGGGGCAACACGCGACGCGCCATTTGCCGATGTGCACACCACCCATTCATAGTCACTCAAGTTGCGCATTGCTTGTTCGAATGCAAAACCTTCATCGTCTGGTTGTGCAATATCGATCAGTGGAATGACCTCACATAGCGCGCCGTTTTCTTCAATCGCACGTTGCCATTCTTTTGACTGCGCTCGCGGACGCGTAATAACAACGCGTTTTCCCGAAAACGTATTTTCGGTCATGCCAATGCTGATTGCGACTTTCGCGCGAGTTCGCGAGCAAATTCATGTGCATCAACCGTTGGTACGGCTTCAACAAACTTCACATGTCGATCTGCATTCGTTGAGCCAGTTGCCATGAATGTCGAAAGCACGCGCTCGGCATTGACGTATGCACCCACAGGCATGGAACAACCTGCGCCAAGTTCTGCAAGGAATGCTCGCTCAATCTCGACGGCATAACGAGTTTGTGCATGATCGATTCCGGCGATGGCCTTAAGAACCTCAGTGTCGCCTTCGCGACATTCAACAGCGACACAACCTTGCCCAACCATTGGAACAAAATCTGTTGTTGGGAGTGCTTGTGTAACGGTGTCGGTTAGCCCAAGCACTTGTAATGCAGCGATCGCCATCACAATTGATCCATTTGTTGGAATTTTTTCGAGTCGAGTGTGAATATTGCCTCGCAATTCCACAAATTGTAAATCTGGCCGAACTGTAAGTAATTGCGCTCTACGTCGCACCGAGCCAGTTGCAACTGTTGCGCCCTTTTCAAGTTCATTCAGTGACTTGCCAACCAATGCATCGCGTGCATCTCGTCGTTCACACCACGCACCAATCAACAAACCTTCTGCATGTTGTGATGGAAGATCCTTCGCAGAATGAACCGCAATGTCTGCGTCTCCGCGAAGCACTGCTTGCTGTACTTCCTTTACAAAAATGCCCTGCCCGCCAATTTGGTGAAGCGGCTGGTCTTTGTTTCGATCGCCAAGAGTTTCAACGAAGACCAACTCAACTGGCAACCCAGTTGCTGCAGTGATGGATTGCGCAACGACTTCCGCCTGTGTTCGCGCCTGTGCGCTAGAACGCGTGGCGAGTCTGATCATTCGATGTCAAATAAATCGCGAAGTGCCGCGGCTATACGTTCGCCTTGCGGTGTGCCAGCGCTGTGCTTGAGTTGCAACGAAGGACTATGAAGCAATTTGGCAACTACTGCTTTGCTCAAAGCATCCACAACATCTCGCTGTTCCACTGAAAGACCAGATAGTCGCGCCGCATAGCGCTCAATTTCGGCACTTCTAATTGACTCTGCGCGTTCATGTAGTTCGGCAATAAGTGGTGCGGCCTGGCGTGCCTTCACATCTTGTCCGAAACGTTCCACTTCTTCTTCCACAATTCGTCGAACCTCTTCGGCTTCCTGCTGGCGTGCATCAATTCCAGTTTGCGCCCAGTCTCGAAGGTCATGCAAGTCGCGCAGGGTAACGCCAGGCAATTCGCCCACCTCGTGCTCAACATCGCGCGGAACGGCGATATCAACAATCAACAACGGAGATCCATTCGAGTGTTCTCGAGCAATACGCACATCGTCAACCGAAATGATTGCTTCCCCCGCACCAGTGCATGTCAACACCACATCCGCATTGCCAATAGCGCTATGCAATTCGTCAATGTGGCTGACAACTGCGCCAACAGATTCTGCGAGTTGGTGCGCACGTTCGCTGCTTCGATTCATCACCGTGACGCTCTGCGAACCTGCGCTACTGAGAGCGCGTGCAATTCCTGCTCCCATGTCACCAGCTCCGATAACCAACACGCGACGCCCAGACATGGTTCCCAAAATGTCAGTTGCCATTTCAACTGCTGCATGAGAAACCGATGCTGTGGAACGGCTAATTGACGTTTCTGTTCGTGCGCGCTTACCAACTTCTAAAGCATGACGAAACAGCATGTTCAACGAAGTCCGTGCGGTGGTTTCAGTACGTGCTTTTTCCCATGCGTTTCGTACTTGCCCAAGAATTTCTGTTTCACCAAGCACTGCCGAATCGAGACCTGATGCAACTTCAAACAAATGACTTACTGCTGCATCATCGTGCTGACTATAAAAATGGGGTTGAAGCTGTTCGACAGACAAGCCAGAAATTTCGCAAAAGAAATCGCGAACATCGGCAAATGCGCCGTGAAATTTTTCGGCAATAACATACACTTCGGTGCGATTGCACGTAGACAGAACAACCGTTTCGCGAACGTGATCACGCGACACCAGTTCGTGCAACGACTTTGACAGTGAATCGTCAGAGATACTTACGCGTTCAATTACATCTAGTGGGGCTGACTTATGGTTAATCCCAAGTACAACTATTGACATATTGCAGCCACTTCGCGCTTTGTCTTTGTAGCTGGTTTATCTTCACGGCTGAGTTGCTCGTAATAACCAAGGATCTGTAATTCAACGCCTAAGTCAACGCTACGCACCGAAATATTCTCTGGAACGTTTAAGATCACCGAAGCAAAATTCAAGATTGACCGAATTCCAGCATTCACCAAAAGGTCCGCAGCTTGCTGAGCCGATGCAGGCGGAGTTGAAATGACACCGATGCTTACCGCTTCGTCGCGCACGATGGTTGGCAGGTCGTCCACATGGCGCACGATGACACCGGCGACTTTTTTGCCAACCTTCGATGCATCGGTATCCACAACTCCTGCAATTGGAAAACCGCGGGTCGAGAAACCGTTGTAATTGGCAAGGGCATTGCCAAGGTTGCCAGCTCCAACAACGACAACTTTCCATTCATGGTGCTGGCCAAGTTCGCGCTTAATTTGATACACGAGGTAGGCAACGTCGTAGCCAACTCCCCGTGTGCCATAACTTCCCAAATACGACAAGTCCTTGCGCACCTTTGCTGCATTTACGCCGGCCAAGGCTGCAAGCTGGTCACTCGACAACCGGGCAGTTCCGTTGACGATCAGGGTGTTCAATATCTGGAGGTAGACAGGCAGGCGCGCAACAGCAGCATCAGGAATTCTGCGCCTTGCGGGGGATGAGATTTGGGCAGTGTCGGCCACGCCACAAATGTAGGCGCTCGTGCATGAATTCACGAAGTCCAACTAGTCTGCGGAGATGAGCACCACCGCTGTTTTCGCCTTGGGAGGGCTCAACAGCGCCCTCGCAGGAACGGCAACCCTCATAGCGACCGCTTTCACACTGAGCACCGCTGACCGATGGAACAAACGACGTCAGCCGCACGAACTCGCATGGACAATCGCAATGGGGCTGTTCGCAATCGGCTCTGCGTGTTTGTGGTGGGCGGAAAGCACGGGCTGGAACCTGTTCGTATTCAGAATGTTCTTTCTCACTGGAGCAGTGCTCAATGTTTCATGGTTGTCACTCGGCACTCTGTACTTACTTGGCGGTCAGCAACTTGGAAATCGCGTACGACAGTTGCTCGTCTATATGTCGGGCTTGGCAACGGGAATAGTTCTTGTGGCACAAACCAAAGTTGAAATAGTTGCCGATCAATTTCCCACCGGTAAAGAAGTGTTTGGAGTTGCCCCGCGCATTCTTGCAGCTGTCGGATCTGGGGTTCCTGCACTCGTCATCATTTTCGGAGCGTTGTGGTCTGCATGGCGTGTGCTTCGTAAAAAGAATCCTGCACTGTCAACCGGGGCGAAACGTGCAGTGTTTTCAGCTGGACGTTTGGCTGCCGGAAATATTTTGATTGCAACGGGAACATTGGTGCTCTCAGCAAGTGGAACGCTTGCTGGCCGATTCGGTCAAGACCGAGCGTTTGCCATCACCTTGCTAATTGGAGTGTCAATTTTGTTTTTCGGTTTTCTCGTTGCGAGTAATTCAACACGAGCAAAATCAACGCAGCGCGCGACGCAGTACCTTGCCCGTGCTGCCAGTTGGCAGTGACTGCACAATTAACACTTTTGACGGACACTTGTAACGAGCCAATTGTTTTTGGCAGTGCTCAATAATTGATTCCTCATCTAGGTGTACGCCCTTGTGCAGCACAACGTAAGCCCGCACTGCTTCACCCGTGTGCGGATGCGAAACACCGACTACTGCCGCCTGCTCAATTGCGGAATGTGCAAGTAACACCTGCTCAACTTCTGCTGGATACACGTTGAATCCACTCACGATGATCAGGTCTTTCAAGCGATCAATAAGGAAGAGATCCGAATCGGCATCTCGTACTGCAATGTCTCCCGTGCGCAACCAACCATCTGCGGTGAGCACTCGGTCAGTGGCTTCCTGATCGTTGTAGTACCCGGCAAAGACATTTTCTCCATGTACCCAAATTTCTCCGGAGTCGCCTTCTTCTGCATCGTCGCCATGCTCATCGACTAAACGAATGGATACGCCGTGCAATGGCTTGCCGATTGATCCAACTTTGTGACTGCCATTCACCGATGTGGTGACTACTGGAGAAGATTCTGTAAGTCCGTAGCCTTCGTGCACAACGAGTCCATATTGTTCCTTCAACTGCACTGTCACATGCTCGGGCATTTTTGCCGCGCCTGTTAACGCAACACGCAATTTCGAAAGCACCGCGCACTCATTGCTTGGCATTTGTGCAAGCGCTGACCACACCTGCGGCGCTCCAGGAACAACAGTTACCCCACGATCTGCAAACGTTTCCAGCGCAGTCGATGGATCAAATCGCTGCACTAACACCACAGTTGCACCTGCAAAGAGGGTGTAACCGAGCACCACGTTGAGTCCAAAAATATGAAACAGCGGTAACACTCCGTACACCACATCGCTGCTGCGCAGCACGTTTTCGGCCGAGAGTTGCACAAGGTTTGAACGCAAATTGTTGTGCGTGAGCATTGCGGCTTTCGGAGAGCCTGCAGTTCCGCTTGTAAAAATAAATGCGGCGACTTCATTTGGTGACATATTCAAAATAGGCACTGGCGCGTGCATGAGCGATTCGGTCAAAGTAATTGCACCTGCAATGTCGTGACCTTCTGTGGCAACTACTGCGCGAAGCTCGGTAAGTGACGAACGATCAATGTTGCTCCACGCAGTCATTGCTGCTGGCTCGACAAACACCATGCGCGGTTGAACGGTGTCTAGCTCGCGTTGTATTTCAGTTGTCGGGCTCATGATGTTGAGCGGTACCGCAATTCCACCAACTCCAAGCGTTGCTAAATATGCGAGAACAAAGTACCGACTGTTTCCACACAGGATCGCAACACGATCGCCGCGCTCAACTCCGTTTTCTGCGAGCACACCTCGCAGGCTTGCTACTTGTCGACGCAGCTCTCCATATGTTGTCGGACGGCCTCGACTGATAAGCGCAACGTTGTCTGCAGGATGTTGCTCGATGATTTCTGCAAGATTCACGAGCGCTTCACCTGACCGCTAAATCTCATTACCTAAGAGAAAGGATTCCAGCAGTAAAAATGGAAATGAGCAGCAATGCAATTGCCAATGTGGTCGCTGGGCGCATGTCACGACTTTACGCCTGTTTACAACCTCAGTTGGGTTTGGAACCCAAACGGACTGTGGTGCTTACTCCGCCTCCAGCGTTTGGGTCCTGACTGATGGCCACCATGTTGGTCGGTGCAAGGTCTAACTCAATAGCTGCGGAGCCACGGTCTAGGCACAAAGCCAACATGCCATAACTGTCAATGACGAGTCCCAGCCCTCCACCGATTTCTGAAAAGTTATTGACCACGGGTACGGAGCGAACAATGTGGTTTGGTGAATCTGCATTTCCAATCGACACGCGCACCGGTGAGCCCCATTGTGCAATGTCTTCTGGGCCGATGTTGAGTTGGCAATTTCCAAAATGATCTACCCACGTCACTTCACCAACGAGCTGACCGTTCTCTTCGCGCGTAATGGGAATAATTCCAGGAAGAATTGATGCAGTATCAATTTCTTTACCCAGTTCGCGCAATTCAACTCCGTTACAAATGTGCGCAGCTACCGATGCAAAAATATCTCGGCCGGCAAACGTAGTTCCCGGTGAAGGCAAGTGATACTTCGTATTTGTCAGCTCAACGGCAAACTCGGCACCACCTGCAAGCGCTACACCAGTTGCCAAAAGGCCATTATCTGGGCCGATAAACACGCCTTCTCCACCAGCAACGCTGACTGCAATGGAGCGTCGAGCAGTGCCAACACCTGGATCAACAACTGCCAACACAACGCCTTTTGGAACGTACGCAACTGCTCTCGCTAACGCAAGTGCTCCTGCACGAACGTCAAATGCTGGAATGTCGTGCGTGATATCGATCACTTGCACATGTGGAGCAATATCGGCAACAACACATTTCACAATTCCAACAAATTCATCTCGAGTTCCGTAGTCGGTGAGGAACGAAATGTGATTGAAGCGGTGTGTCATGGTGTGTTCAAGAAAAAACGAATGGACCGGTGCCAACCCCCCGACGGCACCGGTCCAAACGGCGCACTCTTTCGAGCGCGACTCCCGGTTGGGGGGTAACCCCGTCCGGAGTTCGTGACCTAGGGCATACCCTAGCGACTACTTGCCCATCTCAAGGCTGCGTTGTACCGCCGATTTCACTGTCTGTGAAATGGCATCGCGCAGGCCCGCGGCTTCAAGTGTGGCAATTGCTGCAGCCGTCACTCCATTTGGTGAAGTGACATTTGCTCGCAACTGTTCAGGGCTTTCAGGTGACTGACTGAGCAGTTGCGCCGATCCAACAAACAGTTGGCGAACCAAGGTGTTGGCAACTTCGGCGGACAGACCCTGCTCTACTGCTGCACTGGTGAGCGCTTCGGCAACTAGGAAAACATAAGCAGGACCTGATCCTGAAATTGCGGTAACTGCATCGATGAGGTTTTCAGGAACTCGAACAACTTTTCCAACAGCGCCAAGAATCAACTCAGCCCATTGCAGTACTTCTTCTGAAGTGGATTCAGTTGCACAAATTCCTGCCATTCCCTCGCCTATAAGTGCAGGGGTATTCGGCATTGCACGCACAACCGAAGTGTGTGCACCAGCAGCATTCTGCAAGGCAGACGCACTCACGCCGGCAGCAATGGAAAGTATTCGTGTTGCTCCAGCCTTGCTCAGTGCAGCACATGTTTCAACAGCGCCTCCAGGTTTCACCGCAATAACCGCTGAAGTGCAGGGACCAATGGCTTCGCTGGCATTTATCCCTGGGAACAGTTTCTGCAATGCGTTGCGACGATCTAAGGAAAGTTCAACAACAGAAATATCCGAAGCATTCCAACCGGCGCGCAACAAACCCTCAATGATTGCGCCACCCATATTGCCGCCACCGACAAATGTGATTGGCTCTTTTTGCATGTGGTCAGGTTAGCGACTTATGTGGTTCGAGTTATTGGACGACTTCTCCGATCGCCAATAACCCGAACTCGTAACGATGTGTGCGACTACTCGGTAAAACGGCTAGCAAATCCAATACGTATGAGCGAACCGAAACTTTGCTCAACCGTTGAATAGAGGGTGCCAATTAGACGGTCTAACTCTTGTTCGTTCAATGCCGCGAGCGGAATTTCCCCACGCAGAAACACGGCGTCTTCCTGGCCAATAGAGAAGTGTGCACCAACAAGCTTTTCGTTCCGCCGAAGCAATGTTTCGTACAACACTTGAGCGTTTTCTTCCGGAGCTGGCATTACGTATGTTTCGAAACGAAGTGTGCGCTGGCCCAAGGTGAGCCACACCGTGGTGAACTCCTTTTCCTCACCAGACATACGCACATACCAACGAATTTCCTGCTCGGTAGAACGGTCAATCGCAAGAATCAGGTCATTGTTCGCTTTTGCGCGCGATAACCACTCATCAATTTGTCGCTCTATGCGGGCAAGAGCAGCGTCGTCAAACAAATCGGACACTAGGAACACGCAACCAAGTCGCGCTCAAGCAACTCGGTGTACACACTGCGGGCTTTCAACGCTGCTGACTTCCATGAATACGACTGCGCACGATGCGCGGCTGCAGTGCCCATGGAAATTGCGAGTAACGAGTCGTCAAGCAGTCGACGTGTGAAGCGAGCAAACTCAGAAACATCGCGACCTGGAACGAGGAAACCTGTCTTGCCGTCTTCGATCAGGTTCATCAATCCACCTACCGCAGTTGCAACAACAGGAATTCCGCATGCAGCGGCTTCAAGCGCAACTAAGCCAAAACTTTCACTGCGCGAAGGAACCAACACCACGTCCGCTGCGCGATAAAACGTGGACAGCAAATGGTGTGGTTGTGGTTCGTAAAACTTCACGCGACCAACAAGACCAAGTTCTTGAATCAGTGCTTCAACACGTGCAAGTTCAATTGCACCTTCGACGCCACTCGCGCCCCCGACAACAATCAGTTGGGCGTCACTGCGACCAAGTTCAGCAAGCGTGCGCACTGCAACATCAAGACCCTTCAACGGCTGAATGCGGCCAACGAACAACAACATCGGACCCGAGCCAAGTCCAAGAGCATGTCGCGCACCGCGGCGATCGCCTGGCGAAAAGAATGCACGTTCTACGCCCGGTGCAAGTACTTCAATTGATCCTGGAGCGCTTCCATATAACGACTGAAACTGCGCTTGCTCTTCAATGCAACTGACCATGATGGCGTCCGCACATCCAATGATTTCAAGTTCAGATTTATCGCGAATTGGTGACTCCATATCGCCACCCAAACTTTTCACTCGTGCAAATGTGTGAAACGTGGTCACGAGCGGCAAATCCAGTTCGTGCTTTAACCGATGGCCAGCAAGACCAGAGAGCCAATAGTTCGCGTGCACAATGTCGGCACCACCGCGGTGCTGCAGGTGCCATGCAACTCCATCGGTGAATTCATCGACTGCGCTGAGCAACTCTTCCTTCGGCAAATCAACTGCGCCTGCTTGCACATGAACAACGCGATGGTTCGGTTCAACTTCAATAACTTCTGGAAGATCATCTCGCCATTTGCGCGTATAGGTGGTGCATTCCACGCCACTGCTAGCAAGTGAGGAAACCAGTTCGCGCACGTACACGTTCATGCCACCACCATCGCCAACACCTGGCTGAGCCAGTGGCGAGGTATGCATAGAGAGAACGGCTACGCGTTGCATTACATATTCAACCTATCTGCAGGGCTTGATATTTCGCGTAGTTCAGCTCGGCGTTGATTCGACGTTTTCCCCAACAAAACTGCGGTACACCGACAGCAGCGTTTGCTTTTGCTCGGTCGTTAAACGGGAATCCGATGACACGGCATCAACCACACCAGAGCGCGGTTCCTCGCTTGGGTCGAGAATGCCGGCGCGCTCGTACAAGGATTCTGCAGAGATCTGCATTGCTCGCGCTAACTGTTGCAAAATTTCAGCCGAAGGCTTGCGGAGTCCGCGTTCAATTTGTGACAGGTACGGATTCGAAACTCCCGCAACCTTCGCCAAATCGCGAATGGACTGTTGCGCAAGTTCACGCTGTTGGCGAATGAAATTGCCAACATCAGCTAAACGTTTGTCTACGACCACAATTAGCTTTCGTCGTTCAGCAGTGCATCCACGTTCGCACCGCCATCTTTGTAACGCTTGACCAATTCGGCGGTGAGTTCATCAATTTGATCAAACAACGAACGACGCTCACTTGACCGAGCATTTTCAAATGCTCCGAGTTCATCTATTGCGCTCTGCAAGCCGTCAATGTCAAGCGTTCGAATTGAACCAAAGCCCACTCGTTCGCACAACTGTTCAAGCTCCACGACGAGAGGATGATCGGTAGCGATGTTTGTTTCACGCGGTGGTCGCGCTGATCCACCACCATGTTCTTGTCCGAACACTCCAGCCAAATCGGTTGCGGTGTTACTTGTTGGCAAATTTTCTGCGCGGCGGCGTTGTTCATCGCGTGCTATATCGAGACGACCTTGAGCCATACGACGCACAAACGACACAGCATCTTCTTGCGCTTGCAAAGCAGTGCGTGCAGAGCGAATGCCAGCAAGATCGAGGTCAGAAAAATTACTCATTGATCGCCACCAGAGACAGGAGGAAGAATTGCCACCTCATCATTGTCGTTGACGGGTGCGTCCGAATCGGCGACCTCTCCATTTACCCAGATACGACATGTGCCAAGCACACGCTCGAAGTCTGCGCCAAACCGCACAACTGCCTCAGAAATGACCTCTGAAACCGTATTGCCAGGTACGACATCGCGAGAACATCCAGCCGCCTCACGAGCGGATGCGAACAATCGCAATTGAGCCACAAACTCATCGTATCTTTGCCACTACCCTGCCTTGGCGTGTCTACTAACGGCGTTATTGCAAGTCTGCTTGTCGTGCGTCATGGGCAATCACTGTGGAATGTTGAAGAGCGCTGGCAGGGTCGCGCCGACATCGAACTGAGCGACCTAGGTATCGCACAGGCGCGTCAAGCTGCACAGCGCTTAGGAACATTTGACTACATTGCTTCGAGCACATTGGTTCGTGCATTGCGTACTGCGCACATTATTTCTGAAGCGCATGGTATTGGTCCCGTAGATACCGATGAGCGACTGCAAGAAACCCATGTTGGTCCGTGGGAGGGTTTGACTCGCACGCAAATAGAAGCACAGTGGCCAGGCTTTTTGGCTTCACGAACCAAACCCGAAGGGTTTGAGTCTGACGAAGCAATTGTTGAGCGACTGACCGAAGCGTTCATTGAAATTGGTCAACGATGCGAAGGTGGAACTGCACTCATCATTAGTCATAGCGGTGTCATCCGCACGCTTCGTCACGTACTTGGTGCAAGCAATCCGCGTTTACCAAACCTGGGAGGTTGTTGGTTCCATGTGCACCGTGACAATCGCATTAGCGTTGGAGATCTCGTCACACTCGTCGACGATGACCTCACCACAGAATCGCTCTAACCATGCTCAATCGACTACTTGACGATTCATTTGACAAGGAAATTCGTCGCAACATCACCGCCGTAACCATTGCCCGACTTGTAGCGAATGCCGCTTATCGATTTGCTCCGTTGTTCCTCGCAACCATTGCACGAGGTTTTGATGTTTCGCTCTCCACACTTGGTTTTGCCATTTTTGCCAGCGAGCTATCTGGCTTTGCTTCACCGTTTGCCGGTCGCATCGTTGATCGCCTGACTCATCGCAACAGCATGGTGCTCGGTCTCGTTGGCTCGGCTGTTGGTTGCACCATCGCAGCAGTTTCTACTTCACCTTTGATCTTTGCGGTTGGCGTAACCGTGCTGGCGCTCACAAAACAAAGTTTCGACTTAGGTCTTGGAGCGTGGATCGCCGACCACGTTCCGTACAACCAGCGCGGAAAAATTGTTGGACTCACCGAAACTGCTTGGGCGCTTGGGCTACTGGTCGGCGTTTCGATCATGGGTTTGATCACCGCAGCAACCAATTGGCGCATTGGTTTTACATTTGCTGTTTTGTGCCTCATAGTTTCGATGTTCGTCATTTTTAATCGTGTGACTAATGAATCCCGAGTACTGCATGAAAGCCACAGCACCACCCCTCAGCGAGTCACCGGTAATTCATGGTTGGTGGTTTTCACCATGTTTTGCATTATGTGCAGCGCGCAAAATTTGTTTGTCACCTTCGGTGCTTGGCTTGAAGATGAGTTCAACTTTGGCGCTGCCCGTCTTGCTGTAGCCGGTTTCTCACTTGGACTTGTTGAACTTGTTGCATCGGTCAGTAGTTCTCGACAAACCGATAAGTGGGGAAAAGAACGAAGCATTGCATTAGGAGCACTGCTCGTTATTCCTGGAGGAATTTTCCTTTGCCTCGGATCAAACAACTTGATCATCGGACTCGTTGGCGTGTTTATCTACTTCCTCGGTTTCGAATTTTCGGTTGTCAGCTTGTTGCCTTTGGCAACTTCACTGGTGCCAAACAGCCCCGGAACCGGCTTGGGCTGGGTGTTAGGTGCAGGAACACTAGGTCGCGCAGTAATGGCCATTGTTGCAACGCATCTATTTGAGTCATTTGGCGTGAAAGGCCCAGCGTTAATGGGCGCGTTATTCGGCTTGCTCGGCGCACTTACGATTACGAATTATCGCCGAATAAACGCAAAAAACTAACCGCGATACGCGTTAGTAATTGGCAAGCGCCTGTCTTTGCCAAAGGCTTTCAAGGAAACTCGAACCCCAGGTGGGCCCTGTCGACGCTTGTATTCATTCATATCTACTAAGCGCGAAATTCGTCGAACCAATGTTTCGTCAAATCCCAGCGCAATGATTTCTGCAGCTGTGCGATCTTGCTCTACATACAGTTCCAAAATTGGATCAAGAACTTCATACGCAGGTAGCGACTGGTCGTCTCGCTGATCGGGGCGAAGCTCGGCCGATGGCGGCTTAGTAATTACAGCTTCCGGAATTACTTCACGGCCTGCACGCAAGTTAACAAAACGACACAACTCATACACCGTTGTCTTCAGCAGATCTTTAATGACTGCATATCCACCAACTGAGTCTCCGTACAACGTGAAGTAGCCAACAGCAAGTTCACTCTTGTTGCCAGTTGTTAACACCATCCAGCCAAACTTGTTCGACAACGCCATCAATGTTGTGCCGCGCACTCTGCTCTGCAAATTTTCTTCGGTGAGGTCGGCTGCCTTGCCAGCAAAACTCTCAGCAGTCATGTCGAGATATGCAGAAAATGCTGGCTCGATGGAAATGGTTTGCATATCTATTCCGAGGTTGCTTGCCAGAATTGCTGCATCAGTGCGCGATCCTTCACTTGAATAGCGCGATGGCATTGACACACCATGTACATGTTGCGAGCCAAGTGCTTCTACGGCAACTGCAGCAACAAGTGCCGAGTCAATTCCACCGGACAGTCCAATGACCACATCGGTGAATCCGTTCTTGCGAACATAGTCGCGAGTGCCAAGAACCAGCGCACCAAACACCTGCTCCATGTCGGATGTGTTCGCAGCAATTGTTCCTTCATGCCTTGGTCCACTGGCACGAGAAGTTTTTGTAACTTCAAGTACTGGGATGCCGCTTGCAACGTTTGATTCTTTGACCTCAATATCAATAAACGACAAACTCTCGCCAAATTGTTCGGCACGCATCAACATGTCGCCACGATGGTCAAATACCATGCTCCCACCATCAAACACCAATTCGTCTTGACCACATACCTGATTGACGTACACAATTG
>JBEGJW010000027.1:0-16653 GCA_041184445.1 Actinomycetota bacterium | reverse complement strand
CAACGCAGCACGTGTTACAGCATGTTGGCTAGCAATGGATGAGCAGATTGCAACACGCGTTGCTGTTATTTCATGCACCGACTGGCAGGCAGTTGCTGCGCAGTGCGACTTGTATGCGCGCGGGCAGGTGTTTGATGCGGTGGCGGTGCTGCATGCGCAGCGAGTGATTGCCCGCACGGCAACTGCTGCCGAGCAAGGCGTGCAGGTAGGTATGCGTAAACGCGAAGCCCAAGCAACGTGCCCGAATATGCATATTGCGGCGCATAACCCCGAGCGCGATCGGCTCATGTTCGAGCCCGTTGTGCATGCCATTGCCGAGCTGGTTCCACTTGTTGAAGTGAGCATGCCAGGTGTTGTGGTGTTGGCTACACGTGGCCCTTCGCGCTATGTGGGTGGCGACGACGCACTGGCACAGCGACTTACTGCTATTGCTGAAACAGCACTGCACAAGTTGGCGCAAGGTCAACGTATTCCGTTTGGTGTAGGTATCGCCGATGGCCGACTTACTGCAATGATCGCTGCACGCAGTGCCGCATCGGTTGGTGCGCCGCGCGTTGTTGCACCGAATGAAAGTGCGCAGTGTTTGGCGGTGTTGCCAGTGTCGGTTCTTGCAGACTTCGCTGAAATTGATCGCAACGTGGTGTCGTTGTTGCAACGGCTGGGTCTTGCACACCTTGGCAACATTGCCGAAATTCAACCGTCCATTTTGGTTGGGCGTTTTGGTCCTGTTGGAAATGAAATGCAACGACTTGCACGCGGTCTCGACAGGCACCCGCCAATTGTTGTTGCGCCGCCACCCGAACGAGCAAGTACGCACCGATTTGATATGCCAGTAGAAGATGTGAATGTTGTCGTGCTTACTGCACGTGAAACAGCAAATGAATTAGTTGTGCACTTGGGTAATCACGGTGCAAGTTGTGTTCGCTTGCATATTTCGCTGCATACCGATCACGGCGAGCAAAACGATCGCGTGTGGTACCAACCCGAAGGGCTTACTGCCGCCGCCATGGCCGAGCGGGTGCGCTGGCAGTTGGATGCCTGGATAGCCAGCCGTGGGGTCACCAGCGGGGTGGTGCTCTTTCGACTTTCTCCAATAGGGCTAAGGGCTAAAGAGGGCCGCCAGCTGGGGTTGTGGGGCGACAGCACCGAAGCCGACGAGTGGGCATCGCGGGCCATTGAGCGCCTTACCGCCATGCTCGGGGCAGAGTCGGTTCGCGTTCCCGAGTGGCGTGGTGGTCGCGACCCAGCCGAAGTATTCGCACTTACGTCTGCTGCAGTTGTCGATGTTGAGCGTCGTGCGTTGTCGCACGTGACAACAGAGGCTCAGTGGAATGGTGCATTGCCAACTCCATCTCCTTCTGTTGTGTATGACGACCCATTACCAGTATTGGTATGTGATGCAGGTGGTGAAGATGTAGTCGTAAGCGGAAGACACGAGTTAAGTGCAGAACCAACTGTTGTGGTGTTGCAACAACATCGTTACAACGTGTTGTCGTGGGCTGGTCCGTGGCCAGTTGAGGAGCGATGGTGGGACACTTCACGGCAGCGCAGAATGGTGAGAATGCAGCTTGTGGTCAGTCGTAATGACACTGCAACAACGACGCGAGCCCTTGTAGTGGTAAGGGAACACGGGCAATGGTGGGTGACTGCTCGCTATGGATGAATATTTTTCACTCAACTCCGATAGATTTTCTGCGTCATGAATGTGAAGGCAAACGCCAAGTCCGATGCGCAACTGGTGCAAGAACTGTGTGCGCAGTTCAGTGCTGCCATTCCGTGTGACGAGCGCGAACGCGAATCGGTAACAAAATTTCTTGACATTGCACCAACCTTGGTGAAGCCATTCGATGAGTTTTCCGACCCAACGCACATCACAGGTTCAGGAATTGTTGTTGGCGACCGCGGCGTAGTGCTGCACCTGCATAAGCGACTCAACATGTGGTTGCAGCCAGGTGGACACATTGATGCTGGCGAAACACCGGCAGAGGGTGCCCTCCGCGAAGCGAGGGAAGAAACTGGTCTTGATGTAGTGCACCCCGCAACTGGGCCTTGGCTGGTGCACCTAGACGTGCACCCTGGTCCACGTGGCCACACCCACCTTGACCTGCGATACCTGATGTACGCACCCGATGCCGATCCAGCCCCAGGTGCCGATGAAAGCCAAGATGTGCGCTGGTTTGAGTGGGACACAGCAATCGATATGTCTGACGCAGGCCTTGCTGGCTGCCTGCGCGCCGTTCGCCGCCTGCTGTAACCACAGTCTAAAAGCGAACATATGTTCGCTACCCTGAGGGCATGGGGAAGGTTCCGTATTCGGAGTTGCATTGCCGTTCAAACTTTTCGTTTTTGCAAGGTGCATCGCATCCAGAACAGTTAGTTGAGCAAGCAGTAGCACTTGAGTTGCAGTCACTTGCACTTACCGATCGCAACGGGTTGTACGGCATTGTTCGTTTTGCACAAACTGCTCGCGCACTCGGGTTGCCAACAGTGTTTGGTGCAGAGTTGCAGTGCAGTGTTGGCGAAGCAGTTGGCGACATTGTGGTAATCGCGCGTAACACGCGAGGGTATGCACATTTGTCGAGTGCAATTAGTGCTGGGCAACTTGCTGGCAGTAAAGAACAACCGGTGTTTGGCATAGAACAACTTGCCGAGTTCTCGGTTGGCGATTGGTGGGTGCTTACTGGTGGTCGCAGTGGTGTAGCAGCGCGTGCATTGCATTCCCACGGACCAGCCATGGCCGAGCGTCGAGTGCAACAACTTGTTTCGGTATTTGGTCGCGACAGCGTGGTGATGGAAATGTGGGACCACGGCGACCCACTCGACTCTGTGCGCAACGATGAGTTTGCGCGCATTGCGTATCGCAACAACATTGGGTGTGTTGCTACCAATGATGTGTTGTACGCAGCGCCGGCTCAACACAAACTGGCAACAGCGGTGGCGGCGGTGCGCGAACGATCCAGTTTGGATGACATCGATCCGCGCCTACCGCCAGCGGCTACTGCGTATTTACGCAGTGGGGCCGAGCAACAACGACGTTTTGCTCGGTATCCGGGCGTGGTGCAACACGCTGCCGAACTTGGAGCGAGTGCCGCATTCGACTTGCGGTTGGTGGCCCCGCAACTACCGCCGTTTCCGTGTCCTGATGGGTTGAACGAAATTTCGTATCTGCGCGCACTTGCTGAAGCCGGAGCTACTCGCAGATACGGAATTCGTCCCAAAGATTCAAGTGAAGATTTGTCGCTGCGAGCACGTGCGTGGCGAGTGATTGATCACGAGCTGGAAATGATTGAGACGCTCGGGTTTGCCGGGTATTTCTTGGTGGTGTGGGACATTGTTCAGTTCTGCGCGCGATCCAATATTTACTGTCAGGGTCGTGGCAGCGCAGCAAACAGCGCGGTGTGTTATTCGCTCGACATCACGAAGGCCGATGCGGTGTCGCTTGGTTTGTTGTTTGAACGGTTTCTCTCGCCGGAACGCGATGGCCCACCTGACATTGATATCGATATTGAAAGCGGTCGCCGAGAAGAAGTCATTCAGTACGTGTATCAACGGCACGGTCGTCATCATGCTGCACAAGTTGCCAATGTCATTACGTATCGAGCGAAGTCCGCAGTGCGCGACATGGCTCGCGCGCTTGGTTTTGCACCAGGGCAACAAGATGCGTGGAGCAAGCAGGTGGATGCGTGGGGCGCCATTGGCGTCACGGTGAATAGTGGCGACCACAGCATTCCTGCACAGGTGTTGCAGCTAGCCGAACAGGTGCAAGACGCACCGCGGCATTTAGGTATTCATTCAGGCGGAATGGTGATGTGCGATCGCCCAGTGACTGAAGTGTGCCCAGTGGAGTGGGGTCGCATGGAGGGGCGCAGCGTGTTGCAATGGGATAAAGACGACTGCGCTGCTGCGGGGTTGGTGAAATTCGATCTGTTGGGCCTTGGCATGTTGTCGGCATTGCATAACGCAGTCGATTTCATTGCGCAGTTTCGTGGCGTGCACGTAGACCTAGCCACCATTCCGCAAGAGGACGAGGTGTACGCCATGTTGTGCCGCGCCGACACGGTGGGTGTGTTTCAAATTGAATCGCGCGCACAAATGGCCACGCTTCCGCGCTTGAAGCCGCGCAGGTTTTACGACCTTGTGGTTGAAGTTGCACTCATTCGCCCGGGTCCTATTCAGGGCGGCTCGGTGCATCCCTACATTCGCCGTCGTAACGGGCAGGAACCGATTACGTACTTGCACCCGTTACTCGAAAACAGTCTGGGAAAAACACTTGGTGTGCCGCTGTTCCAGGAACAACTCATGCAAATGGCAATTGACATTGCGGGCTTCAGTCCGGGTGAAGCAGACCAGTTGCGTCAAGCCATGGGTTCGAAGCGATCGCAGTTACGCATGCAACAACTCAGCGACCGTTTTTATGCCGGAATGGCAGAGCGCGGAATTCATGGTGATGTTGCCGACCAAATATTCACCAAAATGGCGGCATTTGCTAGTTATGGATTTCCCGAAAGCCACTCGGTGAGTTTTGCTTACTTGGTGTATTCGTCGGCATGGATCAAACTGCACGAACCAGCAGCGTTTTATGCATCGCTACTCAATGCACAACCCATGGGGTTTTGGTCGCCGCATTCATTAGTGCAGGACGCAAAACGTCATGGGGTAGTGGTGAACTCTCCCGACATCAACGCCTCGTGCGCGGGTGCAACGCTTGAGTACAACGCGCAGTCGGCAGGTGGTTTGGCATTGCGAATGGGAATCAATTCGGTGCGCGGCATGAGTGATGTTGTTGCACAAGCCATTGCAGACAACAGGCCGTACGCCAGCATGGAAGATGTGGTGCGCAAAGTTCCACAGATGCATGTTGCGCAATTGGAAGCGCTCGCTACTGCCGGTGTATTTAACGAAAGCTTTGGGCAACAACGTCGGGATGCGTTGTGGAGTGCGGGCGCGGTTATTCAGTCGCGGCCTGGAACGCTTGATGGAGTTACTACTGGTGTTGAGTCGCCACATTTACCTGGCATGCAACCAATGGAAGAAGCTATTGCCGACCTGTGGGCTACTGGTGTTTCAACGAGTGGTCACCCCACCGAGTTTTTGCGCATCGAACTTGAACGCATGGGTGTTGCTACTGCAACGCAGCTTCCGCAGTGTGGTGCGCGTGGTGATGAAAAAGTATTAGTTGCGGGAACGGTGACACATCGTCAGCGACCGATGACCGCGCAAGGCATTACGTTCATCAACTTGGAAGACGAAACAGGGCATATCAATGTGGTGTGCTCGGTTGGATGCTGGGCTCGCTATCGCAAAGTTGCGCGTGGTGCGGGCGCATTGCTGGTGCGAGGCAGGTTGGAAGTTGGCGATGGCGGAGTCATCAACGTTGTTGCCGAACACATTGCGCCATTGCGTGTTGCGGCAAAAGTAACTGCGCGTAACTTTCGCTAGTTATTCAGAAGGGCGTTCGTTCAGCCCGTCGTTAAACATGCGGTACGTCTCGTAAATGTCTTTGCACTTATCGCACAGCGGCAACTGCTTTGGGTCGCGCGAAGGAATCCATACGTGTCCGCACAGTGCTTCAAGTGGCGTTCCGTAAATGCGAGCCTCAAGCACCTTGGCCGCGGCGTCTTCACCAGGCTCAGTTTTCACAATGTGGGCCATGCTTGGCTCACCGGTTTCAAGGACCTCTTCGGTAATTGGCTTGGTAGTTGCAGGCCTGGTCTGAAGAGGCATCGAATTACTCACAGTCAATACACTAGAGCCATGCCTACCTATGAGTTTCGTTGTAAAAGTTGCGACTCGGTATTTGAAGAACGACGCTCAATGTCGGAAGCAGACATGCCTGCAACATGTCCAGAAGGTCATGGCAATGCAGTTCGTTTGCTCAGTGTGTTCGCTTCAGTTGGTGGGGCATCAGCACCACAAAAAGCAACACCACGCCCGGCCGGTGGTTGTGGCTCGGGCTGTGGTTGCCACTAATTAATTCTGTACAAGCCTGACGGCACCCTCGCTAACAACGATCCATTCGCGCATGGTAATACCAGCATTTCCAAATTGTTGGCGCATGAATTTCAGCTGCGACTGATCATCAGATTTCCACAACTCACGTGGACGAACACTTGCAATAATGACCGATGAGGTGATTGCGGTAGTGCTACACAAGCCAATGAGTTGATGCACGAGAGATGTGGGTGAGTGCGGTTCGTCGAATGACAGCAACCCAATACCGCGCTGTTCTTCGTCCATGAGAATGGCAATGACTTCGCTGCAGAGTGGCCGACGAATTGCCAGTGAGAGAACCGCAAGGATGTCTTGCGATGAGACGATGGGGTCGAGATGGGCTCGGGGGAGCGAAAGTGGTGCACTGATGAGATTCAGCACGATTCCTCCAGTGGTAAGTGCGACACAGTCGCGGGCATGAACTGACGGGAGAAGTGCAGCGAACTTACAGCGAGGGTGTCACAGCAATTGCTGCTGCAATAGCACCAATAACGATTGGCATGACGAACTCGGTCCAACGCGGAAGACGCCAATGAGCAGGAGCTAAAACGAACACGCCGCACGCTGCGCCTGCAATGGCGCCGCCAAAGTGTCCACCAACTGAAATGTTGGGGATGGCAAGCGTGAGTCCAATGTTGATCACGAAAGTAAGGCCAAGTCCGGTTTGCAGCGGGTTCACTCCGCGTTGACGCATGCCAACAATCGCCGCGGCCATCATGCCAAACACGGCACCCGATGCTCCACCAGTTAATGCATTGGGGCTAGCGATGAGTGCGCCAGCTGCGCCGCCGAATAACGAAGCGAAATAGACAAGTCCAAACTTCACCGAACCAAGGGTTGGCTCAAGCATTCTGCTGAGTTGATACAGCAAAAACATGTTCATGCCCACATGTAGTAATCCAAAATGCAAGAACCCGCTAGAGACCAATCGGTACCATTCGCCAGCATTCAGAAATTCGCGGGCAAGACCCATGTCGAATTGGTATTGAGAGATTCCGTTCAGTGTTCCGGGGTGTAGTGCATCGAAGATGTAACCCCATACAAACAGCCCAAGATTTATCGCGATGATGGCGTGAGACGCCGTGTAGGGGTTGAGATTTCTGCGCTGTGTAGAAAAGCGCAGACGCTGTTGGCGAGGTGGTGGCGGAATGTGAGGCGGGGGAAAATTCACAAATTCAGTTCGGATCTTTTTCGGCAAGCTCGCGGTTGGCCAAATACCAATCAACCGTTCGTCGCAAGCCGTCTTCGAATTCGGTGTGGGCATGCCAACCAAGTTCGCGCTCTGCGCGACTTGCGTCTACGCGGCGACGTGGCTGACCGTCAGGACGTGATGAATCCCACACCAGTTCGCCATCAAAGCCCACGATGCGCGCAATCGTTTCCGCAGTTTCACGGATGGTGACTTCGCGATTGTTGCCGAGATTGAGTGGCTCAGCGCTAGTGCGAAGTTCCGCGGCGAGCACGATTGCTTCTGCTGCGTCGTCGGCGAACAAATAGTCGCGACTTGCAATACCAGTTCCCCATACATCGATTTTGTCGGCACCCTGCTCCTTGGCTTCAACACACTTTTTGATGAGTGCGGGAATGACGTGTGATACCGATTCGTGGAACTTGTCTCCAGGTCCGTACAAGTTTGTTGGAATAACAAATGCGAAATGCTGACCGTATTGGGCTTCGTTCACTTGAGCGTGAATGAGCATTGCTTTCTTTGCAATTCCGTACGGAGCGTTTGTCTCTTCTGGATAACCGTCCCATAGTGACTCTTCGCGAAAGGGAACCGGTGTGAATTTCGGATACGAGCACACGGTGCCAAGCAACACGGTTTTTTCTACTCCAACCGCGCGCGCTGCTTCAATGGTGTGTGTTCCCATCATCAAGTTGTCGAGGTATAGCTGTGCTGGAGCAACTTGGTTGTAGCCAATTCCACCAACCCGTGCTGCTAAGTGAATGACATGGCTCGGCGAATGTTGGCGGAACAATTGTTCTGCAACTCCAACTTGAGTGAGGTCTGCTTCCTTCTGGCGAGGAGCGACAACAGTTGCGCCCAGGCTGCGCAATTTGGCAACCACTTTTGAACCGAGGAATCCGTTTCCACCAGTAACCACAACCGTACGATCCGCCCAGTAGGCAAGCGTTACGGGTGAAGTCATGCCAATAACGATACAGAGTTGGCACAATGGAAGGCGTGCGGGTCGCCTACACACTTGAGCAGTGCTGGCACCGCGTTCCTGGAGGCACGGCTGTATCGGCAATTGAGGTTGCTCGTGCAATGCCGTTTGTGCGCCCTGAAGTTGAGTTGCTTGGTGTCTCGGGTCGACACGGCGAAGACTCTGAAGTCACGTTTGACATTTCAATTGATGTGGCAGGACTACCCATTTCTGGTCCACTGCTTTATGAGACTTCACTTCGGTTACGGCAGCCACGAGTTGAACGGGTGTTAAGCGGCATCGATGTATTACACAACACCAGCATCATTCCGTTTGCGACTAAAGGCAAGATGATTTCCACCGTTCACGACCTTGCGTTTTTGCATCACCCAGATTTTTTTACGCGCCATGGCAATGCGGTGTTTGCACGGAGCCTGAAGGTGTTGAAAAAGCGTGCGGATATGTTGCTATGCAGTTCGACGGCGACGGTGAATGATTGTTTGGAGGCCGGATTTTCTTCTGACCGAGTGCGTCTCGTTCCTCTTGGTGTGAGGTCGGAGCGCGCAACCGCAGACCAAGTTGAGCAAGCTCGCACAGCATTGAAGTTGCCGAATGAATTCATTTTGTTTGTTGGCACGCTCGAGCCACGAAAGAATTTGGCAAAACTAGTTGAAGCACTGAGTGAGCGTGCTGACTTGCCTCCGCTTGTTGTGGCTGGCGCACAAGGTTGGGGAGACGTTTCCGTTGCAGCGACTGACAACGTGAAATTCTTGGGGCACGTTGAAGAGCGGTTCCTTGGTGGTCTGTATGCAGCAGCAAGCGTGATGGCGTATCCATCGCTATGGGAGGGCTTCGGCTTGCCCGTGCTTGAGGCGATGGCGCAAGGAACACCAGTAGTCACGAGTGAATCGATCTCCACTGAAGAAGTTGCTGGTGGCGCTGCTGTACTCGTGGACCCACGCAGTGCTGAAAGCATTCGAGAAGGCATTCGTAATGCCATCGAAAATCGAGCAGATCTTTCGCAACGTGGATTGCAGCGCGTGTCACAGGCAACGTGGAGTAAAACTGCACAATTGACGGCGGCCGCATACGACGAAGTGGTTACTGGATGAGTGCAATTCAGCACAGCATTGCAGTGAACATGCTGTGGTGCGTGCCTGGCGCTGTTGGTGGTAGCGAGGAGTACTTCGTTCGTCAATTGCGCGGCCTGGCAGAAATTAAGGCTCCATTCAACGTGACGGTATACGCGCCGAAGGGGTTTTCGACTGCACACCAAGATCTTGCATCTGAGATTTGCATTACCGAAGCACCCTCACGCTGCACCAGTCGCGAATTGCGCGTGTTGTTAGAAAATACTTGGCTTGCTTCGCGAACACAATCGGCAGACTTGGTGCACCACGGGGGCGGAACAATTCCAAGCAGAGGCAACTCAACGACCCTGTTGACTATCCACGATGTTCAGTACTTGACGTATCCCGAGTATTTCAGCGCTGTGAAGCTGCGCTATTTGAAGAACAGGGTTCCATCTGCACTTCGACGTGCATCAGTGGTAGCGGCACCGAGCAATTATGTGCGCGAAGGCATAGAGCAGCATTTTGGAATAGAGCGAGCTCGCACCGCAGTAGTTCGACATGGTCTGGAGCCTGCAATCGGTGTACATAAAACTGCAGAGGCTGAATTGCGAACTCGTTTTAATCTGGGCAATTCCAGGGTCTTGCTCATTCCGGCAATTACGCATCCACACAAGAATCACGAATTTCTCTTGCAGTTGATCGCCAATGAATGGCGCAATGAGGATGTCAAGTTGGTGATGGTTGGTGGCAATGGCCTGGCAGAGTCGCACATTCAATCGTTGATTGCCGAGTTGCAGATCACGAACAAGGTCGTTCGTTCGGGGCGTGTCAATGCAGCCGATCGTGACGGGCTTATTGCAATGGCTGAAGCATTAGTTTTTCCAAGCAAGTACGAAGGCTTTGGTGCACCCGTGCTCGAAGCAATGGCGCTTGGTACGCCAGTCATCTCCAGTGACTGCGCTTCACTGCCCGAAGTAATTGGCGATGGTGGTCTTGTTCTTCCGCTTACTTCGCAAGCGTGGGCTGGCGCGTTGAATTCTGTTCGTATGCAACGATCCACGCTCGTGCAAAATGGCTTACGACGTGCTGAAGAATTTACTTCAGCCAAGTCGGCGCAAGACTTGGTGGTGGCATATGAGAAAACTCTTGCGACGGTGCGAAAATGAGCGGTAACAAACTCCGACTCGTGGTGTTATGCCCACACTTTGCGCCCGACTTAGCCCCAACCGGTGTGGTGATGACGCGAATTGTGACTGAGCTTGCAGCGCGTGGACACGAACTGCATGTGGTCACATCATTGCCGTGGTATCGCAATCATGCGATTGAACCGGGTTGGGGTGGCAGGTTGTGGCGCACCGAAAAAACTGAGTGGGGTTCAATCATTCGAGTGCATCCATTTCCGGGCAAATCAAAATCGAATTTGTTGCGTCGCGCCTTGGGCTTCATTGCATTTAGTTACGCAGTTGGAATCCGCAGTGTGCATGCGGACGGATTTCCGTTCAAGGTGGACGGCGTGTTGGCAATGTCGCCTCCGCTCACACTCGGACTGACGGGATGGTTTACCAAAATCATTCGTCGCGCACCGTTGGTGTTCAACATCCAGGATGTGTTTCCAGACGCTGCAATTCAGACTGGGGCAATTTCAAACAAAAAGATTATTGCTGCAGCGAAATGGCTAGAGCGAGTGAGCTACCAAAGGTCTGATGCGGTGGTGCTGCTCTCGCGCGACTTGCGAACCAATATCGCAAACAAAATCGATACAAAATTTCACGACCGATTGCACGTCATTCCCAACTTTGTTGACACGGTTGCAATCACTCCTCAGAATCGGATGACCGCTTACCGCGCTGAACTTGGAATTGGCGATCAACTGGTGGTGATGTATGCAGGAAATGTTGGTTTCTCGCAATCGTTGAATTTGGTAGCTGAAGCAGCGGCCAAGTTTCCCGAAATAGCTTTTGTAGTCAACGGCGATGGGGCAGCGCGTAAAAAACTGCAACAAGATTGCGCTCAGTTGGCCAACGTATATTTCGGCGATTACCAACCGATTGAGCGGTTAAGTGAAGTGCTTGCAACGGGAGATATTCACCTGGTGCCACTGCGCGCCGGGCTCGCTTCAGTGAGCGTGCCATCAAAGTCGTATTCAATACTTGCCGCAGGTCGGCCGATGCTTGCGGCAATTGACCCCAATACCGAAATTCCCAATATGTTGCGTGAGTCGGGGGCGGGTATTGCCGTGGAGCCAGATAATGCACCTGCATTTATTGATGCACTTGGCCAATTGGCGAGCAATCGAGAACGCCTCTTGGAGATGGGTGCTCGCGGGCGAAATTGGGTGGAAACCCATGCATCTCCTGCCTCAGTGGCCGCACAGTACGAGGCAATTTTCCTCGCTAACCGATAACCTCTAGTCCTCGTGGCACGCACATCATCAGCTAAAAAAATCGCCCGTCTTGCAGAAAAGGGCAAAGGCAAAAAGGTCCGCTTTCAGGGTGGGTCGGTTTTCCCAACCGTTGTCCTCGCTGTTCTCGTGCTTGGCGCAGTCCTCATTGCGTACGCGCGACAAGGTGGAACTGCAGTTGATGCAACAGTTACCGCAGAGCAAAAGTATGCAACTGCGTTTGCATTTTTTAATTGCGATGCACTCGCAACCGACTTGAAGCAACCAGATGCAGCGACGCTTAATCCGTCCGACAAATTTGCTGCGGTTACTACAGATATGCCGGCAGCAATTATCGGAGACGGAATTGTTGGGTGGATGCCGCAAGCACTTGCAGGTCAGCGCAAAGCAAAACTTGACACCATTTTCGGCTTGTATGGCATGACCGTTACTGACGACTCAATCACGCTTGCCGATGGAACAAAGATTTCTGAAGCCGACACCAAGTGTGCAAACAAGGATGCGAAGATCAGCGTCAATGTTTGGGAGAGCGGATCAGCTGCATCGAAGTTGTCAATCGCCAGCTTCGGTGGTGTGAAGATTGATAATCAAATGACGGTAGTGCTGTCATTTGCTCCAGACGGTGTAGAAGTACCTCGTCCTGCTGTCGCAGATTCCCTCTCGGCCTATCAGGGATAGTTCACTCGCGATGCACGCAGTCGTGCTCGTTGGAGGTTTTGGTACTCGGCTGAGGCCACTGACCTATTCAATTCCAAAACCGTTGTTGCCAGTTGCGCATGTGCCGATGATTCGAAGGCTCGTTAATCGTCTTGCCGAAGGCGGAGTCACCGATGTGGTGTTGGCTCTTGGGTTTAAACCTGAACCGTTTTTCGCAGAGTTTCCAAACAATATGTGTGGCGATGTTCGCATGTCGTACGCGGTTGAATCAACACCACTCGACACTGCTGGAGCAATTGGGTTTGCTGCTCGTACCGCAGGCATTACCGGCACGTTCATCGTTGCTAATGGTGATGTGATGACCGATCTCAATGTTGCAGACCTAGTTGCTTTTCATCGTCGCAGCGGAGCGCAAGCAACCATCTCGCTTACACCCGTAGACGATCCATCGCAATTCGGCATCGTTGAAACAGATGCAGATGGGCGAGTGTTGAGGTTTGTTGAAAAGCCGAAGCCTGGCGAAACGGAAAGTCGTTTTGCGAGTGCAGGTACGTATGTAATGGAAGAGTCAACACTTGCGCTTATGCCTGGCACCGAAAAACTCTCCATTGAGCGCGTTACTTTCCCGCAGCTCGTAGCCGAAGGCACATTGTTTGCCATGGCGACAGATGACTATTGGATTGATGCAGGCAGACCCGATACCTATGTGCAAGCTAATTGCGACATAGCAACACAATTGCGTAATCCGGTCGACGCTGCCGTACATGCAAGTGCAGTAATTGCAGGAAGTGCTGTTATCCGTGATGCAGTGATTTCTGCGAACGTAAACGTTGGCGAGAATGCGAGCGTGAGTAAATCAGTATTACTGAATGGCGCGGTCATCGGCAGTGGTGCAGTTATCGAGCGGTCCATCGTGATGGGCAATGTTGGCAGCGATGCTCGTCTCGTTGACTGCATTGTTGGCCCAACAGGAGTGGTGCAATCGGGTCACGTGTCCACAGGTGGACGATTCCCCGAGGGAGAGATTTCTTAGTCATGGCTACTTCCACCACATCGGTGATGGTATGTGGCGGAGCAGGTTTTATCGGTTCGCACTTAGCCGAACGGCTACTTGCTGATGGTCACCCTGTAGAAGTGGTTGATGACCTTTCCACTGGCTCGCTTGCCAATCTCGGTGATGCACGCGCAATGGGCGGGCAACTGAGGTTCCATCATCTTGATGTCACAAGTCTTGAGTTTGCAGAACTCGTTGGACTCCGTAGACCCGATGTGCTGTATCACTTCGCATTACTAGCGCCACAAGCATCAGATAATTCAGCAGTCATGCGAGCGGTTCCCATGCTTCTATCAGTGTTGGAGGCAGCGCGAAATCATGGCGTGAAAAAAATAGTGGTGTGTATCGCTGCCGGGCTGATCTATGGAGAGGTACATGCAAAGCATCTTCCCGTTAAGGAAGGAAGAAAAAACGATGCCATTGGCGTGCCTCATGTAATGGCCCAAACGTTGATCGATCTACTTGGCGTGTACCGAGAGAAACATGGAATTGAATACACCGTGCTGGCAACAACGAATGTGTATGGCTTGCGACAGCGTGAGGAAGATGGCGTAGTTGCAGCATTTGCGGCTGCCATTTTGAGAGGTGAAGACGCGCAGATATTTGGTAACGGTAAACAAACCAGAGACTTCGTGTACATCGACGATGTGGTTGACGCGCTGGTGCGTGCGCAGAACCGAGGCGATGGTCTGCTCATCAATATTGGAACCGGTGTGCAAACTGCAATTGAAGAGTTGTTTAAACAACTCGCCGCAGGAACGACAGTGAAAGCTCGAAAAGTCTCGGCGCGCCCTGCCGACTTGCAGCGCACTGCGGTGTCAAATGTTCGAGCAAAAATTCAGCTGGGTTGGTCGCCATGGACCACGCTTCATGACGGTCTCGGCGTACTTCGCCAGCACTTCAAACAGCAGTAGCAGTTAGCGAAAAAGGTCTTCCTGCGGCGGGCGAACAATTTCGTCCATAGATGCATCACGGAACCACGAAGCATCTGCACCGCGAACAATGGCGACAGGTATGCCAGAGGATTTTCCCATCACGAGTTCTGCGGTGCTGGCGAGTTCGTCTGCGACACAGACCTCGGTGACTTGCATGGTGCGGCCAAGTGCATCTGGCGTTCCGCGTAGGTCAACTACTGCAGCAATTCCTGCAACTCCAATTGCTACGTCAGTCAAACCTTTGCGCCATGGACGTCCAAATGTGTCGCTCACAATGACACCAACTGACACGCCTAATTTCGCTTGAATAATGTCGCGTATGCGGCGGGCTGATCGGTCGCTATCAAGCGGCAACAATGCGGCAAAACCGCGTTCAACGTTTGATAAATCGATTCCGCTATTTGCACAAATGAATCCGTGTTTCGTCTCAGTAATGATCAGGTCGCCACGTCTGCGCACAATTCGCACGGCTTCATCTTCAACTAATTGTTTGTGGCTCAGCGGGTCCTCTGGGTCAATCTCCACAAGTCGACCCTCGGCTTTTGACACAATCTTTTGAGTTACGACAACAACGTCATTGTCGAGAAGTGGTCCATTGGGTTCTGTACGACAGGCATTCACCACGATGTCGCCAACTTGATCTCCGGGAACAATTTCGCCGATTCCTTCAACCCCCCAAGCAGCCTCCAATGCTGTTCGCGCAAGCGCAGCAGAAACGTGTGGAGATTTCATGATGGTGTCGGTAACGATGCAGCGCATGCCTTGTGCCTCAACCGCAGAAGCAAGATGTGCATCTGCATGATCAATAATTAAAGTGCCACAAATTGGTGCATAAATTTTTGCTACACCAACGACTGACGATTCGTGACCCAGTTCAGTCATGAGGCGATCGGCTGGGCCTTTCAGGGCTGCGCCATTCACAATTGGCGAAATCGCACATACTGATTCACGACGTTTTGCGAGAACTTCGTCGACTCCGGAAAGTGAACGAATTGGCGCAATGGAAACCAACGGGTTTGACGGCGCGATCAGAATGGAATCTGCGCTTGCCAGAATGTCTAACCCATTTGGCTTTGCTTCTGAAGAACCAACGAACTTCACACCAGACGCCGCAACGCTGTGGTGATGTTTCACGAAATATTCCTGAAAACTAATTTCAGTTCCTGCACTACCAGCAGCGCAGTCTTCGGCAAGCGTGATTACTGTTTGCACGCTGTCGTTGGTCATGGGAACAAGTTGTAAATCGAGCCCCCATGCTTGGGCAATTTCAACAGTCACTTGGGCAAGTGTTGCGCCTTCGGCAAGTCGTGCAGTTCTGTAGAAGTGTGTTGCTAAGTCCTTGTCGCCAAGGTTGAACCACGTTGGTGCAGCGTGCGAATTAGGTGGGCGAGTTGTGGCATATCGAGACAATGCTCCCATTGCAGTCCATGTTTCGTTTTCCAGCCCCCAGCCGCGCTCGGGGTCAATGGCGCCTGCAAGGGTGTAGGTGACGGTGTCGAGGTCTGGCGAAATGTTCAAGCCGTGCAGCACAGTGTCGTCGCCGGTATTGACTATTGACGAGATGAGTTGAGGTTCGACTTCGAGCAGGAGTCCACGAAGAAAACGTGCAGCGCCAACACCACCAGCAAGAACAGCAATCACGCCTGTGATCGTACTGATAGATTTGGAATCCTTATGCGTAAAGCCTTCATCACGGGGATCACAGGTCAAGACGGTCGCCACCTCGCAGAGTTTTTGCATGGGAAGGGGTACAAGGTCTTCGGCATGATGAAGGGACAGCACAATCCACGTGCCGAACTCTTGCGCGACGAGTTTCCATATGTAGAGATTGTCCCAGGAGATCTGACCGATCTCACAAGTTTGGTGACCGCACTTGAATATGTTCAGCCCGACGAGTTTTACAACCTTGGTGCCATTTCGTTTGTGGCGATGTCGTTCAATCAAGCCGAGCTCACGGCAAACGTGACGGGTCTTGGCGTGCTTCGTGCGCTTGAAGCTGTTCGCATGGTCGGTGGAGCGCAGAACAATCCGATTCGTTTCTATCAGGCGTCGTCTTCGGAAATGTTCGGCAAAGTGCGTGAAGTACCGCAAACCGAGATGACTCCTTTCCATCCACGTTCGCCATACGGCGTTGCCAAAGTGTTCGGGCACAACATAACCATGAATTACCGCGAGAGCTATGACCTCTATGCGTGTTCAGGAATTTTGTTCAACCATGAAGGACCGCGACGAGGACTTGAATTCGTTACTCGCAAAATCACCAATACTGCAGCGCGAATCAAACTCGGTGTCGATAAAGAGCTCGTGCTCGGCAACACCGATGCAAAGCGCGACTGGGGATACGCGGGTGACTATGTAAAGGCGATGTGGCTTATGTTGCAACAGGATGAGCCAG